>PUMJ01000267.1 GCA_003551305.1 Candidatus Brocadiaceae bacterium
ATGGGGTGGCGGTGCCAGCGCCGCCGTCCGCGCCTCATGCGCTGCTCCCACCAGTCCAGCCCGTAGCCGTGCGACTGCCCGACGATCAGGTCGTTCAGACCGTCGCCGTTGACGTCGGCCACGATGACGGGACAGCTTGCCGAGCCGAGGTTGAAATCGGGGTGGAACACCCACTCCCCCTCCGGGGTGTTCTCGGGCGCCTGCAGCCAGCCGTCCTGCAGGACGATGTCCGGCAGGCCGTCGCCGCTGATGTCGCCGAAGCCGAGCCCGTGGCCGGTGGGGGCATCGGCTATCACGTACTCCCGAAACTCGCCCTGCCCCCGGCCCTCCTCGTCCGTTTCCAGCTTGTAGACGCGCTGGGGGCCGTTCGGCGTGTTGGGCACTATCTCGACGACCCCGTCCCCGTCCAGGTCACAGGCCAGCACCGCTTCCACGTTGCCCACCTCCGCGATGACGTGCTCGGTCCATTCGGCCTCCGGGTCGCCGCCGGGGTTCCGGCACCAGCGCACCGTATTGCCGAACCACCCGCCGGTGACGAAGTCCACGTAGCCGTCCCCGTCGACGTCCAGGGGGATGACGGCGAACTGGTCGAAGTATTCCCCGTGCGCGGCCACAGGGCCGACGCGGCACTTGCGGTCAAAGTCGGGGCCGGGATACCAGTAAGCGCCGCTGACGACATCCGGCACGCCGTTGTTGTCCACGTCGAAGACGGCGGCCGCTTCGTATCTCTCGTCGGCAATCAGCGTCTTCTCGAACTTCAGGGGCGGCATCGGGAACTCCTCGTTCAGTCTCGGTCATTGGTAAAGCGAGCGCGGATGTAGTCACGGGCGACCACCAGGTCGCCGACGGCCTCGGCCGCGTCGCACGGCGGCGGGGCCTCGCCCCGGCAGACGGCCAGGAAGTTCATGGCCTGCCGCCGCATGGCGTCCTCGGCGGGCAGGGCGGGGCGGCGTCGTTCGGGCTCGCCGTCCTCCGGGTCGGTATAGACTTCCACGGTCCCCGGGCGATTGACGGCCATGGGCGGGGGCAGTTCCAGTCGCAGGTAGGCCCGCTCGAAGGCCACCAGGGCGGACTCCTCCCAGGTCCGGCTGGTGCGGTACGGCGCCATTTCGATGACGCCGGCCGCGCCGGAGTCCCCCTCGGCCACAAGGAGCACCCCGGCGGGGTCTGCGTGCGTGACGCGATACGGCTCACCCAGCAGGTGCCGCAACAGGTTGACCTGGTGGATGTAGTAGTTAACGAAACCCACGTATTCGCCGGCATGTTCGGCCGGCAGATCGTCAGGGCTCGGTTCGGTCTCGCCGGTGGGCCTGGCGTCGTCCGCGTCAATCAGGCCCCGGAACCCGCCCTGGATCCAGTCGCCCGGCGGCATGGTGATGCGCACGTAGCGCAGCGCGCCCATGCGCCCGCTGCGGCGCCAGCCTTCCAGCACGGCGACAGCGTGCTCGGTGGCGGGATCGGAACGCTTATGATAGCCGACCATGTGGACGCAGCCGGCCTCCCCGGCGGCCCGGGCCAGCCGCCGGCCGGCCCCCACGCTGACGGCCAGGGGCTTCTCGGTGAACAGGCAGGGCGTGCGGCCGTAGAGCTCCGGCAGCACGGCCGCGTGGCGATTGAACGGCAGCACGGCCACCACGCCGTCGAGGTCTTCCGCCTCGAGCATGGCCCGGTGGTCGGGGTAGACGCTCGCCACGCCGTAGCGGGCGGCCACCCGCGCGGCCGTCTCGCGGCGCGGGTCGGCCAGGGCGACCACCGCGCAGCCATCCAGGGTGGCGTAATTGCGCAGATGCGCCATCTGGCCCATGGTGCCGACGCCGACGAACCCGACTCTGACTTTCTGCATGATCGGCCTCCCGGGTGAGGTGCGAACAAGGCCGCACAGGTTAGCCCAGTGTCGAAGGCAATGCAAGCCCCCTTATGCACGGCGCGGTTAGAACCACGGCGCGGTTGAAACCACGGCGCGGTTGAAACCACGGCGCGGTTGGCGACAGGACGTCGGGATGGCGCTCGCCGGGGGGCTGGCGCCGGCCCGTCAAGGCAGTTCCAGGACCTGGTCCCAGATGTCCTCCAGCGCGTAGCCGATGATGGGGGCGGCGTGGCTGCTGCCGTGGCCGGAGGTCCGTTCGTTGACGACCGCGAAGGCCACCTTCGGGTCGCTGTGGGGGGCGTATCCGGCGAACCACGCGTGGTAGAGGCCCGAGGGGCCGAGCTCGGCGGTGCCGGTCTTGCCCGCCGCCTGGAAGGGCTCCAGCCCGGCGTCCCGGGCCGTGCCGGACGCCACGGCGCGACGCATGCCCTGCCGCACGGCGTCCAGCGTCCCGGCGCTGACCGGGATCCGCTGGTTCCGCGGCTGGTGGACCTTCACGGTCTCACCATTGGGCCGGCTCGCGTGGCTGAAGAAGTGCGGCGTGTTCAGCCGGCCCCCGTTGGCAATGGCGGCCATCATATTGGCCACCTGCAGGGGGGTGACCAGCAGGCGGCCCTGCCCGATGGAGAGGTTGATGACCTCGAAGGTGGCGTTCGCCAGCGGCACCTGGCCGGCGCGCTCGAACGGCAGGTCCACCCCCGTGGGCGCGCCCAGTCCGAAGGCCCTCCCCCACCGTGCCAGGGCCTCACCGCCCGCCGCCAGGCCGGCGCGGTAGAAATAAACGTTGCACGAATCCTCGATGGCGGGCACGAGCGCCAGGCTGCCGTGCCCCCATCGCGCCAGGCAGCGGAACGTGCGCCCCTGGAAAGTCGCCGAACCCTCGCACCGCAAAGAGGTTGTCGGGCTGACGGCGCCCTCTTCCAGGGCGGCTATGGCGGTGATGATCTTATAGACCGACCCGCTGGGCAGGGCGGCGCCCGTGGGGCGGTAAAGAAGCGGGCTGCGCGGGTCCGAAGCCAACCCTCCTATGTCCTGCCCGTAGGTGGCGGCATCGTAGCCCGGATACGTGGCCGCCGCCAGCACCGCCCCCGTGCGCACGTCCAGAATGACCAGAGCCCCCTGCCGGAACTCGAGTTCCTCGTCCTCGGCGGCCCGGCGCAGGGCCTCGTTGGCGGCCCGCTGGAAGTCCTCCCGGAGGGTCAGGTAAACGTCAAGCCCCGGCTCGGGCGGTTCCTCGGTGGACTCCTCCTCCACCTTGAGGATGTGGAAGACCAACCGGTTGATGACATAGCCACGCCGCCCGCGCAGCAGCGATTCGAACTCCCGCTCGACGCCGCTGCGGCCGAAGCGGTCATCCTGCCGGTAGCGGGCTCCGATCTCGGAGACCGGCTCGGCCATCGTCCAGGCGCGGCCCTCACTCCGAACCTCTTCCCACCTCTGAGGCGTCATCACGCCTACCTGGCCGACGACGTGGGGGGCCAGCTCGCCGTTGGGGTATTCGCGGCGGGCACTCTCCAGCACCACCACTCCGGGAAAGCGTTCCGGGGCGGCCCTCACGGCCGCCGCCACCTCGGCAGGGACGTTGGCCACCACGCGGTGGGCCTCGTTCTGCTCCACCACACGCACGTGCTCCATGCCGGTGTTCCGCTGCACGGCGCGGCGGATGCGCTCGACCCGCCGCGTGATCTGGCCGGCCCGCTCTTCGAGTTGCATCAGGCTCCGGCCGGTCAACCGGGCCACGGGCTCCTTCCACTCGCGCTCGGGCAAGCGGTCGTAGTAAACAGCCAGGTCGAAGGAGGGGACCTCCCGCACGAGCGGGGTGCCCCAGCGCGTGTAGATGCCACCCCGCACGGTCTCGACGGGTCGGTTGCCCCCGGTGCGGGTGTAGCGGGCGCGCTCGAAGCGGTCGTGCCAGGCAAGCTGCACCTGCGCCAGGCGGGCCATCAGAACAACCGAGAAGAGGCCGAAGACGGCAAGAAGGAATATGACCCGTCGTCTGAACACGTTCGACTCCCCCCGCTTGCGCGGGGCCGGCGTTCGCGTGAAGGGTGCCTACCTCTGTGAACGGCTCCAGCGATGCGGCTCCTGGAAGGAGTGGAGGCTGTGCACGCCGCCTTCCGCGCGGGCCGAGGGCGTGCGCCGCTCGAACCGCAGCCTGCCCTCCCGCATCGCCTCGTGCAATTCCGTGACGGACGCCACGCCCACGTCCTGCAGCGCGTGGCGCACTCCCTGCATCAAGTAGGGCACGTAATCTATGATCGAGCCCTTATCCACCACCGTGCCGCTGACACCCTGGGCCAGGTGGATGGACTCCTCCTGTTCGAGGTATCGGTGCCCGCCCCGGGCCTCCATCGCCTCCTGCGAGCCCATGCCGCGGTATCGCTTCACGCGCACCCCGCCCTCGTAGAAGTACTCTCCCGGCGCCTCGTCCGTGCCGGCCAGCAGCGACCCCAGCATCACCGTGGAGGCGCCGACGGCGAGGGCCTTGGCGATGTTGCCTATGCTGGTAACGCCGCCGTCGGCGATGACCGGCAGGCCGTGCTCCCGGGCGGTCCGCGCGCAGTGATAGACGGCGCTGCCCTGCGAGCGGCCCACCGCCACGGTCTCCTGCGTGATGCATATAGAGCCCGACCCCATCCCGATGCGCAGCGCGTCGGCGCCGGCCTCGATCAGAGCCACGCATTGCTGTTCGGTTACAACGTTGCCGGCCACCAATCGAATGTCCGGAAACCGCCCCCGCGCCCACTTCAGCATCTCTATCTGGTAAACGGAGTGGCCCTGGGCGCTGTCGAAGACGACCACATCCACGCCGGCCTCGGCCAGGGCCGCCAGCCGGTCGCGGTCCTCGCTGTGCGTGCTGATGGCGGCCCCCACCAGCAGTTGCTTGCCGGCGTCCTTGCTGGCCAGGGGGAAGTCCTGGTTCTTGCGCAGGTCCGAGCGGCTCATCAGGCAGACCAGGTTATAGTCCTCGTCCACGATGGGGAGCTTGCCCTTCTTGCTCTCCTTCAGGATGCGGTTGCCCTCTTCCAGGGTGATGCCGAAAGGAGCGGTCACCAGTTCCGTGGTCATCACCTCGTGCAGGGGCCGGCTGCGGTCCGGCTCGAAGTCGATGTCCCGCTGGCTGACGATGCCGACCAGCCTGCCGCCGACCCGTCCGTTCTCGGTGATGGGGATTCCGCTGAAGCCGTGCTCGTCCTTTATGCGGTCCACGTCCGCGATGCGGTCCTTGGGCGAGAGCACGACCGGGTCCATGATGAAGCCGTTCTCGAAGCGCTTGGTCCGCCGGACTTCCTCGGCCTGCTCTTCGACGGAGTTGTTGCAGTGGATGATGCCGATGCCGCCCAGCAAGGCCATGTTGATGGCCATCTTGCTCTCGGTCACCGTGTCCATCGGAGAGCTGACCAGCGGCGTCTTGATCCTCAGGTCCCGGGCGAGTTCGGTCTCCAGGGAGACGTCCCCCAAGCCGCAGTTCACATACCCCGGCAGCAGCACGTAGTCGTCATAGGTCAGGCCGATCTCGCCGAAGAGGGTCGGGGCGTCAACCCCGTTGCTTTTGTCCATCACTCGCCTCCGCAGGTGGTCTGCTCCCGGATAGATAGGGAGGGGCATGCAGCCGATGGCAGCGTGTCGCGGTGAAACGACTCGCCATCTTATTCTACGGATTTGCCGCCCCCCCGCGCAACAGTCGGGGGCCCCTCAGCGGGGGTGGCCGACGGGCATCAGGTAGAGGGCATCCTGGTCTTCCGGCAGGCCGAAGACCCGACCGAGCGCATCGTCGCGGAAGGCGCCGACGGCCACCGTGCCGAGCTCCAGCGCCTCGGCCTGCAGATAGATGTTCTGGCCGATGTGGCCGACCTCCATGTGCACGTAGCGCTCGGCACGGTCGCCGTAGCGCCCGGCGGTGCGCTCGTAGTCGGCCGCCATCAGGAAGCAGACCGGCGCCTGCGCGACAAACGTCTGCCCCAGGGCGGCTCTGGCGGCGCTTGCCCGCACGTCGCCCTCCAGGACGGCCGTAAGCGCGTGCTGGTCCGGCTCGTAGCGGTAGACGCCCGCCTGCAGGCCGCTCACCCCGCCCTCGCCCACGGCGACGTAGAGGAACATGGGATAGGTGGCTCCGGCCGACGGGGAGGCCCGAAAACCGCGGGTCTCGTCCGTGATGCCCTGGGCGGCCCACAGGATCTGGCCGAGTTGCTCCAGGGTGAGCGACCGGTCGGTGAACTCCCGCCGGCTGCGCCGCCGGCC
This sequence comes from Candidatus Brocadiaceae bacterium, assembly GCA_003551305.1. GTDB lineage: Bacteria > Planctomycetota > Brocadiia > SM23-32 > SM23-32 > B1Sed10-231. The sequence continues at coordinate 6,110 of PUMJ01000267.1, forward strand.
GACGGCTTCCTCCACGCTGACCTCGCCCTCCAGCGAGGGGGCGGGCAGTTCTGTTCGTTCTCCGTTCACTGCCACGGGTTCTCCCTGTGAATCACACACGCACAAGATAAGCAGCAGACTGACGGTGAGGATTGCTTTGCCCCAACGGTTCATCACTCGCCTCCCCTTGAATTCGGTAGAGTCTCATGCCCCTTGCTCCGGTTCGGTGTACTCGACTTCTTCGGCTGGGAAGATCCGGCGCAGGCTGCGCCGCTGCTCGTCTCCGAACGGGCCGGCCACGGCCAGGTTCGCTCCTTCCGGGCTGAGCACCGCGGCCGCCACCTCGCCGATATGCTCCAGTGTCAAGGCCTCCTGCCGCCGGGTGTATTCCTTGGGCGTCACCACCTGGTCAACGCCCTGGAAAAGCTCCTGCCTGCCGAACCAGTCGGTCAGCCTCCCGGCGTGGTCGCAGAGTATCTCCATGCCGCAGCGCGCGCTTTCTTTGTAACGGTTCAGCTCGTCCTCCCCGAAGTTGGCCTCCACCACCTCCTGCACGACCTGGAGGGTGGCCTCCAGGGCCGGCACCAGGTTGCCGGCGTCCGCCGCGATGTAAAGGTCAAGGGCCCCGACGTCGGAGAAAGGCTTCAGGTAGCTCTCTATCTCGTAGACCAGCCCCCGCTCCTCCCGCACGCGTGAGAAAAGCCGCGAGGTCAGCCCGCCGCCCAGCATCTGGCTCACGGCGCGCAGCGCATCGAAACGCTCGTCTCCCATCGGGAAGGCATGGTAGCAGAGCAGGGACTCGACCATGGGCAGAGCCTCGGTCTCGCGATAGAACGCGCGGGCGCGCCGGCTGGCCACCTGCACGCCCGGCAGAGGCGGGGCCTCCCCCTCCGGCTCCATGGCGCCGAAGTAAGCGTCCATCTCCCCCACCACTTCATCGAAGTCGAACCCGCCCGCCAGGCAGAGCACCATGTTGCTCGGCACGAAGAAACGGTTGTAATGGCTGCGAACCATCTCGGCGTCGAACGTGGCCATGATGTCCGGACGGCCCCGGATGCCCGCCTCGTCCGGCTTCTCTTTCAGCAGAAGCTCGTAGGCCAGCTCGTACACGCTGATGTTACGCCCGCCGGGGTCCCGGTGGCGGGATATCTCCTGGGTGATGATGGACTTCTCCTGCTCGATTTCCTCCGGGTCGAACTTCGGGCGCAGGATGACGTCGCTGGCCACCTCCATAACGCGCCGCCAGTGCTTGCGATGCACGCCAAAGGTGATCTTCATGTGCTCGGGGTGGGTCTGGCCGGAGACGATGCCGCCCAGGTCCTCCACGCGCCGCATTATGTGGTTGAAGGTCGGGAAGTTCTCCGACCCTTGCATCAGCATGTGCTCGAGGAAGTGGCTCAGGCCGGTCTGCTCGGGGGGCTCGAACCGCGCGCCGGCGTGGATGTAGGCCGAGCAGACGAACGAGTGCAGGGCGGGGTTCTCCACCCCCACCACGCGCAGACCGTTGGGCAATTCCTCGCGACGGTAGGCTTCCAGCATAACGGCCCTTTCCAGGAGTCGCGGCGAACTGAGGCCGCCGCCTCAGACGGCGCGGCCCATCACGGAGGCGACCTTGCACACCTGCTCCATGACGTCGGCGAACTGGCCGGGGCTCAGCTGCTGGGCGGGGTCGCACAGCGCCCCGTCCGGGTCCGGATGCACCTCCACCAGCAGCCCGTCGGCGCCTATGGCGACGGCCGCCCGGCAGACCGCCGGCACCAGGGCCCTGTTGCCACTGGCATGGGAGGGGTCAACGATGATGGGCAGGTGAGACAGCTCCCGCACCACCGGCACGATGGCCAGGTCCTGCGTGAAGCGCACGGCCGGCTCGTACGTCCTCACGCCCCGCTCGCAGAGGATGATGTTGAGGTTGCCCACGCTGGCGACGTATTCGGCCGCTTTCATCCACTCCTCGACCGTGGAGGAGAAGCCGCGCTTCAGCACGACGGGCAGACGGCTGCGGCCGGCCTCGGTCAGCAGGTCGAAGTTCTGCATGTTGCGCGCGCCCACCTGGATGGCGTCGGCATAGCGCGCCACCAGCTCGACGTGGTCCGGAGAGCGGGCCTCGGTCACCACCGGCATACCTGTCTCCGCCCCCGCCGCCGCCAGCAGCTTCAGCCCTTCCTCACCCAGCCCCTGGAAGTCGTAAGGCGAAGTGCGCGGCTTGAAGGCGCCGCCCCGCAGCAGCCGCGCCCCGGCCTGCCGAACGGCGCGCGCGTCCTCGATCAACTGCTCCTCGCTCTCGACGGCGCAGGGGCCGGCTATCACCGTGAAGGTGCCCGGCCCTACAGGCACGTCGCCAACCTCCACGACCGTCGGCTCCGGCCGGGCCTCCGCGCTGACCAGCTTGTAGGGCTTCAGCACCGGCACCACGCGGTCCACGAAAGGCATCCCGGTGAATTTCTCCATCAGGTGCGGCCGCATCTCCGGGCTGGTGCCGATGGCGCCGACGATGGTGCGCTCCTCCCCGCGCGATATGTGCGCGCCGAAGCCGGCCTCCTCGATACCCGTGACGACACGGTTGACCTGCTCTTCCGTGGCCCCTCTGCGCAGTATGACGATCATCGCATGTCAGCTCCCGCAGTGACGAAAACCCTTCCACGCGGCATGGACCGCACCGCGTGAATGGTATAGAATAACCTTGTTTCCGTCAAGCTGCCCCTGCCCGCCCATGAGCCCTGATACGCCACAGGCCATCCTTCTGACGTCGCCGGGCGAGGGCGGCATCGGCATCATCGCCTTGCGCGGGCCGGGCGCCATGCGCGTGCTGGGACGCGTCTTCGGCGGCACGCGCCGCGCCGCCGCCGAACTCGAGCCCGGCATGATGGCCCACGGCACCATCCGCCGCGACGGGCGGGTGCTGGACGAAGTCATTCTGGCCCGCGTGGAGCCCGACGCACCCGCCCCTCCCGGGCCCTGGTACGAGGTCAACTGCCACGGCGGCGTCATGGCGGTGCGCGCGGTGCTGGACCGCCTGATTGAAGCCGGGGCCCGCCGGGCCGACCTCGCCCCTCCCGCCGGGCCGCCCCTGTCCCGCGAGGGCATCCGCCGCCGCGCCCTGGCCGCCCTGCCGCACGCGCCCACCAGGCTGACCGTGCTGATGCTGCTGCACCAGGCCCGAGGCGCCCTGGCCGACGAGGCCGAGCGCATAGCGGGCCTGCTGGAACACGACCAGGCCGCTGAGGCCGTGCGGCGGTTGGACGCCCTCCTGGAGACGGCCCCCCTGGGTCGGGCCCTGCTGGAGGCGCCCCGCGTGGCCCTGATAGGCCCCCCCAACGCGGGCAAGTCCACGCTCTTCAACGCCCTCTTCGAGCAGGAGCGCGTCATCGTCCACGAGGAGCCCGGCACCACGCGCGACATCGTCTCGGAGGTCGTCTCCGTCCGGGGGGTCCCCTTCCGCATAATGGATGCGGCGGGCATAGGCGAGACCGCCGACGAAGTGGAGCGCCTCGCCGTCGAGCGGGCCCGGGCCCTGGCCCGGCAGTGCGAGGTCGCCCTCGCCGTCTTCGACGTGAGGCGGGGAGCCGACGCCGGCCTCATCCCGCCCATGCGGCCTGAGGCCCGGCTCATCACCGTGCTGAACAAGACAGACCTGCTGGAGGGGCCGCCGCCCGACAGCCCGGCGGCCGGCGGCCCCGTGGTCCGCATCTCCGCCCGCGAGCGCACGAACCTGGCAGACCTTGAGGACGCGCTGCTGGCGCCTTACGCCGCACTGCTGCCCCGCTGCCGGGAAGGCGGCCCCATCGTCTTCAGCGGGGAGATCGAGGACGCCCTGCGCCGCCTGAGGCCCGCCCCGTAGCAGCCGGTGCTACACGCCCAGGGCGGCCGGAACTGAAGCCGCAGATGACGGCTCGGACGCGGGCTCAGCCCCAGGGGGGCCAGCCTGGCGACGCTCACGTCCTTGCGCAGAAAGCCGACCAGGAGGGCGTCCACGGCCGTGCCCAGCCCGCCGGAGTTCGTGGTGCAACTGCTCGGCGTCGAAGTGGCCGCCCCGATACAGGAGCACCTCGACGATGCCGGGCCGCTGCTCGGTCAGCCTCAGGCCTTTGCGCCTGAGATGGCTTTTGAAGCTCTACAGCCCGGCCTGCCCGGAGGCCGAGCGCGAGGACTCTGCGTCGTTGTCGCTGTTGGGATTCATCTGCAGCAAACACTTTGGCGGCCCCGCCGCCAGACGCACAGGGAGAAACCACGTTTCGTTCTTCCAGGCTCGCTTGCTCCCCTCCAGGGAGCGCCCGGGGTTGCGGCCACCCGCCCGATAGCCTGAACCTCATGTCGAGGGCCACTCGCAGGGGGAACCGTTGGCATTTGACAGCGGCCCGCCGGGTTGTTACGATTTCGCTATTCGTGTTACACGGGCTGGCTTTCCTGTCCGCCCGTGCTACGATTTCTCGATTGGTGCTATCCGAACCCCCGTGCAGGCCGGCTCGGAAAAGGAGCGGCGGCAGTGAGCAGGGACCTGATGCTGGCTCTGACCATCAGCATAGTTGCCCATGCGGCCGTGCTGCATGCGCTGCCCCTGGAACCCCCCGAGCATAGCGGCACGGGCCGGAGTCTGGAACTCGTGGTGCTGGGCGTGGTGGAGTCAGCCGCCGCTCCTGAGGCGGCCGAGGATGACGTGCCGGAGGCTGAGGAACCGTCGGAGCCTGCGCCCGAAGTCAAGGAATCCGCGGCGCAACCCGATACGGAAACCAACACGTCGGCTCCGCTCCCGCTTCCCCGGCTGGAAATCCCACGTCCGGACTTCGAGCGTCCGGCGGTCGAGGCCAGGCGACGAGTCAAGGCCGCCTCTGAGACGCTGGCCGACGCCTGGAACTCCCTGCAGAAGCGAACCATGGCGGCCACGCTGGCCGAGCCCGGGCCGGAGCCGGAGCCGAGCGAGCCCGCCGCGCAGGAGGCGGACATGCGGGACGAGCCTGCGCCCCGGGAGCAACAGCCCTCGGCGCCCGCCGCTCCCGCCGCCTCCGCCCCCCGGACGGCCCCCGCGCCTTCTAAGGGTTCCCGCGCCGACCCCGGCGCCCGTGAACCGACGCACGGGGAACGTGACCAGGCCCGCACCCGATACCTGGAGGAGGTGCTGGCCCGCGTGCAGCGCACACGGTTCTATCCCGTGCCCGCCCGCCGACGACGGCAGGAGGGCACTGTCCGGGTGCGCTTCACCATCCTGTCGAACGGCGAAGTCCGGGGCATCGAGACGATCGGTCCCTCCGGCCACGCCGCCCTGGACGATGCGGCCACCGAGACGGTGCGCCGCGCCGCACCGTTTGATCCCTTCCCGGAGGCTATCGAGGAGGACGCACTGACTGCCGTGGTGCCCGTAGTGTACCGGCTCAGGTAGCCGCACCGGAGCGCCATACGACAAAACACACCCAACTCTGCTCCTGCGAGGAGACGCACCATGAGCCGTTCTGCTTGCCTGTCGAGGGTCGTTTTCGTTGTGGGTTTGCTGTGGTCTCTCACCGGAGCCCCGGTTCCGGCCGCCGCTGAGGAGGCCCCCCCTGCCCCCGCAGCACCTGCCGACGAGCCGGTTGAAGTCATCGAACTGGGGGAGGTGCGCGTGCTGGCATCGCCCGTAGTCGAACCCACTGTGACCACGCGCTACGGGACGCAGGTCTCCAGCGTAACGGCCGAACAGATAGAAGCGCTGGGAGCGGAGGACTTCGCCTCCGCCGTGCGGCGTGTGCCGGGGGTTACGATATCGCGCTTCAACCGCGTGGGCAGCTTCGGCGGCCGCGAGGGCGGGGCGGTGTTCATACGCGGCATGGGCGGCGCCCGCCCGGGAGCCGAGATCCAGACGCTGGTGGACGGCGTGCCGAAGACGGTCGGCGTCTGGACGCACCCGCTGCTGGACACCCTGCCGGTGGACCTGGCCGAACGCATTGATATCCGCAAGAGCGCCGAGCCGGTATTCCTGGGCAACGCGTCCTTCGCGGCGTTTGACCTGATCCCCAGAAGACGCACGTTACCGGGCTTCGAGACGCGCCTCAGGGCCGGATACGGCACCCACAGCACCTGGACCCAGAGCTTCGAACACGGGGGCAAGGTGGACCGGTGGGACTACTTCCTGGCGCAGTCCTTCAAGAGATCCCGGGGGCACCGGCCGCACTCCGCCGGCCAGATGCAGAGCTACATGGCCCGCCTGGGCTATGAGCTTTCCGACGTCTGGGACGCGAGCCTGATGGTGATGGGGACCGACAGTTGGGCGGAAGACCCCGGCCCTGTGGGCGAACCGACACCCGAACGTGAGCGGTTCAATGTGGATGACTTCCTCTATGTCTTCACCCTGGCGAACCGTACCGAGGAGGGCGAGGGCGAAGTCAAGCTCTACTGGCACGACGGCTCCATCAACTGGCGCGAGGAGGACGGCGACTCCGACACCGAGTGGGACAACTACGGAATGCGCGCCAGCCAGACCATCTGGCCCTGGGAAGGCGGCGAGCTGGTAGTCGGCGCCGATCTGGACTACATCGGCGGGGAGTTCATCAACAGAGACCTGTCCGGCGCCAGGCTGGACGACACGAAAAAGACGTTCCGCCTGTTCGGCCCGCATCTTGCTTTCAGCCAGACGTTCGGGGACCCCGACGACTGGCACGTCACCCCCTCGGCCGGCACCCGCTGGACGCACCACAACGAGTTCCGCAACCTCTGGGGGCCGCAGGCGGGCGTCGTGGTCGGCCGCGGCGAGACGGAACTGCACGCCAGCTACGCGCGCGGTTTCAACTACCCCGGCGTCTACGCCGTGGTCCAGAGCGAGATGTTCTGGAACACCGGAGACGCCTGGAGGGAGCTGAAGCCGGAGACGGTGGACCACTTCCAGCTCGGGCTGGGCCACCGCTTCGCCCCCTGGCTCAAAGGTAACATCGTCGGCTTCATCAATGACGGGCAGGACCGGCTCGTGTTCGTCGCTCCGCCGCCGCCCCCGCCGGCCTTCCAGAATATCGGCGAGTTCAAAACCGAGGGCGTCGAGGTCTCTTTCGACATCACCCCCGCCGCCGACTGGAACGCATTTCTGGGGGCCACCTGGCTGACCACCATCGAGCCGCGTGAGCTCCCCTACGCTCCCCGGCGGTCCTTCACCGGCGGTGTCAGTTGGATGCCCCATCCCCGCTGGCGCGTGAACGTTGACGGGCAGTACGTCTCGGACGTCTTCACCCTCAATCCGCGCTTCCCCGGCCCCGAGGGCGAGGTGGACTCCTACTGGCTGTTCAACGGCAAAGTGTCTTATGATGTGCTGCCGGCCGACGGCAACGTCCAGGCTACGGTGTACGCCGCCGTGGAGAACATCTTCGACGAGACTTACGAGCATCGGCCCGCCTACCCGATGCCCGGGCGGTCGCTCATGGCGGGCTTCGACGTCCGCTTCTGAGGATGTGACGCGATGGAAGGCCCCGCGCCCCGGATTTCCGCCCCAACGGCGCGTTTCTGGACAAACAGCTTGATTAAGGGGAAAATGGAGGTTATCCTTTGGGGCTTTTTTCGTGATTGACGCCGTCTGCGTGCTCTCGGCGGCGGGGCGCAAGGATAACCATGGACCATTTTGCTGACATCGAGATGGAGCACCCGGCCGGAGGAACTCCGCTGCGTATGCTTCCACCGGATGTCGCTGCCTGGGTGCACCGCGTCCTCCAGGCGGATGAGGAGGTCGCCTGCTGCCTCTACGCCGACATCCTGCCGGACGGCGGTTTCGGCGAGCGGTGGGCGTTTCTGACGAATCGCCGCCTGATGGTGCTGTCCTCCGACGGGGCGCCCGACAAGGCCGAGATGCCTTTCGAGATGCCGCTGCGACACATCGAGGACGCGGCGGTGAGGGAATATGTCGGCTCCAGCGCCCTGCTGGTGACCGGGCCGGACAGGGCGCACGAGGTGGTCCGGTTCTCGCGCGGCTCCCACCAGGAAGCCTCCGACCTGTGCCATCGCCTCAAGGAAGCCATCGAAAAGCACAAGGCGGGCGACGAGGTGGACCGCATACCGCCCCTGCCGCCCCGGCGCGTGGCGCACCGCTGCCCCCACTGCGGCCGGGCCTTGCGACGGGCGGGCGACCCCTGCATCCACTGCAGCGACCGACGCCGCATCCTGGTGCGCCTCTTCTCCCACGTGCTCCCCTACAAGGGATACGCCCTGGTGGGGCTGGCGCTGACGCTCACGATGACGGCCCTGGCGGTCGTGCCGCCGTATCTGACCAAGGTGCTCGTGGACGACGTCATCGGGCAGAACAACCTGAGCCTGTTCGCCGTGGTGGTCGCTTTGCTGACCGGCGTTTACCTGGCCCGGGCGGTTGTGACCACCTTCCGGACCTTCACGCTCGAGTGGCTGGGCAACAAGGTGCTCTTCGACCTGCGCGTGCACCTTTATGATCACCTGCAGCTTCTGCCGCTTTCCTATTACAACCAGCGGCAGACGGGCCAGATCATGTCCCGCATCACGGGTGACCTCCAGCGGCTGCAATACTTCATCGCCGAGGGCTTCCAGGAGATACTGGTCAACATCACGACCATGATCTTTATCGCCAGCATCCTGCTGCTTCTGGACCCGGTGCTGTTTCTGTTCGCTTTGGCGCCGGTGCCCATCATAGCCGCCACCACGGTGCTTTTCGGGCATCACATCCACCTGCTCTACCACCGCATCTGGCGGCGCATGGCGGGGCTGCACGAGCTGCTGGCGGACACGATACCGGGCATCCGGGTGGTGAAGTCTTTCGCCCAGGAGCCCCGCGAGTCCGACCGGTTCGCCCGGCGCAGCGCGGAGTTGTTCGGCCAGGAGATGCGCGCCGTGAAGCTGGCGAGCGGTTTCTTCCCCTTCCTGGGGCTGATGACCGGCCTCGGCTCCATCCTCATCTTCGGCGTCGGCGGCTGGCGCGTCCTGCAGGGGCAGACGACCCTGGGCACCCTCATCGCCTTCACCGGCTACCTCTGGCAGTTCTACATGCCCATCCAGCAGTTCGGCCGCATAAACCATCGGCTCCAGCACTGCGTGACCTCGGCCGAGCGCGTCTTCGAGATACTTGACAGCGAGCCGGAGCCGGTCCAGCAGCCGGACGCCCTCGTGCTGGACCCCGTGCAGGGAGAGGTCGAGTTTCGGAACGTCTCCTTCTCCTACGAACCCGGCAAGTACGCCCTCCAGGACATCTCGTTCAAGGTGGAAGCGGGCGAGATGGTCGGCCTGGTCGGCCCCAGCGGCGCCGGCAAAAGCACCCTGGTGCACCTTCTGTCGCGCTTCTACGACGTCAGCAGCGGCGCCATACTGATTGATGGGCACGACATCCGCGACCTGGCCATCTGGCCCTACCGGGAGCAGATGGGCGTGGTCCTGCAGGAACCCTACCTGTTCCACGGGACAATCTGGGAAAACATCGCTTACGCGAACCCGAATGCCTCGCCCGACGAGATAATCGCCGCCGCTCGCGCCGCCAACTGCCACAACTTCATCGTCAACATGCCGGACGGCTACGACACCGTCATCGGCGAGAGGGGCCAGACGCTCTCGGGCGGCGAGCGCCAGCGCGTCTCCATCGCACGGGCCGTGCTGCGCGACCCGCGCATCCTCATCCTCGACGAAGCTACCGCCTCGGTGGACACCGAGACGGAGATGATGATCCAGACCGCCATCGAGCGGCTGGTGCAGAACCGCACGACCTTCGCCATAGCCCACAGGCTGTCGACCTTGCGCAAGGCGAACCGCCTGATCGTGCTGGAACGGGGCCGGCTGGTGGAGATGGGCACGCACGAGGACCTTGTCCACTCCGGCGGCCTTTACAGCCGCCTCTGCGAGCTTCAATCCGAGCTTTCCAAGATACAAGCGTGGTAAAGGGACGGGACGGAATGTCCGAAGATTCGACAGCAGAACGCACGAGGCTGGCCGAAGGGCCCCGGCAGAACCGGGCCGGCGCCATTCCGCCGGACGGGGTGCGCGTGTGGGTGGACTCATTCCAGCGGCTCCACCTCAGCGTCGGCGATGCGCAGTTCGAGAACGTCCGCCCCGTGCAGTGCTTCCCCCTGTCCGGCAAGACGGACTACGTGAGTTTCCTGGACGAAGACGGCAAAGAGGTGCTTCTGCTTGCGCATCCGGACCATCTGGACAAAGATAGTCGGTATGTGCTGAAGGAAGCGCTGGAGAAGATGTACTACGTGGCGAAGATCACGCGCGTGGACTCCATCACCGAGACCATGGGGGTGAGCCACTGGAGCGTGATGACCGACCGCGGCTACGCCGCCTTCGAGGTGGTGGACAGGGAGCACATCCGGCGCCTTCCCGGCCGTCGCTACATGATCACGGATGCCGACGGAAACCGATTCGAAATTGAGGATACTGCCCGCCTGGATGCGCGCAGCCAGATGCTCGTCCACAGCGAGACGTAGCCAAAGACAGGCCGGAGTGAACAGCCCGCCGGGCGCCGCCGGCCCCGGTTTTCCTTTCCCTTCCGGAAACACTGCTGCCCAACTATGGTCGCCAAAGAGAACGATACCCCCGCAGTCAACTACGAACTGAGACGCCAATCCCGTGGCGCGGAGCCGCCGAAGACCGAGAGCCCGTGGCGCCGACGGCTCATCGTCGGAGGCGTCGCCGTGCTGATCATCATCCTGGCCACCGTCGGCTACTTCCTCCACTGGTCCTGGGCGCACGTGCGCACCTACGACGCCCGGGTCTATGCCTCGGTCATCCGCCGCGCCCCGGAGGTCTCGGGCATCGTCATGGAGGTCTGCGTCACCGAGGGCGAAACTGTCGAGCCCGACGACGTTCTGTTCCGCCTCGAGGACGCCGACCAGAGGGCGCGGCTGGAGGCCGCGCTGGCCGAGGAGCAGATACAGCAGGCCCTGCTCAGCCAGTCGGAAACCGAGCAGGAACTGACGGCCGTCCGCGTGGAAGCGGAGATCGCCGCGGCGCAGGGGCGCGTGCGGGTCGCCAGAGCCGCCCTGGCCCGCGCCGAGGCGGAACTCGCTCTGGCCCGCTCCAGGAGTGAGGACGAACAGAAACGGGCCCAGGCCCTGGTTGAGCAGACCCGCGCCGAACTCCGGAGCCTGGAACGCGGCACCAGGGAGGAACTTGTCGAGGCGGCCGAAGCGCGGCTCGCCGCCGCCGAAGCGCTCCAGGAGCTCTACGCCCTCGAAGTCCGGCAGTCCGAGCAGCTCGTCGGGGAAGGCATTGACTCCGAGTTCATCCTCATGACCAGGCAGACCCAGCTCACCACCCAGCGCAACAGGGTGCGCGAGGCGCGGGCCGACCTGAAGCGCCTGCGCGCCGGAGCCACGCCCGAGGAACTGGAGCAGACCCACCAGTCCCTCCAGGCCCGCCTGGCGGAACTCGGTCTCGCCCGCGCCGCCGAACAGGAGATCAGAAGCCTGCAGGCGGAGGTAGAGATCCGCGGCATCGAACTCGAACAGGCCCGCAACCAGCTCCGCCAGGCCGAGGCCGCCCGCGGGGACGTCGCCATGGCCGAGGCCAGGACCCGCGCCGCGCGCGCCCAGCTCGAAAAAGCCCGCAGCGAAGTGAAACAGAGCCGCCAGGCCCTCCAGCAGCGCCACGTCACCAGCAGAGTCGCCGGCACCGTCCTGCGCTTCAAGCCCGACGTCGGCGAGTACTGGACCGCCGGCTCGGCGGCCGTCCTCGTCCGCGAGGACAGCAAGGGTTACTGGGTCAACACCTACGTCCGCGAAGAGGACGCCCGCCGCATCAGGACCGGCCAGCCGGCGGAGGTTGAGATTCTCACCGGCTCCCGCACCTACGTGGACGCCGAGGTGGCCCAGGTCTCCCTGTTCAGCACCGGCATGGAGGAGGAGGACGGGGGCAGCCCCGGGCAGGCCCCGCGCGTCTGGGTCAGGCTGCGCCTGCTGGAGACCCCACCCGATATCCGACCCGGCTACACCGCGCGCGCCACCATCCGCGCCCGGTGAGCCCGCCTCGGCAGGTCGTTTTGACTGGAAGACACCATCATGTCTGAGAATATCACGCACACAGCGATTACCGACGATTGCTCGCGACTGGCCGTCCACGCTCCCGGCATCTGCGAGGAGTTCAAGCAGGCCCTCTCCGAACACCGCGACGTCGCCCGCCTGGGCGGCATTGCCCGCGGGGCTGATGAGTTCACCGTGGGGCTGATCAGCCGGTTCCGCGACGCCTGCGCGGCCGCCGGCAGGCTTGACGACGCCGTCGCCCGCAAACTGGCCTTCACCCTGGGTTGGCTCTGCCACCGGGCGGCCGACCGCCAGATGAAACCCCTGTTCCGCCGACTCGACCCCGACTGCGAGCTTTCCCCCACCGACTGCAGCATCTACCACGATGTCTTCCTGCTCAGGGAGGTCTACGGGGAAGGCCGGGAGCATTACTCGGCGGACCTGCTTGAGCCCACCCTGGAGCAGATGCCCGGGGCCGAGGGGCTGGACGCCGACGAGGTCGAGGAACTGTTCCGCGCCATGTGGCAGCGGGCGCTGCTGGGGCTGCACACCTTCATCCCCGACCACGGCGACGTGGAGGGATGGATAAGCCGCCTTATCGCCACGCGCCAGACCTACCGCGTGGACCTGCAGCGCTATGCCGAGGCCCATGCCAAACCCGACCCCCAGAAGGTCCGCCGCTTCATCGAGGAGCCGAACTTCTATAACCCGAAGGACCCCATCATCCGCCTGGCCCGCTCCATCCAGCGCGGCGAACCGGAGGATATGGACGTGGTCAAGGCGGTGGAAGCGGGTTTCAGCCAGAGCCAGTACTCGCGCGCCCTGGCCAGGGGCTATATCTACATCGAGTCCGCCACCCAGTACTGGGACTACTACATAGACGAGGACCGGCTGAGCCGGATGTTCCAGATCGACGAGCCGGACGTCTGAGCGGGACGGCCTCGCAGGGAGGACGGTGTGTTTTTCTCAGAGATATCGGCCAGCCTTTACCCCTGGGACCTTGCCGATGAGGGTACCGAGCGCATTCTGGACAACCTCCAGGAGATGGCGCTTTGCAACTCCGTCTACCTGATAGCCCTCATGCACCATGAGAAGCGCCCCCTGACGGACTTCTTCTACCCCCATAACCCGGTGCGCAAGACTTACGTACCCGAGGACAGCCGCGCTTACTGGCAGCCGGAGATGCCGCGCTACGGCCGGATAGTCCCGCAGACCTCGGGCCGGGAGTTCCTGAAGGATACCGACTGGCTGCAAGAGCTGGTTGAGGCCGTCCGCGCCCGCGGGCTCAAGACGGGCGTCGAGATCTCCCACACCGTCATTGACTCGGAGCGGGCCGCCGACGACCTGAGCGACTGCGTGCAGCAGGACATCTTCGGGGAGAGGATGGGCAAGTGCGTCTGCCCCAACAACCCGGACGTGCGGGATTACGTCCGCGCCCTGTTCTGCGACCTGGCCGCCAACTATGACGTGGACTACATCCAGACATGCCTTATCCCCTTCCAGAGCGGCCCCCCCGCGGGGCACGCGGCCAGGCGCGTCCTGAGCAGCGTGCTGGGGGGCTGCTGGTGCGGGCACTGCCGGGCGGCCGCCGCTTCCGACGACCTGGACCTGGAGGCGTGCCATGCGGCCCTGCTGCCCCTGGCTGAGAGCATCGCCCGGCCGACGCTGGCCCAGCGCCAAGAGGGGGCCCTGCTCGGCGCCTCCAACACGGACGAGACGGCCGTTCTGCTGGAGCACCCGGAGCTTTTCAACTGGCTGGGCTTCCGCTGCCGCTCGATGACGCGCTTCTTCGCCGAGGTGCATCAGGCCGTCCACGAGGTGCGCCGGGGCGTTGACGTGCGCCTTAACGCCTACATCACCAGCCGGCAGGAACTGAGCGGACTGGACCTGCGGGCGATGCGGCCGCACCTGGACTCGATCCGGTCTTCCGACTATTCCGAGCAGAGCGGCGAGGCGGCCCGCCTGGAGCACAAACGCCGGTGGCTGCTGTCCGTGCGCCGTGCCGTGGGGGAGGAGATGCCTTTCCTGTCCGCCATCGGCGTCCGCCCGAAGGCGACGCCCGAGCTGGTCCGCCGCGGCGTGGTCATCTCGGCCGAGTGCGGCGCGGACGGCATCACCATCGGCCACTACGACGGCGCGCCGTTCGCCAACCTGAGGGCGGTGGGCGAGGGGCTGCGGATGGCCGACGTGGAACTGCCGGACCACTGAGGACCCGGTCGGTGGCCCCGGTTGGCCCTCAGGGAGCCGCCCGAGCAATCCGGAGCATCCACGAGAGGTTGGCGGCCGCCGCCGGCCCGTCCAGCGCAACCTGCCCGGCCAGGAACTCCCGGACGGTCAGCCGCAGCATGTCCGGTCGCTGGAAGACCCCCCATGGCGTCTGGAGGCGGGCGCAGTAGAGCCCGTCGGCATCGGTGCCGGCCTCGATGCGGAACCGCGCCTCGTCCAGCTCGAACTCACGCACGTTTCCGGTCTCCGCCTCTCCCAGGGTGCGGGCCGTCACTACGTGGCACTCCAGGGGGGCGGCGTTGCGCTCCAGGCGGAAACGCGCCGAGGCCTGGTAGCCGGAAAAGAACGTCCGCACCGAATCCGGCGGCATCTCCGCGCCCGGGACCAACGCCTGCGCCGCCGCCAGCATGTGGGGGGCCAGGTCGAACCACGTTCCGCGCGGATCGGGCGGCCGTCCCCGCACCGGGGATTCGACGTGCCCGCGGAAGGTGCGCACATATCCATCCCCGGTCTGATCGGCCAGGATTTCGCGGCAGCAGCGCACGGCCGCATGGTACTGGGAGCAGAGGCCGAGGCGCAGCCCGGCCCGGGCGGCCTTCTCCGCCAGTCCTCGGGCCTGCACCATCAACTCTTCATCGGCCACCCCCGCGTCGTAGACGAACGGCTTCTCGCACAGCACGTCGCATCCGGCATTCAGGGCGGCCTCGACGTGGGCGGAGTGCAGCCGGGGCGGCGTGCAGACGTCCACGATGTCGGGCCTTTCCGCGCGCAACAGATCGTCCACGTCCGAGTAGCCCGTGCCATCGAACCCGAACAGGTTCTGCAGCATCTCCTGGGTGCTGGCCACCGACTCCGGGCTGCTGCCGGCGAAAGCGCAGACCTCCGCCCCCTCGACCGCCCACCACTTGGCGTGGTGCTTGCCGATGCCGCTGGCCCCTATGACGGCCACCCTCGTTCTATCGCGTGTCACAGCACCGCCTCCGCAAGTTGGCCTCTGTTGGGACGCTATTGTAGCGTCGTTGCCCCGGCTGTCGCAATTCTCCGGATGCCCCGAGGTAAGGAATCCCGTGCGATATGAGCGCGGGCGTGTTGACGAGCGGGCGCCGTCACGACTACACTTGCCCTCCTTGTGCTATCGTGTGAAAAGGGAGCGCACACGGCCGGAATCATAGTGAGACAGGAAGGCGCCCGATGGACATCGACGACTGGAAAGTAAGGCCGCTCGCGCCGGATTTCGTGAAACTCTGCGAATCGCCTGACCCGGAACGGGTCTATTGCTACAGCCCGGGGTTGACGGTGCTGCCCTCCGGGCGCCTCGTGGCGACCACCGACTGGGGCGGGCCGGGTGTGTGCGCCCTTCCCGGACCGAAGGCGCCGGGCGGACGAGCGGATCGGTCCTGGCAGGGCCGGGTCTTCACCTCGGAGGACGGCGGACGGACGTGGGACCGCCGTGCGCTGTTCCCCTTCCTGCATGCCCGGCCGTTTGCGGCGGGCCAGAGCCTCTACGTGCTGGGGCAGGCAGGCGACCTGATGATCATCCGCTCCGATGACGACGGGGAGACCTGGTCGGAACCGGCAAGGCTGACCGAAGAGGAGGACTGGCACCAGGCGCCCTGTAACGTGCATTACGCCCACGGCTGCCTCTATCTGGTCATGGAAAGACGCGTCCGCCAGCAGTGTCGGGGCTGGAACATCTGCGAAAATGCGCCGGTGCTGATGCGCGCCCGGGTCGGCGACGACCTGACGCAGCAGGAAAGCTGGACTTTCGCCTCGGAGCTGGCATTCTGCAACAACGTGCCGGACAGGGAACTGGACTGGTTCGGTGTGCCGTTCTACCCCGTCTACTACCCTGAGACCGAGCATGTCGCCCCCGGACGTTCGTGCGCCCCGATCGGCTGGCTGGAGACCAACGTCGTGCGGTTCACAGACCCAGATCACTTCTGGCATGACCCCACGGGCAGGACCTTCCACCTGTGGATGCGCGCTCATACCGGCCTGACCAACATGGCCTGCATCCTCCAGGTCACCGAGACCGGGGAGGAGCCGGGCACGGGAGCGATGGAAACCGACTTCGTCCGGGCCCCGTCCGGCAAGAAGGTGCTCTACGTGCCCTGTCCGGGCGGGCAGATGAAATTCCACGTGCTCTGCGATGACGCCACAAAGCTCTACTGGCTGCTCAGCACTCAGGCCACCGACAGTATGACGCGCCCCGAAAAGCTGCCCGCGGACCGCTTCAACCTGCCGAACAATGAACGACGCCGCCTGGTGCTACACTTCTCCAGGAACATGTGGGACTGGTGTTTCGCCGGCCTGGTGGACGTGGGCCCCGTTGAGAAGGCATCGCGCCACTACGCTTCGATGGCGGTGGACGGAGACGATCTGGTGGTGCTGAGCCGTTCCGGCGATGAGCGCGCCCGCAACGCGCACGACGGCAACATGATCACTTTTCACAGGGTGCACGATTTCCGCCGGTTGATCTACTGAACGGGCTGACGCGCCAGCAAAGGCCGTCCGTGCCTGTCCGTTTCCGACCGTGGTGGGCGCCAGCGCAGGCGCCATGTGGGCGGCGGAGACGAAAGGTAAGATGGACACCCCCCGGCGCCCGTTGAACTGCAAGATTTACAGGAGACACATATGGACACCTATCATGAACCCGCCCGCGACATACCGGTCGCTCGTGACGCCGACGTCATCGTGGTGGGGGGCGGGCCGGCCGGGCTCGCCGCCGCCGTCGCCTCCGCCCGAAACGGAGCTGAGACCGTTCTGGTGGAGAAGTTCGGCTACCTGGGCGGCACGGCCACTGCGTCCCTGATGGCCTGCATCAACGGCTTCCGCAACCAGGTGGAGCCGGACGCGACCCAGACCGTCCGCGGCATCGCCGAGGAGATCGTCCTGGAGCTGAAGGAGATGGACGGCCTCGGCAGGAGCCCCTACGACCAGAAGGAATACCCCACCGAGCCGGGCCAACTGGCCTACAGCTACGCCATAGACACCGAGAAATTCAAGTACGTGACCATGAAGATGTGCGTCGAGGCCGGCGTGGACCTGCTGCTGCACACGGTCTTCTGCGACAGCATCGTCCAGGACGGGCGGGTGCGCGGCGTCATCGTGGAAAACAAGTCCGGCCGCAGTGCCCTGATGGGGCGCGTGGTGGTGGACGCCAGCGGCGATGCGGACGTGGCCGCGCGGGCCGGCGTGCCCTTCTGGCAGACTCGCCACGACGAGGCTCCCCGACTCAACGACGCCCTCATGTACCGCATCCTGTTCGGGTCCGACCGCCCTGAGGGCACCTATCGCTGTGACTTCAGCGAGAGCGCCGTCGTCTGGGGCCCCGGCGTGGAGCCCATTGACGGCACCAATGCAGACGAGCTTTCGGCCGCCGAGGTGGAGGCGCGCCTGCGCGTTTTCGACGACTTCGCCAAGAAGCAGGCTGAACATCCCGAACTGGCCGACGCCACCGTGGCTGAGACCCCGCCCCTGCTGGGCATCCGCCAGACGCGGTTCGTCGAAGGGGAATACAAGCTGACGGCCGAGGACGCGCTGGAGGGCCGCCTGTTCGACGACGTGGTGGCCATCAGTTCCTGCCCCATCATCCACTACTACGGCTACCGCCGTTACCTGGAGCACGAGGGCTACGACATCCCCTACGGCTGCCTTGTGCCGAAAGACAGGGACGGGCTGCTGGTGGCGGGCCGCTGCATCTCCAGCGAGCAGCAGCCCTACGAGTCGCACCGGGCCATGGTGCCCATCATGGCCATCGGGCAGGCGGCGGGCACGGCTGCGGCACTCTGCTGCCTGACGGGCGCGCAGCCGCGCGACCTGGACGGCGGACGCCTGCAGGAGACCCTGCTTGCCGACGGCGCCGAGCTGCGCCTGCCCCGGACGCCCGAGCAAGATGACTCTTGAGCCCGGCCCATACGGCGACACCTGACCAGGAGAGAACCGGTGGCCAATCCGCAGATGACCCCGCGAGAGCGGTTCCGGACGGCGCTGGAGCGGCGCCCGCTGACGGGCCGCGTGCCCCACTTCGAGCTTGTCTTCTTTCTGACCATGGAGGCATTCGGCAAGGTCCACCCCAACCACCGGCGCTATGACCAGTGGGACCAGATGGAGGAAAAGGAGCGGGAGCTGCACCGCCGCGACATGGCCGGCATCTACGTGGAGACTGCCCGGCGCTACGAGCACAGCGCTATACTGCTGCACCCGAACCCCAACACGCTGGAGGAGAGCATCCGGCTGGTGCACCACGTGCGCGAGCTGTCCGGTGACCGCTACTTCCTCATGCTCCACGGCGACGCCACCTACAGCATCCCCGGCGGCGGGCGGATGATGGAGTTTTGCGCCCGGCTGGCCGACGAGCCCGACAAACTGAAGGATGAGGCCCGGCGCCGCGTGGACGCCGCCCACGAAAGGGCGCAGAAGCTACGGGCGGCCGGCGGGTTGGACGGGTTCGCACTCTGCGCCGACTACTGCTTCAACACCGGCCCTTTCCTCAGCCCCGACCAGTTCGGCGAGTTCGTCGCCCCCTACCTGGCCCGTCTCATTGAGGGCTACCGCGAGATGGGCTTCTACACCGTCAAGCACACCGACGGCAATATCATGCCCATCATTGACCAACTGGTGGACGCCCGCCCTCACGCCCTCCACTCCCTGGACCCCCAGGGCGGCGTGGACATCGCCCACGTCAAGCGCCTCTGCGGAGACCGCGTCTGCCTGATAGGCAACGTGAGCTGCGCGGCCATGGACACCGGCACCGAGCAGGAGGTGGTCGAGTCCGCGCGCCACGCCCTGCGGCATGGCATGCCGGGCGGGGGCTACGTCTTCGGCACCAGCAACTGCATCTACACCGGTCTGCCCCTGGCGCGCTACGAGCTGATGCTCGATATCTGGCGCCGCGAGGGCAACTACTGACTCCGCCAACTCCCCATGCGTCCTCCTCGTCGTCCTCGCTTCTTGTCACCTCAGAGAACGGAGAGAACGGCCGGAGCTTGCCGCGCCGAGCGACGGGACAGTTCCGCTCGTCATCCCCCTCTTGTGTGCCGACCACGGAGCGCAACACCTGCTGCCGTCGTGGCCGTTGTGGTCAACTACACCCGTTCAGCTCAGTCCTCTTCGTCGAAGCCCAGCGTCTCGTGCAGCACGGCAAACGCCTCCCGCTGGGCGGCCTGGAGGCGTTCCCTGTAGCGCGCGATGGCCTGCTCGACCGTGTGGAACTGCTCGAACTCTTCGGGCGAGAGCATCTCCCCGAGTTCGTCAATGAACTCCTGCTCGGCCCGCCGCTCCAGTTCCCGGTATTTCTCGCGATACTGCTCCCAGGCGGCGGGGTCTTCCAGCGTCTCCAGGCCGGGCATTTCGTCCAGTGCTTCCGCCAGGGCCCTGTGCTTGCGCGCGCGAAGGCGCACCAGCCTCTCGCGCGTCTCGCTGTCCACGTCCAGGAAGCGCATGGGGTCGGCCAGCGAGATGCGCTCCCCGGGCGCGAGCGGGTGTTCCTCCTCGTCCAGGCCGACCGCATCCAGGAACTCCCGCCCCGCGCCGGTGACCTCTTCCGTCAGTTCGTCCAGCGCGGCCATCACGCGGTCGTAGCGTGCCCGCTGCTGCTCATCCAGCAGGCCGCGCACCCTCTCGGCATAGTCCCGGCGCAGTTCGTCCAACAGGCGTGCCTCGTCCAGCTTTCTGCGGCCGGCCATCCGGTTCAGCTCATCCTCCTGCTCGGGCGAGAGTTCCAGCACCTGCCGCGCCAGCCCGGTCACGTCATGCCGCTCCTCGCTGAAGCGGGCGACCAGTTCCCAGGCGCGCATCGCGCCGCCGGGCGCTTCCGGGGCGACCGGCTCTTGGACCCCGTCGGCAAGGGCCGCCGAACCCACCGCAGCCAGCAAGAAAACCGCCAGGTATCTCCACAGCATGTTCCACATTCTCCGTAGTTTCCGTCGCCATTGCCCGTCCGCCGCCGAGCGCGAGACAGAACCCGATTTCATCACCGCCACCATGTTGAGGGAAGGAAGAGGGGGACGTCCGCGTCCCATTATACCCGCCGCCGGCCCTGCGCCCAACCCGCGGAAACACGCACGCACTCACGCGCAAGAACTCCGGCGGCGACCGGCTCCGCAGATTTCAAGGCGCCTGACGGCCACAGGGCGACAGTTTGTTTTGGGCCCGCAGTTTGCCTATAATGCCGTCGCTTTGAATGGAGACTGCGATGGGGCAGGGGTTGCCCAGCAAGTTCGGCAAGTGCAAGGTCATCCGCCAGCTCGGCCAGGGCGCCACCGCAATAGTGCTTCTGGCCAAGCACGAGGGGCTGGGCATGCTGGTGGCCGTAAAAGTGCTGCGCAAGCGGCTCAGCGAGAGCCGTCCCGAGTTTGCCGAACGCTTCCTGCGCGAGGCCCAGATGGCCGCCCGCCTGGAACACCCGAACATCGTCAGGGTCATAGACTGTGGCGTCCAGGACGGCTATCACTTCATGGTGATGGACTACGTCGACGGCCACAACTGCATGCAACTGCTCAGCGAATACTCCGACGGGGTGCCGTGGCGCGAGGCGACCGGCATCGTCCTTCAGGCCACCGAGGCGCTGTCCTTCGCCGCCGAGCGGGACATCATTCACCGAGACGTCAAGCCCAGCAACATCATGCTGGACAGCAGCGGACGCGTCCGCGTCACGGACCTGGGGCTGGCCAAGCTGGCCGTTGAGGGCGTGGCCGCCCTGACGCAGGAACTGCACACGGTCGGCACACCCAACTACATGAGCCCGGAGCAGATCCGCTCCCCGGCCCGCCTTGACCTGCGCGCCGACATCTATTCGCTCGGAGCCACCTTCTACCACCTGGTCACCGGCCGGCCGCCTTTCGTCGGCGACAACCCCATGGACGTGGTCACACGTCACCTGACCGAACCGCTGGTGCCGCCCTACAAAGTCCGCCGCGACCTGCCGGCCGCCGTCAGCAAGGTCATCTGCAAGATGATGGCCAAGTCCGCCAAGCGCCGCTACCAGGACTACGAGACCCTGCAGGAGGACCTGCACAACCTGCAGTCGGGTAACGACGTCACCGCGCTCGACTTCCGGGAGACCTTCACCACCAGCGAAGAGGACGTGCGGCTGGTAAAGTTGCTCGAACGGCTCAGCGCCGGCATCTCCGTGGAAGTAGACGACGACGAGGAGCCGTCCAGGCCCGCCGACGACCACGAAAGGGGCACCGACGCGAACGGTTCCTCCTCGCTGCCGCCCTTCAGCCCCGCCGACCACGCCCTCTACCGCCCGCCCGCCAGCGACGAGGGCAGCACGCTGGTGGCCGGCTCATCGGCCGGGCCGGACTCCGCCATCTGGATCATCTTCGTGGTGGCCCTCATCGGCGTCCTGGTCCTCATCGCCATAGCAGCCCTCACGGTCTTCTTCAGCGGCTGAGCCGGCCTCGAACCCCGCCCAGGCGCTTCCCTTCCCCGCCGTTCCTCTGCGCTCTCCGCGGCATTTGCGGTTCAAGCCCTTTCGTCGCTGTGCCCCTCGCCCTTACCGTTGCTGGTCTCCTTTGCCTCTTGCCGTTGCCGTTGTGCCTCTCCCCTTCGTTGCCGTTCGTCGTGTCCGTGGTGGTCGTAGTGGTTAGTCGCCGTCCTTCGTGTTCTGCGAGCCCTTCGCGCAAGAAGCCGTTGTCGTTGCTGGTCGCCTTTGCCTCTTGCCGTTGCCGTTGTGCTCTTCTTTGCTGTCCTTCGTGTCCTTCGTGCGCTTCGTGGTAGAAGCCGTTTGCCGTTCTTCCCTTCCCCGCCGTTCCTCGGCGCCCTCCGCGGTCTCTGCGGTTCAAGCCTTTTTTCGACAACGGCTTACGACAAAATGGATTCGTTTCGCAAAACCGTCGTATCAGGCCGCTGCCCCCCGCGCCTCACGTGCTCCGCCGCTGCGCAGGGAGCCTATACATAAGGGTACCCGTTATCGGCCCGGATTTCAAGCCCCCGACGTTGCCGTTCTCCGTGCTTCCGTCTGCCGTTGGGCCCCGCGTAGTTGCCGTTCTTCCTCTCCCCGCCGTTCCTCTGCCCCTCTGCGGTTTCTGTCGTTGCCGTCGCGTCCGAGGGCGAGGACGAGAAGGAGGGCGAGGACGATTACCCCTCGATCGCCGTTTGTGGCCGCCTCAGTGGTCCGCGCCGTTGCCGTTGTGCCTGTCTCCTCCTTCCTCTGCGCTCTCCGCGCCCTCTGCGGTTCAAGCCTTTCGTCGCTGTGCCCCTCGCCGTTTCCGTTGCTGGTCTCCTTTGCCTCTTGCCGTTGCCGTCGTGCCTGTCTCCTCCTTTCTCTGCGCTCTCCGCGTCCTCTGCGGTTCAGGCCTTTCGTCGTTGTGCCCAACGCCGTTGCCGTTGCTGGTCTCCTTTGCCTCTTGCCGTTGTACTCTTCTTTGTCGTTCTTCGTGTTCTTCGTGCGCTTCGTGGTAGAAGCCGTTGCCGTTCTTCCTTTCTCCGCCGTTTCTCTGCGTTCTCCGCACCCTCGGCGGTTCAAGCCGTTCGTTCTTTCGCCGGCTTTTTCGCGCGAAAAGAGTCTTGACTTATGGGAAGCGGGATGCTATCACTCGAACATGCTGGACACCGGTCACATCCGGACGCGCGGGGAAGGGACCGTGCTGGAGCGCGCCCGCTGTGGCGCCGGAGCCTGCCCTGAGCGTAGCGGAAAGGGGCGGCGACGGTGCTGGGCGAGGACTGGAGCGCGTCGGGGGGAGCGGAACTGGTGCGTCCGGCACCTGACGGAGGATACGTCATGCGAGACGGAACGAGTATTGTGCACGTGATGGCGGCCCTTGGGCTGCTGTTTCCCGGCATAGCGTGCGCCCGACCGGCGGTTACTCTCGAGGCGGGAGGCAAGGTTCAGTATGCGTGGGTCGTGTGTGGGCGTCACCTGGTGTCGATGTCGATTATGAATGCTGGTGAAGTTTGGGACGAACCGGAGGGGGAAGTGCGCGTGTGGAGGATAAGCGATACGGAGTCGCCGACGCTTGAGCGGACATTCGAACTGCCCCGGGAGGGGCCCCTTGGCAGGGTGTGGCCAATCTCGGAGTCCCGGTTTTTCGTGGGGGTGAGGGAACCGGGCACGAGGTGGGTGATCAGGATGGTCGCAGTCCTGGACCTGGAGACCTCCGAGAGGGAGCGCTCTGTGCGCGCCACGATCGGTCGGGTCGAGGGGCTCACAGTCTCCCCGTGCGGAAAGCTGGTGGCATGGGCTGAGCGTGACGGAGAGACCGAGCAGTTCCTCATCCGGGTTGCAGACAGCGGGACGCTGGAGCCGGTGGCGCAGGTGCGGGGGGCTCTGTTCTTCAGCAGCCAGGCTCTGCGCAGACTCAGGTTCTCGCCGGACGGCAAGCTGCTGGCCTTCGGCGGCGAGACCGGGCATCCCTCTCTGGGAGTGATGGATGTCGAGGCGGAGAGTCTCCTCTGGTATGAGAGTCTAAAGGGAACGGGAAGAGGCCCAAGGCAGCTGGCCTTCTCGCCGGACGGCCGGCAACTATATGCCACCGGTATCGGGGGGCTGGCCTGCTACGATACGCTGTCGGGCGACACCGTGTGGGTGGACCGACCGCAGTTCCGTCTGTTTGTGTTCCCGGTGGGTAGGGTTCCGCACGACTACCAGCTTCAGGCCCTCGCCGTTTCGCCCGACGGCCGGCTTGTGGCCGCTGCATCGTTCCAGGCGAAGGTCTTTATCTGGGACGCGAGGACGGGCGAGCGGCTGGGCGAGGTGCGTGTCTCGGACTATCCGATCGGGGAGGCCCTGGTCTTCGACCCGTCCGGGCGGGGCCTGTGGGGCGGTGGCAGCCTGGACACGGAGATGAAGTACTACCCCATCGAGCGATACTACCCCAAGGACGAATAGCCGGCGCCGTCCCGGCCGGAACGGCAGAGGAACCGCGGATGAACGCGGATGAACGCTGATGAGAGGTGCGGCGGTATGACGGCGAGCGGCTGCGGATGGTGTTGGTCGGCTGCTGAGAGGGTGTGGACTCTCAACGTGGCGCCGGCGACTGCTGAACGGAGTTTCCTCTGGCCCTGAGGAGCACTATGAGCAAGGGGCGGCTGAGCAAGAGGTCGGGGCTGTGGCTGGCGGTGCTCGCGTGGGCGGTGCTGATGTACCTGTCGGCCTTCCTCGTTTGTGCCCGGTTCTACTCGGCGTATTTCATGGAACCGCCGCCCGACGGAGTGGGGCAGTACGTCTACTTCAGCCCCAATCCCCGCGTGGACCGGGCCCTGTACGCCGTCTTCCGTCCGCCGGTCGCTTTCGTGGAGGCGGCAGGCTGGTTTGCGTACGCTCCCGGGTGGTATCCCGACTTCTACGATGATTGGGACCTGGACTGGCCCCTCGGGCTGATGGGTTGGGGATGGGTGTTGTGGGATGTGCGGCCGGGCGGTGCCGGGCTCCCGTTGCACTATGCCGGTGTGGGCATCGCGGTGGGTCTGATCACGTTGACGGTGATGCTCCTGGCCCTCATGGCGGGGCGCTGGCGCGGGCGCCGGACGGGCGGCCGCGAGGCGCCCGAGACGGGGTCGGGGGACGGCGGGACTCGGTGGGGCATGAGCTTCGATGCGACCGTCTTCGCGGGGATGAACGCGCTGCTGATATGCGCCTGGTTGCTCAGCACACGGGTCCGGGCAGTGTACTGGTTTCTGGACGGGCTATACCTGGTGGTTTTCGTCGTTGTGCTTGCCCTGGAGGCCGGCGTCATCATTGTGAGGCGCCGGGCTACCGGCCGGCGGCGACGGCGTCCTGATTGGCCGGGCATCGTCGCCGCCGTGCTGATGCTGCCGCTTGCCGCTTTCTTCGCCGTGGTGGGCATCGCCGGGCCAGCGACGGCACCCCTCGCGGTCTTGCTCGTACACCTGCCTTTCGGTTTCGTCTTCGCATTTCTGGGCCTGCTCGATTTCGGGCTGGACCCGGGCCTGCAGAGAAACCGCGGATGAACGCGGATGAACGCTGATGAACGCGGATGACGGTAGGCGACGCTCCGGCCGAGCGGGAGCCCGCCGAACAGTCCGGGGCCCCTTGTTGTGTGGAGGGTGTGATGGCTGCGACAAGGAAAGCAACGCGGGTGCTGGGGCTTTTCTACTACGTTGCCGGCGGCCTGGTTGCCCTGCTGGGAGCCGCGACGTTGCCCGTGGTGTTGATGGACGTGTTAGAGGATGCCCCGGTTTCCGTCAGGGTTTTCTTCGGCACCTTTGGCGTCCTTCTGTCCGCGTTTCTGCTGGTGCTGGCGCTGTGCCTCGTGTTCGCCGGCCGGTTCATGCGTCATCAGCGTGGGCGGGCCTTCTGCCTGGGGATGGCGTGCATCCTGTGTTTTGCGTTCTTTCCGGTGGGTCTGGTGCTCGGCGTGCCGAGCCTCGTCATCCTGGCGAAGGAGCCCGGGGACGACAGCGAGGAGGAGCCGGCGGGTGACGCCCGCCTCGCCCCTCCGCCCCGGGCGCCGACGGGCGCCCGGCAAGTGGAGCGCGTCGTGAAGATGGTCGGCGACACGTATTGCGGGCCGAACTGGCGAAGGGGGGACAACATCTGGCAGGCAAAAGTGGTGGGCGTCTTGGCCCTTGTGGGCGCGTCAGCAGGGGCAATAGCCTTCTCGATTGCCTGGCCGGAGGAGGGCTCGGCGGTCTGGTTCCTCGGCGGCACGTTCCTGGGCGTCGCGGCCGGCGCGCTGCTGGGGCTGTTCGTCAGCGGGGCCTACCTGGGCATATACCGCCTCGTGATGCAGCTACGAGGCCGCGACGATTGACGGTATGCGCAACCACAGATGGACGCGGATAAACGCGGATGAGAGGCGCCGGAGGGCGCGGAATCTACAGTGGCACCCGGTGTCGGAGACAGCCCGATGTCCAGACGGAAACGGCCCATGTCTGTCACAGCGATCGGATGGTTCTGGCTGATCACCGGCTGGCTCTTTTGCGCAGGCTCTGTGTCTGTCGTGCTTGCCTTGCTGTTGACGGAGGGCAGGGGTATCGTCGGCGATCTACTGCGGCCACCGAGGATTGCAGTGGCCGTTTCGTGCGCCGTGGGCAT
Organism: Candidatus Brocadiaceae bacterium; assembly: GCA_003551305.1. Lineage (GTDB taxonomy): Bacteria > Planctomycetota > Brocadiia > SM23-32 > SM23-32 > B1Sed10-231. Next base: position 32,243 of record PUMJ01000267.1, read on the forward strand.
CATCGGCCTGGTGTCCGGGTGGGGGCTGTTGAAACTGAAGGAATGGGCACGCAGGACGTTGCGCGTCTTAACGGCACTGTGCATTGCGGCGGTTGCCGCCATCGGCCTCTTCGGGCTGGATATGTGGGGCTTGCCTGGCGGGAACGAACCCGCGGATGTGATCATAGCGCGCTTTGGCGCCACTGTCGCACTCTTTGTTGCCCTCGTGTGCGGCTTCGGCGTCGTCTATCAATGCCTTGGCAGCGGCGGCATGAAGACTGCCATGCGGGGGCCGGGTGATCAAGGGGGCCTGCCACCGGAAGGCCGTCCTCCGCAGGAGGCCGAAGGTGCGCGCAAGTCGAGGGCCCCCTGGATTGCGGCCCTCCCCCCGACCATCGCGTTGACGGCCGTGCTCGTTGCCATGGCCATCGCCCTTCCTCAGGCTCCCCGGACCAAAGAGCAGTATGAACGCCTCCAGCATCAGATGTTCGTAGCGATCGCCCTGCTGGCTGAGGAGAACATCGAGAGAGTGACGGTCTTCGACCATTGGTATGGTGCGGCGGAACCTCTGCATGTCGTGGCAGATGCCGAACGGGTGGGTCGTTTTGCCACAGCCCTGCGGGAGGCGACCCCCTGGACGCCCAACCAGCCCCATTTCAGAAGAACATGTTATGTTGTGGTTGAACTGCGGGACGACGTCTCACTGGAATACCGGATCGGCTTGAAACGGGATGACGTAGCGTACATATACTTTGTGGCCAAACAGGATGACTCCCTCTCGCACTTCGGCCATGCGCAGAGCCGCCCCCTGTTTCAGTGGCTCCAGGAGGTCGGGGTTCGCTGATTCTCTGGCGCGTGAATGGGCGCCGGTCGAGTGGCCGCCGAGATTCGGGGTTTGACCGAAAGGAGGGACGCACCGATGAGGTCTGCACGGCGGTCTTGGCGTCTTCAGATCGTTTTGTGGGCGCTGGTCTTTGCCGTTGGTCTCGGCTCTATGGGCCTCATTGCCGGCCCCTTATCGCCTATGAGCCGGATGGAGGGGTGCCGCGTCATCCAGGGGCAGGGCGTGGGCGTCGCGTTGGCCGTGCTGGCAGTGATCTTGAGTTCAATATGGTCTGCGGTGAAGAGTTCCGATCTTCCGAAGGCGGATGGCGCGGGGCAGTCTGCACAGCAGTTCCCGCGCCTCCGAATCGTCCTGTGGGCGCTGGTCGGCGCCGTGCTTATGTTCTTGCATTACGCAGCGTCTCTGGCCGAGTACGTTATGAGCGGCACGGCGGTCCCCTCACTCCGGCATTTCCTCTTTCCTTTCACCCGGAGGGGCTGGTTCTTCTACCTGCTGGCGATGGGGGTATTCCTGGCGATGGGCGTGCTTCTGGCGTTCATCAGATTGCAGAGACTGCGGTCCCAAGCTCCGAGTTGCTGCACAGGAACGTCGGCGCCCTGGTGCAAGACCGGCTCGGCCACCTGAGGCGCGGCGCATGATGCAACAGGGGGCGGGCTATGGGGGGCGAGCTGCAGCCAGCAGGCGTCTCGCAGGCAACCCTGCCACAGGCCGTCCCCGGTGCGTAACCAGGCCTTTGGGGGCGGAGAGAGGGGCCTCAGGGGTCGGGCCCGGGGAGCAGGGTCTTGATGGTGCTGAGCAATTGCTGCGGTTTCACAGGTTTTTCGAGGTAGGCGCGCACGCCGGCGGCTCTGAGTTGCTCTTCCAGGCTCGGGCGGAAGCGCAGATTCTCCCGGCCGCTGATGCCGGAGATGACGACGACGGGGACGTGTTTCAGGTCGGTGTCGCGCTGCAGGTGCATGGCGAGTTCGAAGCCCGTCATCAGTTGCTCCAGCATCAGGTCGGTGATGAGCAGGTCGAACCTGTGGTCCGCGATCAAGTCCCGCGCCTCCCGGGCGGTGGCCGCCGGCAGCAGGCGGTAGCCATGCTTCCGCAGGAGGGCGGCGCAGGTTTCGCGGTAGTCAGGGTCGTCTTCCACCAGCACGATAACCGGGGCGTCCGGTTCCATCGTCCTCGTTCCTCCGTAAGGGCCCGGGGCTGGAAGGGGGCCGGGGGTTCTGTCAGTTCTCGGGCGGTTCGGCCGGCGTGGGGACCACGGGCAGGGTGCTGAGGACGCCGATGGGCAGGTCGCTGCGGCGCAGGACCAGGCCGAAGGGTGTGCCCTGCAGGATGACGCGGCCGTCGGCGGTCACCCAGGAGACCCACCGGCTGGCCGCTCCGGCGAACAGGAGCCTGTAGACGCGGTCGGTGCGGTCGCCGAGGGTCACCTCGCGCGATTCGGTCACGGTGACGGTCACGGGCTGGACGCGGGCGGCGATGGGGTTGACCATCTCCACCGACCAGGAGCGGCCGATCATGCCGTCGTCTAGGTCTTTGAGTGGGGCCAGGGGCGAGAGCATGTCGCCCAGGAAGGCACCCTCGTCGTAAGGGACAGTGCTGCTGATGCGGGTCTCGCCGACGCGGCCACTGAGGGTCAGCTCGGTCTCTTCGACGGTGCCGAGCAGGCGGGCGCCGAGGAAGTCCGAGCCGGCCTCGAAGTAGTCCAGCCCGCGCAACGGGGAGATGTGGGCGCGAAAGCTGAGGTCCACGGTGCCGGCCGCGCCGATGACGTAGCGGAAGGCGGGGTCCAGCTCGATGCGGGTGTCGGTGCGCAGGATGATGATGCCGCTCTGGGACCTGTGGATCTCCACCTCGGTTTGGCCTATCTCCGTTTCGGCGAACGATATGTGCCAGGTACTCGCTATGCGGTCTTCGCCTGGCGGCAGCAGGTCGGCGTAGCTGGCGGCCACGGCCCTCTGGTGCACCAGGGGCATCTGCCGCTGCAGCAACAGCCCCCACATGACGGCGAAGAAAGCCGTCACGGCGAACAGCAGACCGTACTTGAGGGCTCTGTCCACGGCGTGCTACTCCTTCTGGTCGAAGAAGTCGAGCCAGAAGTTGACCTCGCCTTCGCTCAGGCCGGTGAACTTCTCATCGGGCTCGACGGCGAGTTCCTCGTCGGACTTGCCCATCGTTCGGCGCGCGGTGCGGACGAACTGGGCCGGCTCCTGCAGGGCGGCGCGGCCCCGCCTCACCGCCTCGGCCAGGCGGTGGTCGTCTGTGATGACGAAGGTGCGCTCCGCCACGGCGCTGCGGTTGGCCGGGCCGGCGATCTCCGGGACCGCTTCCTCCCCGTAGGGCAGGTTGACGACCCGGACGCGCTCGAAGCGCTCGCTCGGGGGCAGGACCCGGTCGGGGTCCTCCGTTTCCCACACGAGCACGACCGTGCAGTCCCGCAGCAGAGCGTAGCGCGCCAGCCAGCGACGGATGTTCTGCCGGCTCAGCTCGGGCTTGTCCGCAACGAGGATGGGGTCCTGCTGCTCCTCGAAGTGCTCCAGCAGGGCGTTGCCGTCAACGAATATCTTCATAGCAGGTCTTCCCGGTCCTTGAGCATTTCGTCGGAAAAAGGCCGGTGCCCGGCCACCCAGGTGGCGACGGCCTTGCCCCGCAGCGTGTGGCCGGCCCAGGGGCAGTTGCGGGAGAGTGAGCGGAAGGCCTCGGGCCGGACAGTCCACTGCCGCTCGGGATCCACCAGGACCATGTCCGCCGCGTGGCCGGGCTCCAGGCTGCCGCCCGGCAGGCCGAAGATGCGGGCCGGGGCGGCGCTGAGCAGCCGGACGGCGTCCGCCGGCGCGAGCATGCCGGGCCCGACCAGGTGGGTCAGCACAAGGGCCAGCGTCGTCTCCAGGCCGATGAGGCCGCTGGCGCCGGCCGTCTTATCCCGGGCGGTGTGCGGGGCATGGTCGCTGGCGATGGCGTCCACCAGCCCGGCCAGCAGCGCCGACCGCAGGGCGTCGCGGTGCCGGCGGGGCCGGATGGGCGGGTTCACGAGCGGAGTTTCGTCCGGCTCGTAGTCCTCGGCGCAGAGCAGCAGATGGTGGGGAGTGACCTCGAAGGTGACCCAGGCGCGTGAGCGCATGCTGCGGACGACGTCCACGCTCTCGGCCAGGCTCACGTGGCTGAGGTGGATGCGGCAGCCGCGCGAGGCGGCCAGTTCCACGTCGCGCTGTATGTAGCGGGCCTCGTTGGTGTAGGGTTCGCCAGGTGTGAAGCCGGGCTCGGCGCCTCGTGTCATCTGCTGGAGGGCGCGCGGCGAGTCCTCGCAGTGGGGGCAGAGCAGGACGTCCGCCTCGGCCGCCCTGCGGCAGACCTCCTCCATCACGTCGGCCCGGACGACGGGGTCTCCGTCGTCGCTGACGGCCACGACGCGTTCGTGGGCGGCTGCCCTCATGTCGGCGGCCTCTTCGCCCCCGCGGCCGACGGTCATGGCGACTTTGAAGTAAACGTTCACCCGGGCGGTCTGGCGGGCGCGGTCGGCCAGGCGCTGCACTATCTCGGGGGAGTCCACGGGCGGGTCGGTGTTGGGTTCGCAGACGACGGTTGTGAAGCCGCCCGCCGCGGCGGCCTCCGTCCCGGTGGCGATGGTCTCTTTCTCGGTGAAGCCGGGCTCGCGCAGGTGCACGTGCGCGTCAATGAGGCCGGGCAGCAGCCACAGGCCGGCGCCGTCAACCATGCTCAGGGGCCCCTCGCCGCAGAGCGCGCGCGCCTCCGGCCGGGGGATGCGAGGCCGCACGAGCCTGATGTGGCCGTTCACCGCCAGCACGTCACGCACGTCGTCGGTGCCCGCGATGGGGTCAATGAGGCGCGCCGCCCGTATCAGTTGTCCGCCCATCTTCGGGGGTTACTCCTGTTCGCTCCGGCGGTATCCGACGTCGGTCTGCCAGCGTTTGAGCCGCGGGTAGAGTTCCGCGTAGGCTCCGAGCATCCTGTCGTAGTAGTCCGCCCGGTCGGGGTCGGGCGTGAATCGTTCTTTCAGTTCTATCAACTCCTCGGCGGCCCGGGGGGCGCTCGGGTAAATGCCGGCGCCCAGCCCGGCGGCGATGGCCATGCCCAGTGAGGCCGCCTCCGCCACCTGCAGCCGCACGATGGGGCGTCTGTACATGTCCGCCTTGAGCTGGAGCCAGAAGTCGCTCCTGGCGCCGCCGCCGATGGCGCGAAACTCCTCGATCTCCACCCCTGCACGTTCCAGTATATCGGCATTGAGCTTCATCTCGTAGGAGATGCCTTCCAGAACGGCCCTCAGCGCCTGGGCGCGGGTGGTGCTGAGCGTCAGGCCGATGACGGCGCTCACGGGGTTGGGGTCCATGTGGGGGGAGCCGCTCATGGTAAAGTGGGGGACGACGAACAGGTCGGTCGGCTCCTCGCTCATCTGCTCGATGAGCAGTTCATAGGGCTCGCGGCCTTCCCTGCGGGCGCCTTCCATCTCCGCGCGGCCGAAATTGTCGCGCACCCAGCGTAGCAGCGAGCCGCCGGTGAAGTTGAACGCCAGGGAGATGTAGAGGCCGTCGGCGGCGTGGGGGTAGCAGGCCAGGTTGTTGTCCAGCATTAGCTTGTTGACGACGGGCTCCTCCATGGCGACGGCGAAGCACTCGACCGTGCCGGTGGCGTCCATGGCGACGCCGGGGCGCGTGATGCCGCTGCCCAGGGCGCCGGCCGGCTGGTCATGGCTGCCGGCCGCCACCAGGCAGCCGCTCGGCAGGCCGAGCCGGGCGGCG
>PUMJ01000166.1 GCA_003551305.1 Candidatus Brocadiaceae bacterium
CGCCGGCTCGCCGAAGGGGTCCGCGAGCGGTCAACCTCCATTCTCGGACGCACCGCGCGCCTGTATCTGAACACCCCCTCCGGTCTGCGGGCGGTCGGCGCGCTGGCCGACCTCCTGATGGACGAAGGGCGCTTCGACCTGGCACTGCGAGCCCTGGCTGCTACCGACTCGCTGCCCCTTTCGCCTGAGCAGGAGCGGCTGCTGCTGCCCCGCAGGCTCACCTGCCTGGCCAGGCTCGGCATGCATTCCCGGGCCCGGGAGGTGCTGCAGGAAGCCGAAGATCGCGGGATCACGACCGTGACCGTGGCCCGGCAGGACGTCCCTCTCGCCGAGTTCGCCGAGCGCATCCTGAGCCGTTACCCGCCGACACCGCCCCCCCCTTCCATCCGGCCGGACCTGTTGCACTCGTTGCGGTTCGAGGTGCTGGCGCTGACAGACGGCGCGCTCCCGCACGCCGCGGCCACGGACGACACGATCATCGTGAACAGCGCCGGAGACCTGACGGCCCTTGACATGCGCAGACTCAGCACCCTGTGGACATTGCCGACGAAGGCTTCGGTCCGGCGCCTGGCGGCTTCCCTGCTGCCGGATCATGACGGAGAAGTGCTCCCCCTCTGGATGCCCCTGGGCGACCGCCGGTTCTGGCACGAGGTAGTCAACCAGGGGACCAGCATGCTGACGGCGGCGCAGGACCGTTTCCTCACGGTCCAGGTGGACTTTGCAGCATTTCAGTTGCCGGAGGAACCTTGGACGGCCCGGCCCCATGAAGTCCACCTGCCCAATGAACTGCGCTGTTACCACGCAGGCTCGGGCCGGTTGCTGTGGCGGGCCGGAGGGCCCCGGGGCGCCGTGCTGCCCGGCTTCTGGTTCGTGACGGCGCCGGCCGTCTCGCGGGGGCGCGTATACGTCCTCGGCGCTCGGGAGGGCGAATTGTGGGCGCTATGCCTCGAGCTGGACAGCGGGCAGGAGCTCTGGCGCTCGCGCATCGGCCCCATCGAGTCCCGCCAGGTGGCGCAGCGTTACATCATGGAATTCTACCTCGCCGACGCCTGCCCGCCGGTGGTCGCTGATGGGGTGGCCGTCTATCCGACCGGACAGGGAGTGGTGGCGGGCTTCGACGCCCGGGACGGCCGGCCCCTATGGCTGACTCCCTACAGGCGGTCGGACAGGCTCATATCCCGGCTGGGCAAGACCCTTTCGGTTCCCTCATCGGCCTGGCGCCTCACAAGGCCCATAGCCGTCAATGGTCATGTCGTTTACGCTCCGCTGGACAGCCGCGAGGTCGTCTCCGTGGACCTGGAAAAGGGAACTCTCCGGTGGTCCACCGCATTTGACGACGGGCTGTCCCTGCTGGGGGTGCACGACGGGCTGGCCCTGGTGCAGCGGTATTCCGGGCTCTCGGCGCTTGAGCTGGCCACCGGAGAGGCCGCGTGGGAATGGCGTTCCCGGCAGGCCCCCAGCGGGCGCGGAGCGGTCCTGGACGGCGTCATTTACCTCCCCCACCACGATGGGGTTCGCACGCGGGAGGCCCGCACCGGCCGGGCCGGCCCCACGCACCGCTGGCCCGCGTGGGTAGGCGAGCGAGGCGACCTGACCGTTCTCGACGGCCGTCTTGCCATCCTCAGCGGGGACCGCCTCACCCTGTGCTTGGACCCGGAGGCTTCGCCGCCTGGAGACGCGGAACCGGCACGAGGTGCTTTTCTGGAAGCCGTGCGGAGCTTCCGTGAGGGAGATATGGAGGCGGCCGCGCGCCGCCTGGAAGCCCTCGGCCAGGCGAGCCGGCCCGTGCGAGAACAGGCGGCCGCCCTCCTGGGCGAGGTGGCAATCGAGACGGGACAGCGGCATCTGCTCGAGCTGGCGCTGCGCTTCAGCCCGGACGAACCCACCCTCCGGGCCACCCTCGCCGAGGCGGAGTTTCGCTTTCTTCTCCGCCGGGCCGATCCCGACCAGGTCGCCGCCGCCTACCTGGAGCGCCTGACCAGCCGAGGCGCCGAACCGGCATCTACGCCGCGGGGCCGGGAGAGCCTGTGGCTTCGGCTGTATGCAGCGCTGGCAGCGGAGGCGGCAAGCTCTCCCGAGACGAGCAGACAGCTTCAAGACGCGTTCGAGGCGAAGGTCGGGGCCGCCCTTGCGGGCGAGGATGCCGAGACGCTGGCCGCGGCCGCTCACCACGCTCCGTACCCGCGCGTCCGTGAGAGGGCCATGCTGGCGCTGGCCGAGCTCCGGGAAGCTTCCGGCCGCCGTGATGTCGCCCGAAGGGCCTTCGAAGCCCTGGCGCTCTGGTCGGACGAGCCGGCCACTCGCGCCGAAGGATCGGCGGCGCTGGAGAAGATGCAGACGCCCCTGCCCCCCCGGAAGCCGCCGGTGCATGAGCCCCTGCCCCAGCAGGCAAAGGAGCACTGGTCGGCTGACGGACTGCTGGTTTTGCCCTCCTTCGGGGCGGCCTTTCCACAAGAGGTCCTCGTCGTTGACCGGCAAGGTCTGCGGCGACTGGACGCCTCGGACGGCCGTGAACTGCATTCCATAGCGTTGCCGCCCCCGCCGGAAACGCAGGTTCCTGCCCGGGTGGACCCCGGCAGCGGACATGTCAGCGGGCCGGGCTGTCCTACCTATCTGGCCGGCGGCGACCGCCTGACGCTCGGGCTGCCGCCGTACGTCTTGAGCCTGGATGCGGGCTCGAACGAGATACAGTGGAAACAAGCCGCCCAAACGCCCCTGACCCAATACGCCGCCAGGCCTCACATCCGCAGGGAGCATTACATTGAACGCGCCCTGCGGGGTCTGCCGCTGCCGCGGGGACGCCTGCCTTCCTTCATCATCCGGCTGGACGACTTCCGGCTCGGTCCCCTCGCTGCCTGCCGTATCGAGGCAAACCACGCAGTTTCCGTCATGGACCGGCTCTCAGGAGAGGAGTTCTTCCGTCTCGACGGCTCCGGGGCCGGGCGGTTGACTGGAGTGCTGGCCGCCATTGACGGCCCGCTGCTGTGGCTGGCCCTGCGGGAAGTGGAAGAAGTGCTGGCCGTAAGCCTGGTGGACGGCCGGCTGCTGGCGCGCTGGCGTTTTGACGCCTCCCTGCCGCTGCGCGGCCTGCTGGTGCGCGAGCCGGGACGCGTGGCCCTCGGGGTGCTGGACGGCATCTACGAGTTCAACCTGTATGGGGCGCCCTCGCGCCGCTGGACGCGTCTCAGCAGGGGCGTCGAACACCTTCTCTACGCGGACGAAGACGCCGTCGTGGCGCAGTCCCTCGAGGGGGAGGTTCTGGTCGTGCCCGGAGAGCCGGAGCAGCCCGTCCGGGTTCTTCCCCCGGCAGCGGATGGAAAGACCGCCTGGGCCGAGGTTCGGGAGGGCGTGCTGTTCCTGCTGGAAGTGGAGGGGTTCCGTATGCACATCCCCCATGGGCCGGCCGTGCACTTCCGTTGTGATGGCTGGCTGCTGCGGGCGATGCGGTTGCGTGACGGCGCCGAGCTGTGGAAGCACCAATCCCCTGCGGGGGACAATCTGGTAGTCGGCCCTCCCGTGGCCCGCGCCGACGGCTTCCTGCTGGCCTACCACACCGAGGAGGAGGTTGTGCTGGTAGGCCTCCAGGCCCTCGATGGGCATGAGCGGCTCCGGGTTGAGCTGCCGGCCGCCGGGCGGCCGGCGGCGGTGCCCTTGCTGCTGACGGATGAGAGCATTATTGTGGGAGTAGGGGACCGGGTCATGGCCCTGAGCGCCGAAACCGGGTCCCGCACGGAAAGGTAGAACGTCCATGCCCACCGCCCCCACATACCGCGCGCTGTTGATGCTCACGCTCCTGGTGTGCACCGCTGCTCCGGCGGGGGCGTCGGATGACTTGCTGACGCCCGCGACACAGCAGGCGATTGACCGAGGCATCGCTTACCTGCTCGAAACACAGAACCCCAACGGAAGCTGGCTGAGTGACGGTTCTACGGGAAGATTCCCCGTGGCTATGACTGCCCTGGGGGGGCTGGCGCTGCTGGCCCACGGCAACACCTGCTACAGCGGCCCGCATGCGGGGAGCGTGAGGCGAGCCGTGGAGTACCTTCTGCGGCAGTCCGACCCGCAGACGGGCCTCATAGGCGACGCGGAAGGAGTGCGGCCGATGTTCGGCCACAGCTATGCGATGCTCTTCCTGGCCGAAGCCTACGGATCGGAGGGCGAGCCGGTGCTGCGCGAGCGCTTGCGGGGGGCGCTGCTGGACGCCGTGCGCCTGACGGCCGGCGCCCAAACGGAAGAAGGCGGCTGGTACTACACGCCGGAGCCCACCGACCATGAGGGGGCGGTGACGATGACACAGTTGCAGGGGCTCAGGTCCTGCGCCAATGCCGGCCTGCCCGTGCCGGCCGAGATGGTGGAGCGCGCGATGGAGTATGTGCGCCTGTCCGCCCAACCGAGCGGTGGAGTGGCCTACAAGATTGACCAGCCTCATGACACGCGCGCCCCGCTATCCGCCGCCGCCGTGGTCACCATGTACGCTGCGGGCATCTATGAGGGCGAGATGGTGGAGGGCGCCCTGCGCTACGCACTGCGCAACATCCCGACGAGCGCTCCTGTGGCGACCGGCGGCGGCAACTTCTTCTACGCTCACCTGTATCTTTCACAAGTCATGCACTTCAGGGGAAGCGAACCGTGGCACCGCTACTACAGCGAACTGCGTGACTGGCTGCTGAGCGTCCAGCAGCCCGACGGGAGCTGGCAGGGGGATTACATCGGCACGACTTACGGCACCGCCGTGGCCCTTATTGTCCTGCAGCTACCCCACAACAACCTGCCCATCCTGCAGCCCTGACACAGAAGAGGGCCGTCCCATGCCCCAACCCGAAAGCAACCAGGCGCCCGAGAACGACGTAGCCCTGCTGGAACACCTCAGCCGGGCCCGCCGGCGCATCCGTCAGCAGATGGCCAAAGCCGTGGTCGGCCAGCAGGACGTGCTGGACCAGATGCTTATCTGCCTGCTGGCCGGCGGCCACGCCATACTGGAAGGTGTGCCCGGCCTGGCCAAGACGCTGATGGTGCGTACGCTATCGCGGTGTCTTTCGCTCACTTTCAACCGCGTGCAGTTTACGCCCGACCTGATGCCCGGCGACATCACGGGCACCGAGGTGATCGAGGAGAACCGCACGACCGGTCAGCGGGAGACCCGCTTCATAAGGGGACCCGTCTTCGCCAACGTGGTCCTGGCCGATGAGGTCAACCGAACCCCCCCGAAAACCCAGGCCGCCCTGCTGGAAGCGATGCAGGAGCGGCAGGTGACCGTGGGAGGGCAGCGCCACGAACTGCCCGCGCCTTTCATGGTGCTGGCCACCCAGAACCCCATCGAACAGGAGGGCACCTATCCCCTGCCCGAGGCCCAGCAAGACCGCTTCATGTTCAAGATACTCGTCTCCTACCCCAACTGGGATGAGGAGTTCCGGATCATGGGGCAGACGGCCCCCGAGCCGTGGGACGCGGTGGAGCCGGTGCTGGGCGCGGAGGAGATACTGCAACTGCAGCAACTGGTGCGCCGAGTGCCCGCAGCGGACCACGTCGTCCACTATGCCATGCGGCTGGCGCGGGCCACGCGTGTCGGCGGCCCCGAGCCGGTGCCCCCGTTCGTGGAGGAGTGGGTCCGCTGGGGCGTCGGGCCGCGGGCCTGTCAGTTCATGGTGCTGGCGGCGAAGGCACGCGCGCTGCTGCGCGGCCGTAGCCACGCCTCCCTGGAAGACATCCAGCAGGTGGCCGCGCCTGTCATGCGCCACAGGCTGGTCACGACCTTCACCGCCACCAGTGACAACGTGACGCCCGATCGCATCGTCGAGGAGTTGATCAACGCAATCCCAGCCCGTGAGGGGCCACTCAGTGACGACCGACAGGTACAGGAAGTACTTGAACCCGGAGACGCTGAGTAAAGTTTCCGGGCTGGAGCTGCGGGCCCGCCACGTCGTGGAAGGCTACCTGGTGGGCATGCACCGCAGCCCCTACCACGGGCTGGACGTGGAGTTCGCCGAGCATCGGCCCTACACCCCGGGAGCCGAGCTCAAACGCATAGACTGGAAACTCTGGGCCCGTTCCGACCGTTTCTACGTAAAGCTGTTCGAGGAAGAGACGAACCTGAGAGCGCACTTCCTGATGGACGGAAGCCACTCGATGGCCTATAGCTCCGGCCCGATGAGCAAGTACGATTACGGCGCCACTGTTGCCGCCAGCCTGGCCTACATACTGCTGATGCAGCAAGACGCCGTCGGCCTGCGTCTTTTCGACTCGGCCCGGCGCGCCGTGCTGGAGCCGCGGGCCACGGAAGCCCAGATAGACCCGTTCTGTCGTGTCCTGGCCACCCACGAGCCGTCCGGCCAGACGGACATGGGAGCACCGCTTCAGCAAGTGGCCGCCAGGCTGGGTCGGCGCGGGCTGGTCGTGCTGATAAGCGATATGCTTGCCCCGCTGGCCGACCTGAGAGCGGCACTGCGGCGTTTCACCTACGACGGGCATGCCGTCGTGTTCGCCCACGTGGTGGACGCCGCAGAGGTGGATTTCCCGTTCGACGGGCAACTTCACTTTGAGGGTCTCGAGGCCGGCCCGGACGTGCGCACCGATGCCCGCCAGGTGAGGGGCCGCTACCTTGAAGCGTTTCAACGGTTCTGCCGGGAACTGGCGAAGGAATGTTCCGAGCGCGGCGCCGACTACGTGAGGCTGCGCACCGACCGCCGGCTGGACGTCGCTTTGTCCCGGTTCCTGTCCACTCGGGCCCCCCTGTGAGATGGACTGCGCTCTGTCCACGGCTTGCTGCCCGCCTGCCGTCCGCCATTCCAGCACGCAGGACGACAGCGTCGCCCACCCCGGGGCTGCAACGCCAAACGCAAACCGGCCCCCCGTGTTACCGGGAGGCCGGTCTTGACAGAATCCGCACCCGTCAGCTCTGGGCTTTCTGCCCTTTGCGGATGTTCTTGAGCCGCTCGTTACGCTCGCGGCGGCGCCGCTCTGACGGCTTCTCGTAGCGCGAAGTCCGCTTAGAACGATTCACGATGCCTTCGCGTTCGCAAAGCTTCTTGAAACGGCGCAACGCATCTTTGATGGACTCATTGTTCCTCACCACGATTTTCGCCATAGGCTACCAGTTCACCTCCTTCAGCCTTCCGTCCCGGTATACATGCTCGAAGCATATTCTTCTTTTCTCTATTCATAGCATAACAGCGGCAACCGAAAACGTCAAATGCATTTGTACGGTCGCCTCGCAGGGCGCCGCCAGGCGGCCAGCCTGCCCGCCCTTGCGGGCGCAGGGCCGATTCCCCATCCCCCCCGGGCGCCATTCACTGGCATACGACTTGCTGCAACGGGTCTTCGTCCCGCCGCATTTGACGGGCCGTGAACATTTCCGGCCGGCATCGCACTAAGTATGGTAGTTGCGGGGACGAGGATGGCACCCGGGGGCGACCGAACAAGCTTCCTGGTGGGAAGAAAGTGGAGCGCAATTTGCATCTCACGAACCGGAAGACCCGGGGGTGAACGATAATGGCCAAGAAAAACAAGAATGATTACGAAGACCTGGAACGCGACCTGAACGAGCTTCAGCAGAAGCTCTTCGAGGAATTGCAGCAGCGTATAGGCAGTGTCGGTAACGTCTCTTCCGACGACCCGACCGAGATGATGGACCTGGCCACCGACAGTGAGGTGGATTTCATGGCCGCCGTCTCCGCCGAGGCGGGCTCCGACACGGTGCGCGAGATCCAGGAGGCCCTCAGAAAGGTCAAAGAGGGCTCCTACGGGGTGTGTGAGGACTGCGGCACCGACATCCCGAAGCGCCGTCTGGAGGCACGCCCCTTCGCCACGAGGTGCATCTCGTGCAAGGAAGAGCAGGAGCGGCGCATGTACCAGTTCGCACCCCGCTCCTACGTGCACGGCCACGTGCCCTCGGCCGCCGGTCTGGAAGAGAGCGAAGCCGGCGAGGAGGCCGAGTTCGACGCGGACCTCGGGGACGTAATGCGCGAGATGGAGGACCTGGAAGCGAACGAACTGTTCTAACAGGACTCCAGAAATACTAATACGCATCCTCCCACAGGGGAATGCGGCCTGAACGGCGCATTCCCCTGCCTTTTTGTGCTTCTGTCAAAATGGCACATCGGGGATGCCGCCGGAGACGCCATGAGCCCCTCCTAACCCCCCGACGGCACCCTGAAGGCATTACGCGGCTGACCGGCAGGCCAGTGATCGCCACCTGCCTATGTGACATATCCCTCCAGCCGAGCGGACAAAAAAGAAGCCGCACCCTTAGGGCGCGGCTTCCCAAAATGGTGACCCCACGGGGAGTCGAACCCCGGTTGCCGGATCGAAAGTCCGGTGTCCTAGACCACTGGACGATGGGGCCTTCATGATACGAAACCCCATTTTAGCCGATGTCGCCGGCGCGTCAAATGCAGCCGCACCCGCCGCGATGCCTGTATCTTTTTCGGCCACACCGTATCGTCACCGGTCACGAACGGGGCTGCCCGTGACGGTCCCCTCAACGGCAACTTCGAGCAACTGGATACTGCCGTCGCGCAGCCGGCCCGTGCGACGGCTCACGTCCACGCGCACGAGTCTCTGGGCCGTGCCGAACCGGGCCGCCCTCCGTTGCGCCAGTTCAACGACATGCTCGCGGGCGGCCTCGACGGCCGGCGGCAGGGTTGCGAACTCCTGTCGGCCATCCGGGGCGTAGACGATGTAGTTGCCCAGCCGACCGGGCCGCACCCGCACGGTGGCCCGCACCGTGACCTTGCTGACCACCGCCCCGATAGCGTTGGCCACCTCGGCATGTGGTGGCACCACGAGGCTCGCACCCATCGGACGGCATGCCTGCGGCAGAAAGGCAGCCACCGGGGCGCCGATGCCCACCACCGGCCTCAACTGGTCCCAGCGGAGCTTGAAGGTGGTTCGGTCATGACCGTCGAGGGACAGCTCAAGCAGTTCGCTGAATTGGTCGAAACGCTTCTGGCAGTCGGCCAGGCCGCCCGCGCTCAGTTCTCGCCGCATCAGCGCCAGCGCGAGCCGACGGCTGACTTCGCAGCGCACCTTCCGGGCTGCCGTCGTCTCCTCCATCCCCAGCAGGCGGCCCATCATGCGCAGCCCCAGCCATGCGGCCTCGCTATCATGTACCAGGTATTCACCCAGGACGTGAAGGGCATCCGTCGGGGTCACGGCGCTGCGCCGCACCACTCCGAACCGCTCCAGGCGGCCGGTCCTGAGCAGCTCGGGCGCCAGCGCCCCGCATTGCCGCGCCAGGTGCGCGCGTGACTGTGGCCGTCCCCTCAGGATATCCACAATGCGGCGTTCTTGATCTCTCAGTGGCACGTCAGCCGGCACCCTGTCCAGCACCAGAAACTCTGCGGGCGCCGGCTCCATCGCGCCGGTCGCCGTCCGGTGCTCCAGGTCCTGTAGCTCTTCGAGGATTTCCGGATGTCGCCGCGCCAGCAGGCAGAGCGGCACGGCGCGTTCGGGCCCTACCGTCACCCCGCCCTGCCCGTCGGGTCGCACCCGGCTGTCGCCGCCCAGGCCGGCCGTTTCAATGTCGGCCGCCCTCACGCTGGTGCGCCAGTCTCCCACCTGGGCACCCTCCTCTGTGAGGGCCAGGCGGCCGTCGCAGACCGCCGCGATGTCCGTGGTAGTGCCGCCCATGTCAACGATGAGGGCATCCTGGCGGCGGGTCAGAAAAAGCCCGCCCGCTGCGCTGGCAGCCGGTCCGCTCAGGACCGTCTCCACCGCTCGCAGGCGCGCGGCCTCCCGCCTCATGACGGAACCGTCGCCCCGAACGACGAACATGGGAGCCTCGATGCCTCGCTCTGCCAGCACGTGTTCGACAGCTTCCAGCAGGTCTTCGATCAGGGGGATGAGGCGGGCGTTGAGCACTGCAGTGTGCGCGCGCGTTACGAAGTTGAGTTGACCGGAAAGCTCATGCCCGCAGACGACGGGCCGCCCGAACTCGTCCCGCAGGATATCACGCACCTGGACTTCATGGCTCGGGTTGCGAACGGAGCCGTAGCCGCTGACGGCGAACGCGGCCGCGCCCCCCTCCAGCATTTCTCGCGCCGCGCACAGGACCTCGTTTTCGTCCACGGGGGCAGCCGGCTCCCCCTCGATGGTCATACGCGCGCCGATGCTGCGCCGCAGGGGTGTGCGGATGCGGTGAGCCAACTGTGAATGATAAGGCATGAGCAGGAGTCCGACCGGTCGGCCCCGCCCCTCCACGATCGCGTTTGTCGCGAGTGTCGTAGAGATGCACACCTGTCCGATGCGCTCGAAATAGGCGGGGTCCAGCCCATCCAGCGCGCCCGAGATGCTTTCGACCAGTTTCCGTGGCACCGTAAGCGCCTTGGCCTTGTCCAGCACCTCCCCGGCACGGAAGTCATAAAGGACGGCGTCGGTGTAAGTGCCGCCCGCGTCCACGCCGAGACCGACCTGGACTCCGGAGTCGGGCTCCGGTTGCTCCCCGGAATAGAAAGTGCCGACTTCGACACAAGCGGCTGCAGCGTCCATGGTCTCCGGCTCTGCCCCGGCAGTCTGCCCTTGCGGAGCCGGCACGGCCGCCAGGATGCGCTCGTCGTTTGTGGCCGCAACCATCTGTCCCGGGGTGACCACCAGGAAACGCTCGTCGTCCCACCGGCCCGTTGCCAGGTCTTCCAGCAGATTCAGGCTGCCTTCAATGAGTTCATAGTCCCAGCCGGCGGCTTCGGCCAGCGCGCGCGTCACCTCCCGCTGTTCGTCGGTGGCATAGCCGTGGTCTATGAGCGCCGCCCGACGGTAGTTGCGTCGCCAGCTTTCCATGAACTCGACGATATGGCGCGCGTTATCGGCACCAAACCGCTCGCTGAGCTCTTCGAAACCGGGGTGCGTGGTGGGGTCAAATCTGCAGGCCGCCCGGATGCGCATCTGCTCCGGGTGCGCCTTCTTCTCGTACCAGCCTGTCGTGAAGTAAAAGGTGCCCGGGTGGCGGCTGAACTGCTCGCGGTAGGCCCGGGCGCTGCCCAGGAACAGCGCGATGCAGTCATGCGCCCGCGGCAACACCAGGGGCGCATCCCGCGCCACGAGCCCCGCCATGCCCCGGCCACATAGCCCGTAGGCGAAACAGACCGCGTCGTACCCTCCCTCGCGTGCCGCCTCGTCAATGGCCTCCTGGGCGCGGAAGCGCAATTGGTCCGGCGCAGCGTGCAGGCCGGCGTCCAGCAGGTGGAGGTCCACTTCGTTCGGCGAGGACTCGGCGAGCCTCTCGAGTTCGCGCTCGAAGACACCGCAGGCGATGATCTTGAGTCTCTGCACCTCGGGCATGCTTTCAGTGTCGGTGGCAAGGGAAGAACAGGATCTTCTATCATACGCACTCGCCTCGCCGTTGACAATCGGAGCCTCCGGCGCGGCCCCCCACCCTGCGCGCCGACGCGGCGGGAACTTTTCTTCGCCTGGTCCATCTAATACCGTAGACATTGGGTTGAATGGGCCTCTTGAACACATCCCTGAGAATGCCGAGGATACCGAGGATGACCTCACGCGCGAAAATGGGCCTGCTGTTTGCCGTCCTGACACTGTGTGTTGCGTCCGTGGGA
>PUMJ01000237.1 GCA_003551305.1 Candidatus Brocadiaceae bacterium
GCGCAGGGGGGAGAGTTCGACACTGACGTCAGGCGCCCACTGTCCGCGCATTATGACCTGGCCCGAGGCGTAGCCGTTGCGAGGGCCGACCAGCGTGACGCGCTCGCGGCCGGAGACGGCCTCCACGTCCGCCCCCGCCTTGATCTCCGTCAAGGGGTCGGGCACGACCAGTTCCACGCGGGCATGGGCCGCCCCCGGCGCCGGCAGTATAGCCGCCAGGAGGGCCAGCCCCACCAGCGCGCTGCACCATGTTCGAGTTCCAGGTCTCTGTAGCATCTTCACGACTCCTGAGGTCCGATCCTGTGTTCTCGCCTTCATTGGCCCGGGCGGCAGCGTCTCAGCGGGCCTCGCCGGCATGCCGCTGGACGCGGTCGGCCAACGCGAACAGCTCGACCAGCATCTCCTGCCAGCGGGGATATTCGGCCATCCGCCAGGTGTGGCCGGGCCGACCGAGGGTACTGCCGGCGTGGCCGCCGGAGAAGGCGTAGCCCTCGTCCGTGCGTCCTCCGTAGCGCACCTCCATCATCTCCATCAAGAGGGCGCGGGCCTCTTCGGCCAGGCTCTCCGGCAGCGCATCCTCGGCCAGCGCTCGCTCCACCACCAGCCGGGCCTCGGTATCCTGCAAACCCTCGCGCACAGCCTGGTAGCGGACCGTGGGGATGGGGCCGTCCGGGCCGGTTTCGACGATGGAGCCGGTGTTCCAGCGCGTGCCGGTGCGCATCCAGCCGTTGGGGAAGTCCCGCTGCCAGAAGTCGAACCATATGAACGCGAAGCCGGCGTCCCCGCCGCGCTCACGGTCCACGGTGATCATTGTCCCGTTCGGCAGGTTGCGGTATTGCGGGAGCGTGTGGAAACGGTGCAGGTCGTTGCGCAGGCTGGTATATATGTCACGCACGGCATTCCACCCGCCCTGAATGCCGTCCTCGATGACGGCGCGGCGCACTCGCTCGTCCGGACGGCGTATCCAGACGCTGGGGCTCGGGGTATACACGTGTGCGAAGTAGGCATTGACCTGCTCGTTCGCGTAAACTATGGGCTCGTCCGGGGGAAAGGCCCACGGGCGCAGGCCGCCGCGCATGTGGGACCAGATGGCCCACCGCGCGTAGGGGGCCACCTGCTGGAACGTCTGCACCGTCCAGGGGCAGGGCGTCTGGTCCGAGGAGAGGGACAGCACGATGCTGCTCTCATCCCAGCCCCGCGCGGTGACCCGCTCGTGGATGCCGTCCATGACAACCTGCCAGAGTTCTTCGGCGTCCAGCGTCTCGGGGCGGGGTATTTCGCCCCACTCGCCGTCCACCCATCCCGGCTGGGTCTCTTCGATGGTGCGGCGCCCCCGCCGGGGCGGGCGGTTCCACACGTGCACCAGCGCCCACTGGGGCCTGCCGACGTGCTCGTCGAAAAGCTCCAGGTAGCGGTCCAGGATGGAGAAGTCCGGCGCCAGGCGGTCCCCTTCGGTCCGGAAGCGCACCAGGGCCAGCTCACGCGCCTGCCGCTGGGGGGAGACCCATATCCACAGGTCGTCCGCCCCCACGCCGCCCAGCAGGCGTAGCTGCTGCTCGATGAGGTCCCAGTGCTCCTCCGACCACGGCTCGACCTCGTAATGCTTCGCCAGGGCATCGTGGCTCGGCACGAAGCCCACGTGCGTGACGGCCTCAGTGAGAGGCGGGCAGCGCCACGCGCCGACCGTCAGTTCAACCGGCACGGCCTCTTCCCCCACGCTCAGGCGGCCGCCGTAGGTGCCCGGTGCGGCCTCCGCCGGGATGTCGGCCACAAGCCAGATGGGCAGGATTTCGCCGGTCTGCGGGGGAGGTTCGGGGTGGAGGGCGTCGTAATAGGGTTCGAGGAAGCGGTGCTCCTCGTCGCGCTCGGCGGCCTCCCGGCCGATGGGGTAGTCCTCCACTTTCACGGCGTAGTAGATGCCCAGCGCGTCGGCGGGGATGGTGTCCTCCTCGGACCGGAGCGCCGAGACCGCGGCCCGCACTTCGCGCAGCCCCTCGCCGGTGGCCACCACCTGCGCGCTCGCCACGCCGCCCCGCGGCCCCACCATCAGCAGGACGTCTCCGTCGCTCCGGACGTCCGCGGGACCGTATATGGGCTTCAAGGGGTCAACGACGGTCAACTCGACGGCGGCCCGGGCCGGCGGGGGGGCCGCGGCCAGGCACAACGCCAGCAGGGCGGCTGCTATCAGCGTCATTCTCATTCTCATCCGGTGGCCTCCAGGGCTACTTCGACAACATGTCAGCTATATCGTAAATATGGAACACTCCGCTT
This sequence comes from Candidatus Brocadiaceae bacterium, assembly GCA_003551305.1. GTDB lineage: Bacteria > Planctomycetota > Brocadiia > SM23-32 > SM23-32 > B1Sed10-231. The sequence goes on from PUMJ01000237.1 coordinate 2,272, forward strand.
TCCCCGGTGACAAGGAACCGTCCGTCGCGGCTGAAGCCGGCGGCGGTCATCTCGTCACGGTGCGGCTGAAGCTCGGCGACCGGGCGGAGGGTTTCGGTGCGGAGCAGCACACCCCGCCCTTCCGCTCCGCCGGCCAGCAGCAGTTCGCCATCCGGGCTCAACCTCAACGTCAGGACCCTCCGACCGAGGTCGAAGCTTTGCAGGGGCTCGCCGGAATCCGCGTCCCAGCGGCGGACCTCGCCGTCATTGTCACCGGTTATCACGCCCCCTCGCCGGCCGTCCAGGGCCAGGGACAGAACGGGGCCGTCGTGGCGCAGCAACCGGCGCTGCTCGCCCGTTGCGGCGTCCCATATGACCGCCGTGCGGTCGTGCGAGACCGAGACCAGGCGCCGACCGTCGTCCGTGAACTGTGCGTCCCAGACCGGCCCCCGGTGGGGGAGCGATGCGACCTTCGCCCCTTCTTCCAGGTCCCAGAGGATGTTGTATCCCCTTTCTGAGGCAGTGTATGCATGCTTTTCGCGGGGGCAGACGCGAACGACCACGATCTCCCCCACCTGGGCGTCGGGGATGTCCAGTTCCAGGGCTGATTCCTCTTCCAGGGAATCCGCGTTCCACAGCCTCAGACGCTGGTCCGTTGTGAGTATGCGCTCTCCCCCGTCCAGGTATGCTGCGGTGAACATGGCCCGGCGCTGCAGCGTTTCGAGCCGCTCCAGGGTTTCGGCGTCCAGCAGATGCACCTCCACGCTGCCGGGGCCCCACCCTTCCACCAGCAGGAGCCTGCTGCCGTCCGAGGAGAACGCGACATCCCAGAGGACCCTTCCGACCCCGACCGTCCCCGCAGTCTCCTCTGCCGTCTCGGGCTCATAAAGGGCCACGAAGCTGCCGTCCCAATCGTAGGAGGCCAGCAGCAAGGCGCCCCCCGGGCTGAAGGCGGCCATTGCGCCCCGGTTGTGGGGGTGCGTGACGGTGTGGAGGGGCTCGCGGCCCTCGCCCGCCCGGGCTACCGTCGTGCCGACGGCCAGCCAGAACATGGCCAGAAGCAATGTCAGGACGCGCACGGCTTTCATTCTGTTCCCTCCTTCACAGGGCGGGGTCGCACGCCGACGTCCTCCGGGCGCAGACCGATGACGTCTCGCCGCGGGGCGTAGCTGGCGCCGACGGCGGGCCGGCTGAAAAAACCCGGCCGCCCCCCGCGCGCCAGGTAGTCCTCCTCCGTGCCGCCCTCGGCCAGCACCTGGAGGGCGAGCTCCTCGCTGGGCACTATCTCCTGCCGACGCGCCTCCCACAGCCGCTCGAAGGTGCCTATGCAGTAGCGACCGGCCCGGAGAACCTCGACCAGCCCCTCCTCGTCGTCCACCTCCGTATCCAGCACCAGGTGAAAGAGACCGACCTCGCTCGGGTTGTGGGCGTCGGTGCCCGCCACGGGCAGCATCTGGCGCTCCCGCGCGATACGCAGGATGCGTTCGTGCTGTGCTGTGTCTATGTTCATGCTGGCCACGTCTATGCCCTCGGGGCAGTAGCGGTCCAGGTCGTAGGTCAGCTCGGGCCCCCTCCAGAAGGGGTGCGCGTAGGCCGTGAAGGCGCCGGTGTCGGCAGCGTATTCGGCCAGCGCGGTTATGTCATCGGGGGACAGTTCGGGCAGGGGCTCGCCGGTGCCGCCGATAACCAGCACGTCGTCAATGCCGCGGCCGGCCTCGGCGCCGCGGAAGATGCGGAAGCCCGGGAACTGCGCCTGCAGGGCGGTCTGCTCCTCGCGAGTCAGCATGTAGTGGTGGTCGGTGATGACCAGCCCGTCGAGCCCGTGCTCTATGCCCGCCCTTATCATCTCTGCGGCGGGCGCCTTGCCGTCGGAGTTCTCTTGCGTGTGCAGGTGCAGGTCCACGCGCATTGTGCGTCACTCCCGTCAAAGGAATTCTCGGCCACGTCAGCGGACGCCCAGCAGGCGCTTCAGCAGGGGCAATGCGGCCACCGTCACCAGCAGGTATCCGACCAGCCACGGCGGCAGGAACTCCCCGAAGCCCGGCACCACCCCGAACAGCTTTACCGGTCGCATCCGGACTTCGAGGGCGCGCTCCGGGACACCATCCCCCTGAGGCGCCAGGGGTTCGGCGTAGGTACGCCCGCCGACCAGCAGGCGGTGCCGGTACTGCCGGCCGTTGAAGCGCACGACGAGCGGATAGGGTTCGTCCCTCGCCTCGCCGCTGAGGGTCCAGGCGGCCCGGCCGAGGGCGGCGGCCCCTTCGCCGTCGGCTTCGACGGTTCGCACCCAGCCGTCCTCCGCCTCCAGGCCGGGCTCGGGCACCAGGTGCGCGATGCGGCCGATCTGCGAGACGGGAAAGCGCGCCACCACGCGCACCGCTTCTCCCGCCTCGGGCGGGTGGTACCCCAGCCGGGCGTAAGACCACGTGGCGACGAAAAGGATGAGCCCGACCGCCACCAGCAGGGGCAGCCCTTCCTGTTTGAGCATCTTTGTCATCACGCGCCGGTGCGCCCGCTGGAGCCGCTGGACGGTCTGCGACCTCAAGTCCCTGTGCAGCACTCTTTCCAGGCGCGCGTGGCCCTTCTCGGACAGGTCACAGTCGTGCTCCCTCAGGCTGTGCCGGGCGGCGTGAACGGCCGCGCTCACCGTCTCGCCGCGTTGTCGCTTCTTTGCCTGCTTTATGCGTTTCTTCAGCCTGCGGTTATCGTGCCGGCACTTTTCCAGCAGGTCCTGGTCGGTGGTGAACAGCCGCACGAGCACTACGATGGCCGCGGTAAGCAGGCCGATGGCGATTATCGGCGCGCTGCCGGGCAGGGCAAGCACCCAGCCGAGCAGCAGATCCATGGCGCCCAGTATCGCGTCGTACACGGCTTCCATGCGCCTCACTCCTCCATGAGAGTGATGATGCCGTTGTTGCCGTCCACGCGGAGGCCGGCGCCGTCTGTGATGCGCCGGGTGGCGTCGGGACAGACGACGGCCGGTATGCCGAGGTCACGCGCCACGATGGCGCCGTGGCTCAGGGCGCCGCCGCGTTCCACCACCAGTGCCCTGGCCCGCACGAACAGCGACGTCCAGCCGGGGTCGGTGCTGGGGCAGACGAGCACGTAGTCATCGCCCAGCGGGCCGGCCTCGCGGGGGTCGAACACGATCCGGGCCGCCCCGCGCCCCACCCCCGCCGCGACCCCCTCCCCGCGCAGTCGGTGGGCCGGCCCCTCCACCTGCCGCGGCAGACCCAGGTCGTCCAGGTCCCGCGAGTGGACGACGTCCGGCATGTCGAGCCTCTTGAAGGCCTTCCAGCGCGTGATGCGGTCGCGGACCACCTCGCCGACGCGCCCGGGCTCCCGGTCGAAGTCGCGCAGTTCGTCCCGGCGCAGGAAGAACACGTCGTTGCCCACGTCCCAGCGTTGCCCCAGCTCCACGAGCACGCGGCGGATGAGTTCGTAACCCATCATCAGGTAGTACTTGCCGTTCTCCCGGTAGGGCAGCAGTTCCTGCACGCGGGCGACCAGCCGGCGGATGTCCTCCTCGAGGCTTGTGCCGCCCCATTCTCGCAACCGTTCGGGCAGGGCGTCGAGCGCCGCGCGGCGTTTCTCGACGTTCCGTTCGTGCATCTCGACCGGGTCCCACCCGTCGGCCCGGCTCATCTGGTCGGCCAGCCGGCACACGTAGCCGGGGTCTTCGCGCCATCGCGGCTCCATCAGCTCCATCTCGCCGACGGCCCGATGCCCGTGGCGTTCGAGGAACTCCTCCAGGGACGCTTCGCCAGCGCCCACGCGGCTGAGGCTCAGGTCTTGCGCGACGCTCAGGTCCCCCTCCAGGGCCATTGTGAGGGTGTTGGCCAGACGGGCGCCCTCGGTGGGGCCGGCCAGCTCCTCCAGCATCCCGCGGAGCTCCTGCAGCGCCATGCCGCCGGCGAAGCCCGGCTTGAGCGACTCCTTGCCGAACTCGCCGAGCACCCGCTCGCAGCGGGCGTCCAGTTCGTCAATCAGCCCGGGCACGCTCAGTTCCGCCAGGTCCCGCTCGCGCTCGGCCGCCACGTAGTCGAGGAACGGAGGCAGGGCGGTCTGCTCGAACCGGCGCGCGGCCCGCTCGCCCAGCCGGCCCAGCCGTCGGGCGTTACGCACCATGCCCACCAGGATGCGGGGCAGCTTCAGCAGGAAGTCCGGCTCCACGCGGTCGGGGTCGAACCGGTCCGGCGCGCGGTTCAGCAGGTCGGGCCGTTCGACGACAGCGTCCAGGTCGTAACCCATCGGCAGGCCGTCCCAGAACAGCTCGGACAGCCGGTCGGGATCGGCGTAGATGCGGCCGCATATCAGCTCGAGGAACCCGTCCTCGCACACACGGGCCGAGGGCTGGTAGCCCAGGTCGCGGTACATGCGTCCGAACCCGCCCGCGCCGCTCATGAACTCGCTCATGACGTCCCAGGTCATGGGCGTGGGGCAGCGGAGGGTCTCGGCCAGATTGTGCGTCACCCACACGCGGTCCTCGCCGTCGGCCATCGCGCGCAGGCGGGCTATCTCCTGGCGGCGCCCGACCTCGGCGTCCTGCACCACCGCCAGCCCGCGTATGGCCCGGCTCTGCAGCAGGGCGGCCTCCCCCTCGCACAGGCCCCACTCGATGTCGCGCGGGCTGCCGAAGTGCTCCTCCACCCGCAGCCCGAGCCTCCAGAGCCGCCGCACGTCCTCCCCGCCCAGGCAGGGGGCATCGGGGTCATGCTCGGTGCGGTCCCCCGGCGCGCGCACACTGTGGCGCTTCGCCCCGGGGGTCACCTCGTAGTCGGCCGGGTCCTCGCGGTTGACCCGGTAGCGGTCCGGGCTGACGCTGCCGGAGACGACCGCCTCCCCCAGGCCCCAGGAGGCCTCGATGATCATGTGATTCGCTTCGAAGGTGTTCGGGTCCCGGGTGAACAGGATGCCGGAGACGCGGCTCGGGAACATGGCCTGCACGGTGACGGCCGTGCCCGTCAGCCCGCGTATGTCGTTGCGGCGCCGGTATTCGACGGCCCGCTCGTTGTGCCAGGACAAAAAGACGGCGTCTATGCAACGGGCCAGGAGCTCCCGGGGCTCGGTCGGGAAGGGGCGCTCGACGTGGTCCTCGTAGATGCGGATGGCCCGGCGCGCCGCCCCGGCCGGGTCGCCCTCATCCGATGTGGCACTCACCTCGGTGAAGGTCTCCGGCGATAGGTCGGCCACCGTCGTGCCGAACATCATGATGAACTGCGTGTAGAGCCGCCAGAAGTGCCCGGGGTCTTCGACCTCATCGGCCAGTGCGGGGTGGAGGCCCACGTTCAGCAGGGTGTCCATCATGCCCGGCATGGAGCGCGCCGCGCCCGAGCGCACCGACAGCAGCAGCGGCTGCGGGCCGGCCCCGTAGCGGCGGCCGGTGTCGCGTTCCAGGCGCTCCAGGTCCCGGCGGACCTCCTCTTCCAGCCCTCCAGGCCAGCGGTGGTCGTTCTCGAAGAAATGGCGGCACGCATCGGTGCGGATGACAAAGGCCCGGGGCACCGGCAACCCGGCCCGGCTCATGCTCTGCAGGCCGGCCCCCTTGCCGCCCAGCACGGCGGCCGGCTCGCCGACCTCCTCGGGCAGGGGGTCGCCCACGTAGAAAGTCCACTGTCGCCGGCCGGTCATCACCATTCCCCCGCGCAGACAAAGCCACGTTCGTCCGTGGAGAAATAGACCTGCGGCCCGATGACGACCGGGGGACTCGTGATTCGGCCCAGCCAGGAGGCGTCCAGCCACAGCTCGTCGGTGCCTTCGCCCGGCCGGTGCCGTTGCAGGCCGTCCTCGGTCGCGTAGAGCAGCGCGCCGTGGACCCAGGCGGGCGGCTGCGGCAGGGCGCCGGGCCGGCGGGCCACCTCCTCGCCGCCGTCCCGCCTGACGATCACGAGCTCGGAATCGGCGTTGACATAAGCCACGTGGACGCGGTCAAGGGCCGGGGGGGTGGCCACGGCCGTCCCCTCGATGACCCGGAGGCGGGAGCCGTCCACCAGGCAGCGCAGGTCGAGCCCCTCGGCGGTGCCCACGTATATCCCTTCGGGGGCGGCCCGGGGGGGCGCCGTCGGCTCGGCGTCCAGCTCCACGCGCCACAGGGCCCGGCCCGTCGGCGCGTCCAGTGCCAGCAAGGCGGCGGACTCCCGCAGGGCCACCACCAGTATGTCGCCCGCGCGGGCGGGCTCATGCACCGCCCCAGCGGCCGACGTGCTCCACTGCAGCTCGCCCTCCAGGTCATACCACGAGAGGGAATTGGGTTCGTTTCGCAGAAACACCCCCTCGCGGAACAGCGCCATCGTGCCGGCCGCGTCCGGCCCCACCGGCACGCGCCAGATTTCCCGCCCGTCGGCGGCGTCCAGGCAGAAAAGGTGGCGCCCTTCGTCGCCGGGCCGTCCGTCCACGAAGAAGACCTTGCCGTCGCCAGCGGCGGGCGCCGAATGCACCCCCAGGGGCGTCTCGAACGTCCAGTGCAGCACGGGGTCGGGCTCGTCCGGCTCCTCCTGCAGGCAGGCCAGTCCGGGGGCGGGGCCGTCGGCGACCGGCACCAGCAGCCGGCCCTCCTCCCATGCGGCCGGTGCGGTGACGGAGGTCGGCTCCTCGGCCCCGCCTGCGGTCACGGGCCAGTTCCACAGGAAGCTGCCGATCTCCGGCAGCGGCTCGGCGTGGAGCGTGGCGCTGGGCAGGCCCTTCCACCACGGGGCCGGCGCCTCGGCGGCGGGTTGACCCACGCAGACGAACCCATCCCGCGCGGTGCCCACGTAAACGTGCCCGTGCGCGACCGCGGGGGAGCTTATGAACAGGTCACCCGTGCCGAGGGCGGCTTCCCAGACCGGCTCCAGGGTCGAACGCCGCAGCCCGTGCAGCCGCCCGTTGTTGGTGACAATGTAAACCAACTCGTCGGTGTAGGCGGGGGAGGCCAGCACGGGCGCATGGGCGTTCCAGGAGGCGATCTGCTCACCTTCGGGGGAGACGTGGTGGACCTTCCCGCCCCAGGTGCCGAAGTAGAGACCCTCCGGCGCGGCCGTGACGGCGCCCAGCACGCTGCGGTCGGTGCGCAGGCGCCAGCGGTTCTCCGGGTTCTCGATGTCCACTCCCCAGACCTCGCCGCCGGGTCTGAGGCGCTCGCGCGCTTCGGCTATCTTTTCGGGGCCGGCCCCGGCGTCCTGCAGCTTGCGTATCTTCTGGCGAGCCACTTCCTCGGCGGGGAAGACGTAGTTGGCGTTGCCCATGCCGAAGTAAACCCGTCCTTCCGCGACCGTGGGGGCGGAGAGCACCGGGAACGGGGTGTCCAGCCGCCATATCTCGTCCCCCGTCTCGGCGTCCAGGCAGACCAGGGCGTCGCCCCCGAAACCCAGCCCGACAAAGACCCTGCCGTCGTAAACGGCCGGGGGCGTCTCGGCATCGGGATAGCGCTCGCCCGGCACATGCCAGACCAGTTGCGCCTCGCCGTCCTCGCCGGGTTCCAGCTCGAAGCAGTAGTAGCCGTCATGGTCGCCGGCGCCGACATAAACGCGTCCGTCGGCCACGGCGGGGCTGGACTCGACGTGGCCCTCCACTTCATATTTCCAGACGATGCGGCCCCGGCCCTCGTCGCTGATGTCCAGGCAGAACAGGCGGGCGTCGGTCGTCCAGTGCAGTCCTTCCCCCACCAGCAGCCTGTCCCCCACCACGGCGGGCGAGGAGAAGGTGGCCCGCATGCCGTCCGGTCGGGTCTTCCAGACGAGTTCCCCGGTCAGGGCGTCCAGGCAGTAAACGTAGCCGCGGTCAACGTAGATCCCCTTCTCGGCGGAGACGACATAGACGCGGTTGCCCACGACGGCCGGTGAGGAGTAGAAGGTGGGGGCATCATCGAACCGCCACACCAGCCCGCCCTGCATCGGGCTCTCGGTGCCCGGGGCGGCCTGGGACCGGCCGAGACACCGCCCGAACGTCGGCCAGTCGTAGTCGGCCTGCCGGGGGGCGGTCACCTCCGCGCGGCGGGGCAGCGCGCGCGGCGCCAGCCACACCACGGCCACCACCACGCCCATCACGGGCACCAGCGTCGTCTTCACCCGCCACAGCACAACCAGGGCTTTCTTCATCGTGGCGGGCCGGAACAGGGCCGCCACGGCGCCCAGCAGCGCCAGGGCCAGCGCCGGCAGGATGGCCAGCAGCGCCTGCATCGGCGCCGCCAGGGCGGGCACAACGGCCAGGGGCGGGGCCGGGTTCATCGCGCTTTCTCACCTCGCCTTCTCGTCACGGGGGGCATGCCTGCTATCGGAGAGTCTGCCACGGCTCACCGGATCGCAGGCGCACCCTCCGGTTCAACCCGTCGGGCCCCGGCGTCACCAGCAGCGGGCCGCGGTCAATGATGACCTCCTCTTCCTGCGGGTCCCCGCCCGGCGTTTGCCAGCGCAGCCTCAGCGGCCCCGGCCGTTCCCTGCCGAAGAAGGCGCCCGCCTCCCCCGGCCGCACGTCCCAGGCGCCCAGGCACCGCCGGCCCTCCCACGCCGTCACCAGGGCGGGAGCGGTGTCGGCCGTCGCCTCGAGCTCCACCTGAACGCTGAGCGCCACGGGCCGCTCGGTCGTGCGGAACAGCGCCCACACCGTCCCGTCCCGCAGCACGGTGACCAGGTCCTGCGCACCATTGCCGTTCACGTCGGCCAGGGCGCCGCCCTGCTGGCCTCCGAACGCCTCGGGGAAGAAATCCTCATCAGCCACGTCCATCTCGATGGCGAAGCCGTAGGTGGCGAAGCCGCGGCTGAAGAAGGCATGCAGCGCCCCGCTCTCGTAGAAGAGCACATAGTCGCGCCGTCCGTTGTTGTTCAGGTCGCCCACGGCGCCGCCGGTGCAGCCGGGGTTGGCGATGTAGTCCGGCTCACCCAGATGATAACTGTTCTCGAACCGGCCGTCGCCCTGGTTCAGCCAGAGGAAGTGGCCCTCCTCGCCGATCATCATCACGTCCAACAGGCCGTCGCCGTCGAAGTCGCCCGTGTAGGTTCGCGCCGCGCCGCGGCCGCTGTAGAGGTATTCGCCGGCCTGGCGGGGCGGGCCGAAACCGCCTTCCGGCCGGCCGGGATACAGCAGGCCGCCCCGCGTGAACGGCTGCAGCAGGTCCGGCAGGCCGTCGGCGGTGAA
>PUMJ01000239.1 GCA_003551305.1 Candidatus Brocadiaceae bacterium
AGCACGGGCAGTTCCACGAGCCGCACGCCGAGTCGGGCGGCCGCCTGCGGCTTCGCATAGGGGTCACAGGCAAGAAATCGCATGTGGAAGCCCTGCAACCGCTCGACCACGAGGCGGCCGATCTGGCCGAACCCGACGACGCCGAGCGTTTTCCCGGTCAGCTCAGGGACCGTCCCATCGTTGGCGTAGTCTTTGCGCCAGCAGCCCTGCTTGAGGGCGGCGTGGGCGCGGGCGATGTTCCTGGCCTCGCACAGCAGCAGCCCGATGGTGTACTCAGCAACCGCTTCGGCGTTGCGTCCCGGGGTATTGAGCACGGCTATGCCGCGCGCCGTGGCGGCAGCGACGTCTACGTTCTGCACGCCGGAACGCCCCACCACAATAGCGCGCAGACGCCGGGCTGCCCGAAGGAGGTCTTCTGAGACTGGGCAGAACTGTACGAAAAGGATGTCCGCCTCGGCGACATCCTCCAGCAAGCCGGGTGGTGGTGGCACCGCGGCGGGGCTCTGCGTCTCCACCAGGTGGTTGAGTCGCTGCAGTTCCTCGCATCCGCAGGTCTCCCACTGGATGGTACGCAGCAGAACGCCCGTGGGCAGGCAAGGAGTGACGACCTCGTGCAGAGTCTCGGCCGTGAGAAGCGCGTCACCCACGGCGAGGATGCGTATCTGTCGGTGCCGTTGCATACTCTTGCCTTTCATTTCAGTGCATCAACATGCCGCCGCTGATGTCGACCGTGGCGCCGGTCATGTACGCGGCTCTATCCGAGACGAGGAACACTGCCACCTGCGCCACTTCCTTGGGTTCGGCGATGCGTCCCAGCGGTATGCGGCGGAGGTATTCCTCCGGTCTTGCCTCGAGAGCGGCTGCCGTGGCAGGAGTGCGCACCATGCCGGGCGCCAGGGCATTGACGGTGATCCCCAGCGAGGCCACTTCGCGTGCGACGGACTTGGTCATGGCGAGGATGCCGGCCTTTGCAGCCGCATAGTGGGCATGACCGGTGGTAGAACCGCGAAGGGCGGCCTGCGAGGAGATGTTGAGGATAGAGCCTCTGACGTCATGTCTCATTAGATGGCGTATCATGGTCTGGCAGGTGATAAAATAGGATGTCAGGTTTGCGTCTATGGCTTGGTGCCATTGCTCATCAGTCATCTCGTGGAACCATGCCTGTGGCCAGAGCTGGTGCGAGTTAACCAGGGCGTGCAGTGTGCCGAACTCCCGCCCGGCCCTGTCGAAGGCTGCCTGAACGGCGTGGCGTTGTGTAACGTCGCATTCCACCGCCACGGCCCGTGCATCGCCCGTACCGGACGCTTCTACCGCGACCTTCTGGGCCAGTTCTTGGTTCAGGTCGAGGATGCAGACGCTGCATCCTTCCTCAACCAGGGTGCGCACGATGTGACGTCCTATGCCCCCGGCCCCGCCGGTAACCACGGCCGCCTTGCCATTTAGGTGCAGGTCCATTCCTAACCTCCTTGTGTATCTCCGGCGGCGTCGCGCGCACCGAACGCGCGGCGAAGCTCGTCCCAGATCGGCTCCATCCCTGCGGTCACCACCTCGTAGCCTCGGTAACGCGCGCAGTACCGCTCGTGCAGCTCAGCGCGGGGCCGGTGGCTTCGGGCCAGACGCACCATGCGCCGCGAAGCCTCCACCAGGTCACTGCAGTGGCCGGCCCCGACGGCTGCGCACATGGCCGCCCCAAGGGCGCCGACCTCCTCCGCTTCCGGGACACTGACCGGCAGCCCTAACACGTCCGCAAACATCTGCGTCCAGACCTCGCTGTGCGCAGCCCCACCCGAGAGGCGCACCTCCGAGGCACCCTCGCCGAGCCGGCGCAGTTTCTCCACGTGGTGGTTGTGGCTGAAAACGACCCCCTCGAAGAGCGCTGCCAGCAGATGCGCCCGATCATGCCAGCCGGCCAGATTGTAGAAGCCCGCCCGCGCGTTCACCTTCTCGTTCGAGCCGTACAGGTAAGGATGGAAGAACACCTCCGTAGAAGCGGGCGGCACCGAAGCGACCATCCGGTTGATCCGTTCGTATACTGCTGCATCCTGCCCCTCTGCGCTACGCACCAGGTCCCCGCAGGTCTGGCGGATGAACCACGTGAGGTTGGCCGTCGAGGAGGGAGAGGCTTCCAGATACTCGTATACGCCATCTATGGCATAGTGCGAGAGGCCGAAAACTTCCGGCCGGATGACGGGCTCGTCGACCAGGAGCTGATTTATGGACCATGTGCCTGCGACCACCGACACCTGCCCGGCCTGCACCACGCCCGCGCCGAGGGCGGAGGCGTCAACATCCGCCAGGCCATTCACAACGGCCGTGCCCTCCTGCAGACCCGTTGCTCGTGCGGCCTGGGCGGTGACACCGCCGATGATCGCAGTGGAGGGCTCAAGGGGTGGCAGCCTCCTCCGCAGATCTCCCAGGCCGTAAAGGTCCATCAGCTCCGCAGTGGGCCGGTCCCGGTGCAGGTCCAGCAGGCCGAGTTTACTCTGCTCGGACCGGTCCCCGGCGTAGCGGCCGGTCAGACAGTACTTGACGTAGTCTTTGATCACGAACACGCGATGGGCCTGCTCGAGGGCCGAGGGCTCATGTTCGCGCAGCCATTTCAGCAGATAGAAGGTCTGGCCGGTCCACGTGGTTTGCCCGTTCAGTGCGCGCGTGAGCCGGGGCAGGTCTGTGGACGACTCGGACTCGATGTCTCGGCCGGCCCGGTTGTCGAGCGCGAAGATGCCGTTGCGCACGGGGCGGTCTTCGGCGTCCAGCAGCAGCACTCCATTGCCCGCCCCGGTCGGCCCGACGGCGATAATACGCTCCGGACACAGGCCTTCTTCCTCGAATAACCCCCGCATGGCCCCGGCCACTGCAGCCCACAGGTCCTCGGCGCGGTATTCCATCCAGCCCGGCTGCGGGGACAGCCCAGCAAGGGGCTGCTGGCTGACGGCGAGCTGCTCCCCTTGCATATCGAAGGCGGCCACCTTGACAACGGAGGTTCCGCAGTCGAGGCCGACAAAGCAATCACCATTGACCGAACTCATTGTCCAGCCCCATCGCTCGAGTTCATCGCGTCTTTCACGCCCTTTCTTCGGGTGGCCGCCCCGCTACAGGCCCAGTTCCTCACGGGCGTACTTCACGGCGGCGCGGTTGTGCTCCTCCTCCGCTGCGGCGACCTCCTCCTCTGAGAGCCCGGCCTCGCCGGGCAGTTCGACGCCGTTCGGATACCGCGCTATGCTGCGCTCAAGAAGCCCCAAGATGGGCCGAGCCGAACCCAGCGTGCGGTCCGGGAAGGTGTCCACGTACGCCGTGGTAAGAACGGGCGCCGGTATTGACTCCAGCGGGTTCTCCAGCGTCACGTAGAGGGGGTCGGCCGCCGCTTCTTCTCTGAGCAAGTCCATTATTGCCTCGTTTGGCACGATGCCGCGCCCCAGCGTCACACCCACCATCCGAAAGCCGCCCGGATGCGGCAGCAGAACGTATTCCTTCAAATGCACGCTGCGGGTGTACGGCGCCAGCACGCGTGCAGTGTGCAGTGGGTGCTCCAGCATGGACATGGAGTTGCCCGTGTCCAGACAGATACCCACGAAGGGGCTGTCCACGCGGCGCATGACATCCGCCAGTTCCTCGCAGGTGTAGTCTTGATGGTTCTCGATGGCGATGATCACACCGGCCTTCTCAGCCGCCGGAGCGGCAGCCACCAGCGCCTCGGCCAGTTCGGCAGCCGGGGCGGTCGTGTTTTTCCACCGGAACAGGGAGCAAGCATGGCGCAAGACACGGGCGCCCAGTTCCGCCGCCGCCCCCACTTCTTTCTCGAACAAGGCTTGCGTGGGCAGTCCCCCACCCGCCCCCACTAGTTCCACGCCCAGAGCGTCAGCCTGTGTGTGCAGGGAGCGTCGCTGTTCGGCCCCGCCGCCGGGCGCATCTGTGGCCAGGCCGGCCTGGAAGCACTCCAGACCCAGATCGGCCACGCGCTGGAGTATCTCCATGTCTCCGATCTGTTTCGTCTTATGCTTGGACAGGCAATAGGTGAAGTCCGCAAGTCCGAACCTGGTCTCCATCGTGTTCTCCTTCGCGTGAGTGGCATGCCGCCCGCGGCACCGGCCCCGTGGTGCCGCGCGCAGCTTACCGGTCAGTCTCCGGGAGAGCCACCTGCACAAGCTGCTCCGCTATCAGCACATCATTGAGGGCACGGCGGCCACTGGTAAGTGGCTCTTTGCCCTGAAGCACGCATTCGGCAAAGTGCTGCTGCTCCAGCTCGAACGGCCAGCGGTAAGGCAGCAAAGGGCGCGTGATGCACTGTGATTCGGCGTCCACCACCTCAAGGGTGCCCGCGCTGTAGCGCTGCAGCGGAGGAGCCAGGCTCAGACGCACGCGCTTGCGAGCCCCGCACAGCTCCATGCCCTTCTCGAAACGTCGCTGCCCTGTCTCGACATTCTTGAAGTAGGTCTTGAAACCGCCGTAGTCGAACATCGCCCAGAGGCCCGCGTTCGGGATCCAGCGGCAGTAGTCAATACCCTCCGGCTCGCCCAGCAGCACGCGCATCAGGTTCAGCAAGTGGCTGTCGAAGTTGTGGATGTAGTGGAGCAGCTTCAGGCGCGGCTCCGGGTGTTTCGGCCAGCCGGAGCGGTGTTCCTTGCTACGCACAGTGCTGCGGTATGCACCAGCGTCCCAGGCGCCGGCATCCTCATAGAAGAAGACCTCGACGTACAGCAGGTCGCCCAGATCTCCGGCCTCGAGCATGCTCTTCAGGTGTGTTGCGGCCGGGTCGTACGTGTGGTTGTAGGCGACCATGAGTATGCGGTCGGCGCTCTCCGCAGCAGCGACCATCCGGCGCGCATCCGCGCCGGTGACGGCCATAGGCTTTTCCAACAGGACGTGCTTGCCGGCGTGCAACGCTTCGACGGCCAGGTCGGCGTGCAGGCCGGTCCACGCGCAGATGACGACCGCGTCGACGTCGTCGCGCTCAAGCAGACGGCGGTGGTCGTCGTAGGCGTCCTGCGTCTCCAGCCCGTTGCCGCGCGCCACCAGCAGGGCCAGGTCACCGAAGGCATCCGCCACGGCGACCAGTCGCTCGCTCGGAGTCCTGCGGATGGCCGGCAGATGGCCGTGCTGGGCTATGCCACCGCAACCGATCAGCCCGATGCGGACCTCGTGTTCGTCCATGTTCTCCTCGATGCTGTGCAGTCTGGGGCCCTCCTTGCGGAAGGCCGCCCCATTCAGTAGAAGCCTTTCGGATGCCAGTCCTGGACCTCCATATCCTCGTTGAGGGCGTCCAGACGCCGCATCTGTTCCGGGGTCAGCGAGAAATCGAAGACGTCGGCATTCTGACGAATGTGGTCCGGGCTGGCCGATCTGGCAAGCGTCACCACGCCCTGTTGCAGCAGGTAACGTATCATCACCTGTGGGACGCTCTTTTCGCACTCGGCGGCGATCCGGCGCACCGTCGGGTCATCCAGCCGCCGGGCGCGGGTCAGGGGGGAGTAGGCCTCGACGGCTATCCCCTTGCTTTCACAGTATCTGCGCAGTTCGCACTGCTGATTGAAGACGTGGCATTCGACCTGGTTGACGGCCGGCAGGGTGGACACACGCGGCAGGAAAGCGTTATCGAAGCGGGGCACGGTGAAGTTACTGACGCCGATGGACCGGCACCGGCCCTCTGATCTCAGATCCTGCAGCGTTTCCCATGCCGGGGCCAGCTCGTCAGTCACCGGCCAGTGGATGAGATAGAGGTCCACGTAGTCAATCTGGAGACGCTCGAGACTACCCTGGAAAGCTTCACGGATCCGGTCGGGCACAAGCTCGAACGGTGTCTTCGTTGTAATAAAAAGGTCTTCACGCGGAATGCCGCTCTGTGCAACAGCAGCGCCCACTGAAGCCTCGTTCCGGTAGACGAGCGCCGTGTCAATGTGCCGGTATCCGGTTTCCAATGCAGCGCTTACGGCACGCTCACATTCCCCGCCCGGCTGCACCTCGAAGACACCGAATCCGAGCAACGGAATCCGGTTGCCATCGTTCAGTTGCACACACGTCTCCAGAGACAGCCCGTCTTCCATGCTCGCCATATCCCGCTGCTCCTCCGTTTGCCCGCCGTGTGGCAGCGGGCACCTGCCGGCTGCGATTGCGGGCAAGTCTTACTGGTTGCGTAACTGGTGATCTTCATGGCCGCTCGGCAGCCCGCCGCAATACCGTTCCGAAAACGAGACCGCTCGCCGGCCCTTCTGTGCGCGTCAACACGGTCGAATCCCCGATGCGCGCACCATCGCAGTCGGCCGACCTCGAGCATTTCCACCGCCTACTTCGGTCGCGTGATGCGCCGAAAAGCCTCACACCGCCGGAAGCGCGATGCGGCGTCCGACAAGAAGCCGTGCGCGCTCATGACGTAATATGACCACAACGCGCGGCGCTTGTCAAGGGGCGTCCGTTACTGGACATGGCACCCACCGACCAAGCCATGTTCCGGCAGGTCACCCGCGTCGTGTTGTCAACCGTGCTTGTCTGCGTTATTCTGCCTGCCCTTGTGGTTGGCCTACGTTAGACCAGGGAGAAGGCGAGATGAAATCTAAGGTAGTCGTCTTCCCAAAGCCGGGCGAGGTGAGGTTGGATGAAGTGGAAGTGCCGGAACCCCGCGCGGAGCAAGTGCTAACCCGCACACTGCTGACCGGCGTGAGCACGGGCACGGAGCTGCGCGTTCTGTGCGGCATGGAGGGACTCGAGTTCCCGCTGGTGCCCGGTTATGAGAACCTGGGAGAGATCATCGCCACCGGCAAGGGGGTCGACCTGCCAACCGGTTCACTGGTGTTTCTGCCCGGCAGCCTGGAAACCGGACCCTACGCCCGCAAGTGGGGCGGACAGGTGGAGTATGCCGTTGCGGACGTAGCTGATCTGACACCGGTCCCCGATGGATGCGACCCTTTCATTGCGCTGCACACGCGCGTGCTTTCAGTTGCCGTCCACGGGATGAACCGCGCCGCACTGCAGGCCGGCGAGGTGGTCGCGATTGTGGGCCAGGGCCTTATCGGCAACCTGGCCCTGCAGGTAGCCCGAGCCCGCGGCGCTGAGGTTATCGCCGTCGACCGGCTCGTGGATCGCCTGAAGGTGGCAGCCCAGGCGGGTGCGCATCACACGGTAAACACCGCCGAAGAGGACATGCAGCAAGCGGTGCGCCGACTCTCGAACGGCGGAGTAGACGTCGCGGTGGAAGCCACGGGGGTTGCCGACCTCGCCGACGCCGTCGCCCGCCTGGTGCGCCCGATGCCCTGGGACCCGCCTTACCCCCGCCGTGCACGTGTCCTGCTCCTGGGATCCTACCCGAGGTCCCTCACCTTCAGCTACAAGCCCACTCTGTTCACCAATGAACCGGACATCATCCCATCGCGCAGCTGGACCGCAGAGGAAACAACCGACAGCATGAAACTGCTGGCGTCCGGTATCGTGCGCCCCGATGTGCTCGACCACCGGATAACCGACATCGACGATGCCCCCGACACCTATGCGGACCTGCAGGAACAGCGCCTCACGCGCGCGGTCTTCCGCTGGAGGCACAGCACATGAGTCCGAAGTGGCAGATCGGTATCATCGGGGTCGGCATGTGGGGGCGCGTTCACCTGGACAGTGTCCGTGATGAGGAACGCGCAGAGGTTACCTGCATCTGTAGCCGTACGGAGCAGACCGTCAAAGCAGTTCAGCAAGAATACGCGATCCGTCACGCCACCACAGACTATCAGGAGATCCTGGCGGACGACAGCGTCGACGCCGTCATCATCGCAACTCCTCCCCATGTGCATGGCGACGTGTTTGTGGACGCACTGCGCGCCGGCAAGCACGTTCTGCTCGAGAAACCGGTCAGCTCGTCTCTGGACGAGGCCGCCCTCATGGTACAGGAAGCCGACGCGCACTCTGACCTGGTCGTGTTGGAGGCCTCCTGCCGGTTCAGCCGGTTGAACCCGAAGTTTGCGTTCGTCAGGAACATGGTGCAGAAGGGGCGCCTGGGAGACATCTATTTCGTCCACCACCTCCAGCTCAAACCCACCACCTACACGGAGTACAACCCCAGGGCGGAGTGGGCTGCCGACCGAAGGCGGGCCGGCGGCGGGCCAATGTTCGACTGGAGCGGCTACGATTTTTCCTTTCATCTCGGGGTGCTGGGCGACCGACACGACCTGCAGGGTGTCCGGGGCTTCGCGGTCAACGGGCTGCGCCCGGCCCTGGGGCCGGCGGACCCGGACCTGGTCGAGCAACATGCCGCTGCGCTGCTTCAGTTCGACCACGGCCTCCATTACTACTATGAGCGCGCCGGCGGCGCCTACGGCGACGTGCCTGACGACACGCGCATCCACGGCACACGAGGCGGGTTGCGCTTCGATTACCTTCCGTGGGGCGGAGATGTGGTCGAGTGGTATACGGAAAGCAGCGGGGGGAAGGTGGAATGCCGCGAACTCCGCGTCGACATGGCCGGATACTCTGGTGAGCACAACACGGAGTTAATCCGGCACTTCGTGGATTGTCTGGACGGCCGAGTTGCGCCCGTGCTCCCTATCGGACTGGCCTACCGGCACATGCAGATGGTCTGGCGCATCTTGCGGGATTCGTGATCGCCGCAGCGACATCGTGAAGTCGTACGGCTATGGGCGCGCCGGGAGAGATGGTCGACGGCAACCTGGGTTATTCCGAGGATGCCGGGGCGCTGGATCTGTGGCTGGCCGAGCACAGTGCGCAAATTTCAGAATCGGCGACGCGGCGCTCCTCTCGCTCGCCCCGGCCATTCCGGACTTCCTGCGCTCTGCCCCCGGCGGCCCCGGAGAAGGACGTGGCGCGCACAGCCCGGAATGGAAAGGGCAAAACCGCCGAGCAATCCAGGGCCAATGCTACAGCCAGCGTCCAAGTGTGGGACGCTGATTTTTGCACTTGACCCAATCAACAGAAAGGCAGGATGTGGATGAACATCATATTTGTGTTTGCCGACGAGTGGCGGGCGCAGGCCACCGGGTACAACGGTGACCGCAACTGTGAAACCCCGGTGCTGGATGAACTCGCCGACAACAGTATCAATATAACCCATGCCGTATCCGGCTGTCCGGTGTGCTGCCCCTATCGGGCCAGCCTCATGACGGGGCAATATCCGCTGACCCACGGGGTCTACATCAACGATGTCGAGCTTAACCCGGACTGTGTTTCCATCGCCCGCGTCTTCGGCGGGCACGGTTACGACACCGCTTATATCGGTAAATGGCACCTATACGGCAGCCCAGATGGAGCCTATGGCCGCCGTTCGGCCTTCGTCCCGCGGAGATACCAGTTGGGGTTCGACTACTGGAAGGGGTTTGAATGCACGCATGACTACAATGATTCCCCCTATTATTTTAACGACGATCCCGAACCGAGGAAGTGGCAAGGCTACGACGCCTTTGCCCAGAGCTATGACGCCGCCCGGTACATCCGCGAACACGCCGGCGGGGATCGTCCTTTCCTGCTGATGCTCTCGTGGGGACCACCACACTTTCCACTGAACACCGCCCCGGAGAAATATCGCAGACGGTACGAAAACCGTGGGATCGAGCTGCGTCCCAACGTGCCACCGGGGCAGCGCGAGCAGGCCACTCAGGATTTGAGGGGATACTATTCCCATATTGCTGCGCTGGATGACTGCCTGGCCATCCTCCTTGCGGCCATAGACGACACGGACATCAGCGATGACACAATTCTTGTGGTCACGTCCGATCACGGTGACATGCGCGGCTCTCAGGGTCTTCTGACGAAATTTGTTCCCTGGGATGAATCCATCCGGGTTCCTTTTCTGCTCCACTGGCCACAACTCCGCGGCATGGCCGGCGGCCGGCTGGCGCTGCCGATTGACGCCCCCGACATCATGCCCACCCTGCTCGGACTCTGCCGCCTGCCGATACCGGGGACGGTCGAGGGGCGCGACTGGTCACCATTTCTGCGCGGGCAGACCCGGCCCATCGGCGACGAGGCGGCGCTGCTGACGATGCCAGTTGCCTTTATGGAGCTCAGAAGCCGCGGGCTGCAAGGCTACCGGGGGCTCCGCACCATCGACTATACCTATGTCAGGAACCATGATGGCCCGTGGATGCTTTATAACAACAGGAACGATCCCTATCAGACGAACAACCTAATCGGTGATCCTCAATGCGCCGAGATACAGAAGAAGCTGGACCATCTCCTGTCAAAGCGCCTTGCCGAACGCGGGGACGAATTTCTGGACGGACGCAGATATCTCGAAAGAGACGGGTTGACCCACTACCGGGAGGTAAACGTCCCGTGCCGGAAACCATGGGGGGATCCCTGGAAGTGACGGGGGACTTGAACCAGAAACCGTGATGGACAAGGAGGGGCTTGAATGGGACTATCCGATGTGACGCAGCCGAGGGATGCATGTGCCGGCCTAACCTCATCACTATCATGACCGACCAGCAGCAGGCTCGACTGACCGCCGCTGCAGGCATAATGAAGCGACTCAAGGAGTTAGAGGAGGAAAACCGCCGGCTCAAACGCCTGATCGGCGAGCTGGAGTTGGACAAGGCGATTCTCAGGGAGACCCTTGAGGGAAAAGACGGAGCCCGGCCCGGAAGAGGGCGGCCGTCGAGCGCGCCCAGAAGAAGCTGGGCGTCTCCGAGCGCGGGGCATGCAAGGTGCCGGGTCAGCCGCGCTCCACGCAGCGCTACCGCCCCCGCCGGCCGAAAGACGGGGAGAGGTTGGTAAAGAGAATGACCACCCTGGCAAGGCAGAATCCGCGCTACGGCTACCGGCGGGTCTGGGCGCTTCTGCGCCGGGAAGGCCGGCGGGTAAACAGAAAGCGCATCTATCGCCTGTGGCGCTGAGAGGGCCTGAAGGTGCCGAAAAAGCAGCATAAGAAGCGCAGGCTCGGCACCAGCGAGAACGCCTGCGTCCGCCGAAGGCCCGAGAGGAGGGATCACGTGTGGGCGTGGGACTTCATCCATGATCGCACCGCCGGTGGCGGTGCACTGAAGTGGCTGAACATAGTGGACGAGTTCACCAGGGGATGCCTGGCTCTAAAGGTGGGAAGGAGCATCAAGGCCGAGGTGTCAACGCTTCACGTCGAGCCGGGGGCGCCGTGGGAGAACGGGTGTGCAGAGGCGTTTCAGAGTCGGCTGCGGGATGAGCTTCTGGATGTCGAGGAGTTTCGCGACGTGCGGGAGGCCACGGCGCTGGCACACCAGTGGCGGCGCCACTAAAATCGGTTCCTGCAGGCCGGCGGCTC
>PUMJ01000281.1 GCA_003551305.1 Candidatus Brocadiaceae bacterium
ATCCTCTGGCCATGGCTGAATGTGGGTCATGACAGGCTCTCCACATCATTCCACGTGCCCGCGACGATGTGGAAGCGATCTGCCATCTGGCGCCAACGCGACCGTATTGCCCGAGCGCGGCTGGCGCCGTTCCACAGAGAACCGCCCCCCGGTGTTCGCCGGATGGGGCATCAGTCGGGTTCGCGGTTCGTCACCAACCACTGCATCTGGTGGACCGGCCAGAAAACAAGGAAGGCCCGACCTATAAAGTTATCCCTCGGGATTCCCGGCTGGCGCCAGCTGCGGCTGTCACTGCTGGCAGGGCTGTTGTCCCCCAGCACGAAGTATTCGTCTGGCCCGAGTTCATACACCGGGCTGTCCGTGCCGTCCCGGCGCACGTTGGCGTAGTAGACGTCGCGGTCAATGGCGATGCGATCCCACTCGACGCGGGCGTTGCCGCCACCGAAGCGCACGCGATGGCCCGGCCCCGGCTCGCCCTGGTACTCGTAGGTCAGCACGTCTTGCCCGTCCAGACGCGCCACAACACGGTCGTCGTAGTTCTCCAGGGCGACCCACACAGCCCGGTCGGCCGGCAAGGCGGCGGCAGTTCCGGAAGCCACGAACTCGCCCCGGTCGTAGAGCTCCACCCCCGAGCCGTCTGCGGCGAAGACGCAGAGGAACCGATGGGCCCCGTCCTCGATGGCCAGGACCACGCCCGCGCCCTCTTGCTGCTCGGGCACCCGCACCTGCGCCCGGATGCGGCAATCGCCCACCGTGTTCCTTCCGGCCGGATACAAGGTGCGCTCGCCGCCCTGCAAGCCGGGGCCATCATAGGCGTAGTTGTCCGTGATGGGCTGAGCGTATGCCGCCAGCACAGGGCCGTCCGCCCCGGTGGCATCCAGCGACAGGCGTGCCCCGCCGTCGCGCCGCTCCCAGCGGTCCGCGTGCGGGGAAAGGTCCCAGACCTGCCGCACCTCCTGTTCGGGCCAGAAAAGGGAGTCGAAGACGTGGAACCATAGCTGGGACTGCACGCGCGGCGGCTTGCGCGCCAGCGCGCCGTTGACGTAGACGTCCCCGTCTACCAGCTCGACTGTCTCCCCCGGCAGGCCGACGACGCGCTTGATGAAGTTGCGACTGCGCAGCTCCAGCTGTCGCGACCCGCACTCAGGGCACAGCGCATCAAGGGAGTCCACCCGTCCCCGCCAGTCGCACTCTCTGCAGCGCGCGTCGTAGCGGGGGTAGACGAACACGGTCACCTCCCAGCGCCGGGGTTCGCGGAACTGGTAGACGAACTTGTTGACGAAGATGCGCGCCGCCCCCCGCATGACACGGTTGGCGGCCGCAGTGCCCGTGATGACCCTCCCGTCCTCGCCCCGAGCGCTGTTCCACAGCCACTCCGGGGAGCGGAACTGCAGCCGCAGCCCCAGCTCGTCGGCCCGGCCGGCCCCCGGCCACTGCCAGCCACAGTTGAGGCATTCCACCTCCCCCCGGCGATTGACCATGCCCCGGCCGGTCTCGAAACTCCAGCCGCAGTTCGGGCAGCGGATCTCCTGATGCTCCCCCACCAGCGTCGGCGCCATGCTGCCGTGGCGGATGCGGAATGCCTCCACCACCACCTGCCTGACGCACAGCACCAGCAGTATGGCCAGTGCGATGGACTCCAGGTTGTCCCGCAACGGCGTCTGTTCCCGGGGCGGCCCGGAGCGGAACGCGCCCTGCCCGGCCGACCCCTGCCCGTGTCTTTTGCTCACCGCGCCTCCTCCGTCCGGCCCGCCGGCCGACTCATTCCTCTCCCTCCAGCACGGCCAGGAAGGCTTCCTGGGGGATGTACACGTTACTAACGGACTTCATCCTTTTCTTGCCTTCCTTCTGCTTCTCGCGCAGCTTGCGTTTGCGCGTGATGTCGCCTCCGTAGCACTTGGCCGTCACGTCTTTGCGCAGGGCACTTATCGTCTCGCGCGCTATGACGCGTCCACCGATGGCCGCCTGCAACGGCACGGGGAACAGGTGCCTCTCGATGTTCTTGCGCAAAAGCTGCACGATGCGGCGGCCGCGGGACTCCGCCTGTTCACGATGGCAGATGGTGGAGAGCGCGTCAACCGGACGCTCATTGACCAGGATGTCTACCTTCACAAGGTCGCCCGCCCGGTTGCCGATCATCTCGTGGTCCATCGTGCCGTAGCCGCGCGTCAGGGACTTGAGCCGGTCGAAAAAGTCGTAGATGACCTCGGCCAGCGGAAGCTCATACACCATGATCGCCCGCCGGCCGCTGAAGAACTCCGTGCTCACCTGTTGCCCCCGGCGCTGCTCGGCCAACTTCGTGACGTTACCGATGTACTCGGTGGGCAGGATGATCCGCATCCGCACCCACGGCTCCCGTATCTCCTCGATCTCCCCCGCGTTCGGCATCTGGGCGGGGCGGTGGATCTCCACCACCTCTCCGTCGGTGCGCACAACCTCGTAGGTCACGTTCGGCGCCGTCTGCAGCACCGGCACGTCGTTCTCCCGCTCCAGCCGCTCCTTGATTATCTCCATGTGCAGCAGGCCCAGGAACCCGCACCGAAAGCCGAAACCCAGAGCATCCGAGGTCTCCATCTCCCAGTCGAAAGAGGAATCGTTCAGCGACAGCTTCTCAAGCGCCGACCGCAGCGTCGGCAGGTCCTCGTTGTCCTGGGGGAAGAGGCCGCAGAAGACCACCGGCTTCGGCTCCTGGTAGCCGGCCAGGGGCCGGTCGGCCGAGCGGTCCTGGTGGGTCACGGTGTCCCCCACGCCCACCTCACGTATGTTCTTGATGCCGGCCATGATGTAACCGACCTGCCCGCACTGGAGTGAGTCCTGCGGGGTCAGGTCCGGCCGGAAGATGCCGAGCCGGCTGACCTCGTACGACTTGCCGGCCCCCATCATGCGTATGCGGTCGCCCATGCACACCGAGCCGTCCACCACCCGCACAAGCGTGACGACGCCCTGGTAGCGGTCGTAGAACGAATCGAACACCAGCGCCCGCAGCGGCCCCTCCGGGTCACCCAGCGGGGACGGCATGCGCTCCACGATGGCCTCAAGCAGTTCCTCAACGCCCTCCCCCGTCTTGCCACTGACAGCGAGGATGTCGTCCGGGTCGAACCCGAACGTCTCCTCCATCTCCACCATCGTGTCAATGGGCCGGGAGTCGGGCAGGTCGATTTTCGTCACCACGGGGACGATGGTCAGGTCTTCCGCCCGCGCCTGGTCCAGGTTCGCAACGGTCTGGGCCTCGATGCCCTGGTTGGCGTCCACCAGCAGGATGGCGCCCTCGCAGGCCTTCAGGCTGCGGGAGACCTCGTAGCTGAAGTCCACGTGGCCCGGCGTGTCGATGAGGTTGAGCTGGTAGACTTCCCCGTCCACGCTGTGGTGCATCGTCACGCTGCTGGCCTTGATGGTGATGCCGCGCTCCCGCTCAAGCTCCATGTCGTCCAGCATCAGTTCGTGGAACTGCCGTTCCGGCACGGCGTGAGTGATCTGGAGGAACCGGTCGGCAAGCGTGGATTTGCCGTGGTCTATGTGCGCGATAATGCAGAAGTTGCGGATGTTCTTAAGCATATACGCCGCAAGAGAAAGGCGAAAAGGTGCCGCAACCGACAAAAGACGCCCGGGCGCTTGCAACGGCCGCCCGGATGGGCGCCCTCTTCCCTTGAAGGATATCAGAGACGCCCCTTCCCCGCAAGCAGCGGGCCACTGCAATGGTCTCAAGAGTATTGCGCAAAAGCGGCTGATCCGGCCAGCCTTGGAGGGCATCACGGCGGGTTTGCCTGTCATTGCTCACACCATGTGTGCTCGTCGCCCTTTGAAGACGCGCATGTTTTGCTCCACAATGCCGGGCTATGAAGATCCTCGTCGGACAGACGAACCCGACCACCGGGGACATCCGGGGGAACCTGGACCGCATCAGGGCCTGCCTGAAGGATGGCCGGAGGGCGGACGCCGACCTGGCCGTCTTCCCGGCCTGGGCCCTGACCGGCTATGAGCCCCGGGACCTCGCCCGCGAGGCGGGCTTCCTGCGGCGTCAGCAGAACGCGCTGGCCGGGCTTGTCGAATGCTCCGGGGATCTGCCCGTGCTGGTGGGCCACGCGGACTCGAAAGGCACAGGCCGCTGCGTGGTCTCTCACATTTGGGATGGGCGGTGTCGCCGTATCGGGGGGGTGGGAGCCCCCGGATGGGTGCGCATCGGCGATGTCCGTCTCGGCTTTACCGTGGAGGGGCTGCCGGATAAGACGGCGCGGGACTGCGACCACCTGCTCAGCCTGGAGCCCCGGCCCTTCCGCCTGCTGGAGCACGGCGAGTGGGCCGCCCGTTGCGCGGAGCGGGCCCGCCGCAAGGGCGCCCCGCTCCTGCACGTCAACCTGGTGGGTGGCAACGGAGAGGCCGTCTTCGCCGGTGGGAGCGCACTGTTCGACGCGCAGGGGCGCCGCGTCGCGCGCGCCGCGCGCTTTGCGGCGGACAGCCCTCTGTTCGACACCCAGGAAACCGGGCACGCACCGGCCGGGAGCGTGGACGAGGTCGCCGACCTGCATGCCGCGCTGAAGCTGGGGCTGGCGGAATTCCTCCACAAGAACGGCTTCCGGGACGCCGTGCTCGGCCTGAGCGGCGGGCTGGACAGCGCCGTGGTGGCCGCCCTGGCCGCCGATGCACTGGGGCCGGACCGCCTGGCCGCCCTCGTCATGCCCACCCGCTTCTCCAGCATCGCCAGCGTGCAGGCCGCCGAGCAGATTGCCGCCAACCTGGGCATCGAGTGTCGCATGGTGGAGATAGAACGCCTGCGACAGGAGTTCGAGGCCGCCCTCGTACCCGTCCTGGGCGGGACTGAACGCGGGACGGCCGAGGAGAACATCCAGGCGCGCATCCGCGGAGCCGCGCTCATGGCCTATGCGAACAAGTACGACGCCATGACGCTGGCCACCGGCAACCGCAGCGAACTGGCCGTCGGCTACTGTACACTCTACGGCGACATGGCCGGGGGGCTGGCGGTCATCGGCGATATCCCGAAGACGTGGGTCCATCGGCTGGCGCAGCATATCAACCGGGAGGAGGAGATCATCCCCCCGTTTGTCATCGAGCGACCGCCGAGCGCCGAACTCAAACCCGGCCAGACGGACCAGGACGACCTGCCGCCTTATGATGTTCTGGACGGGATTCTGGAACTCCTGCTCGATGAGCGGCTGGACGAGGGGGAGATCGCGCAGAGAGGCTTTGAGCAGTCCCTCGTGGCGGACGTGGCGGCGCGCGTGAAGCAGTCCGCCTTCAAACGGCGCCAGGCCGCCCCGGCCCTGCAGGTCTACTCGCGGGGCTGCCCCTGGCCGCGCCTGCCGACGGCGGGCATGCTGGTCGTCCCTCGGGGTGAGGAGGCCCTGCGCGATGGCTGAACTCCCGCCCATGATGTACGTGACGACGGACGCCGTGGGCTTCTCGCTCGGCGCCGGGGGGCGGCTGCGTGTTCTGCTGATACGGCGCGCCAACGACCCCTACAGGGGTCGATGGGCCCTGCCGGGCGGCTTCGTTGACGAGGGCGAAGACCTGCCGGACGCCTGCGCCCGCGAGCTGCATGAGGAGACCGGCCTCAGGCCGACGGCCATGGCGCAGATCGGCGCCTGGGGCACCCCCGGCCGGGATCCGCGGGGGCGGAACGTCACCGTGGCCTACCTGGCGGCGATGCGCCCGGGGGAGACCAACGCCGTGGCCGGGGATGACGCGGCGCGGGCGGCGTGGCACCCGGCGGACGAGTTGCCCCCGCTGGCCTTCGACCACGCCGACATCCTGGCGACCGGACGGCGCAAGCTGGCCCGGATTTGCCGGCGGACGCATTTCATCTTCGCCCTCCTGCCGGAACTGTGGAGCCGTGAGCAACTGGAAGGTGCCCTGACCGCCTGCGATGTGGCCGGCGACGCAGAGGAGGTGCGGGCGCTGACGGACGCGGCTCGCGTCGAGCCCACCGGGGATGGGCGGTTCCGGTGCATGGCGGGCTTCCTCGAACCGCTCGGTCAAGGGGGCTGAGGCGCGCTGGTTCAGAGCACGCCCTTCGTCGAGGGGACGTCGTCGGCCCGGCGCGGGTCCACCTGGACGGCCTGCCGCAGGGCCCTGGCCGTCGCCTTGAAGATGCACTCGGCGACGTGGTGGGAGTTGCCGCCGCGCACGAGGTCCACGTGCATGTTGACCCCGCCGTTGACGCAAAAGGCGTTCAGGAACTCCTCGACCAACTCCACGTCGAACTGCCCGACTTTCTGCGAGGGAAACGTGACATTGTAGTGGAGGGAACCGCGGCCGCTCAGGTCCAGGGCCACGGCGCAGAGGCTCTCCTCCATGGGCACGCGGGCGCCCGCGAAGCGCGAGATGCCCTTCTTCTCGCCCAGTGCCTCTCGGAAGGCGCCGCCGAGCACGATGGCGACGTCCTCGGTGGTGTGGTGGGCGTCCACCTCGAGGGCGCCTTCAGCGCGGCAGACAATGTCCATAGCGGAGTGCCTGGCCAGCAGGTCGAGCATGTGGTCCAGGAACCCGACACCCGTGCTGACTTCTGAGCGGCCCGTTCCGTCGAGATCAACCTCCACGGTGATGCAGGTCTCGCGGGTCTCCCGTTCGGCTGTGGCGCGGCGCGTGCGGTCGGCCATGGTTCAGGCGTCTCCTGTCCTGGCGGCGGCGATGATCTCTTTCAGGGTGTTGAGCAGGGCCTCGACTTCCTTCTCGGAGCCGACGGTGATGCGGAGCCACTCGTCCAGTCGCGGCTCATCGAAGTAGCGCACCAGTATCCTGCGGTTGAAAAGCTCCTGGAACAGCGCCTCCGCCGCGAAAGGCTCCGGCGGCCGGGCCAGGACGAAGTTCGTCTCGGATGGCAGGCACTCGAAGCCCAGGTCCTGGAGCGCGGCTCTCATGTGACGCCGCGTCGCGCGGATGCGCTCGACGTTGTCCTGCAGGTAGAGCTGGTCCCGGATCGCCGCGGTGGCCCCGGCGATGGCCAGGGCGTCCACGTTGTAGGAGTCCTTGACTTTGGCCAGGCCGCGGATCAGAGCGCGACTTGCCAGGGCGTACCCGAACCGCAGGCCGGCCAGGCTGTAGGACTTGGACATGGTGCGCATGACGATGACGTTATCCATGCGGCGGTGCAGGTCCAGGCAGTTGGCGGAGGCGAACTCGGCGTAGGCTTCGTCCACGATGAGGACGCCGTCCAGGTTCTCGGCCAGGCGGGCCACCTCCTCGGGGCAGACCATCGTGCCGCTCGGGGCGTTGGGGTTGCACAGGATGGTCAGGGGGGCGCCGGTGCCGGCCAGCTCGGGCGGCAGGCGGTAGTCCTGCGGAAACTCGACTCTGACGGCTCTGGCCCCCTGTATCTGCGCCAGGGTGACGTAGAGGCTGTAAGTGGGATACGGGAACGCCACGGGGGCGCCCTGCTCGCAGAAGGCACGCACGGCCATGTTCAGCAGGTCGTCAGAGCCGTTGCCGCACAGGATGCAGTCCGGCGAAGTACCCAGCACGTCGGCAGCCGCCTCGCGGAAGGCGTCAGCCATGGGGCCCGGGTACTTGCGCAGGTCCTCTGAAACCGCCTTGCGGAGCGCCTTCAGCACTCGGGGGGAGGGCGGGTACGGGTTCTCGTTCGTGTTCAGCTTCACCCACCCGCTACCCTTCGGCTGGTAGCCGGGGGTGTAGCCCTCCATGGCTTCGATGTCGGAGCGGAAGTAGCTCATCGCGAGGCGTCCCAGAGGTCAACAGGCGAGACTCCACATTATAGGGAAGAGGCGGCCGGAGCCGCAAGACCCGGAGCGCTGAAAGCAGGGGCCATTCGCCCGGCGGCGGATGGCGGAACACAACGAGGACGAGAACGAGGACGATTGGCCGGGTGCGGCTCGCCTGCCTGTCGGTTGCCTCATTGCTTGCATGAAGGGTCGGCGGCGCGTATGCTGTCCGCTCGCCGCGATTCCGTGCACGCAGGCCACCGATCGGAGAACCGCCATGGAGCCCCGACGCCCGAACGTGCTGCTGTTCATATCAGACGACACCGACTTCTCGATGCTGGGCTACAGCGGCGGCGCCGCGCTGACGCCCAGCATTGACCGCATCGCGGCCGAGGGCGTCCGGCTCACGCGTTACCACACCGCCTCGCCCGTCTGCACCCCCGCCCGGTACAACACCCTGACGGGCCACTATGCCGGCCGCTGCCCCGCCGACAGCTTCCGCAACGCCTTTCCCGAGGACGAACCCTACTGCGTGGGCTGGAACACCGACCTGCTGCCCGAGCGTGAGTTCTCCCTCGGCCGCGCCCTCCAGCGGGGCGGCTACGTGACCGGCTACGTCGGCAAGTGGCACACCGGCCCTAGCAAGGCCGCGCTGGGCGTGGACTGGTTCGAGCCGGACGACGACCCCGCCGACCCGGCGGTGGTGGCCCGCCTGAAGGAGCGCCAGCGCATCTTTGTCGAGCAGGTGAAAAAGAACGGCTTCGACTACGCCGCCGCCATCACCTGGGGTAACACCGACGATCGCAAGATGAAGAAGCTCCAGGACCACAACCTGGAATGGACGGCGAAAGGGGCCCTCGACTTCCTGGACCACCATGGCGGCGACGAACGGCCCTTCTTCCTCAACGTCGCTACCACGACCATCCACGGCCCCAGCCACATCAACTCCCTGCGCTCGGACGTGCGCCTGACCGGCGTCGGCTACCAGGACGACCACGTCGGCTGCATGCCGCCGCGCGAGTCCGTCTTCGAGCGTATCGAACAGGCGAACGGGGTCGAGCTGACGCACCGGACCGCGGGGGCGCTGTGGATGGACGACCTTCTCGGCGCTGTCATCGGCCGGCTGCGCGAGATGGGGCTCGAAGACGATACCATCATCATCTACACCACCGACCACAACTGCTTTGACGGCAAGGCCACCTGCTGCCAGGGCGGGGTGCACATCCCGTTCGTGATGCGCTGGCCGGGACGGGTGGCGGCCGGCTCACGCTCCGACGCCCTCACCCAGCACATTGACCTGCTGCCCACGCTGCTGGACGCCTGCGGCGTGGACAGGCCGGGCGCCATGGTGGTGGACGGCCGGAGCATGCTGCCGTGGCTGACGGGCAGGCCCCAGAACTCACAGGAGCGGGACGAGCTGTTCTTCGAGATGGGCTACACGCGCGCGGTGGCGACCCGGCGCTGGAAGTACATCGCCTTCCGCCTGCCGCAGCGGCTGGTCGAGCAGATGAAGTCAGGAGAGGTGGACCGGGCCTACGACCAGGTCGGTCGCTTCGGCTCACAGCTTCAGGCGCAACGCTATCCCCACTACTGGGACCCCGACCAGCTATACGATCTGGAGAACGACCCCGAGGAGCAGCACAACCTGGCCGGCGACCCCGACTATGCCGATGTGCTGGCGGAGATGAAGGACCGCCTGCGCGCCTGCCTGGAGACCTTCGACCGGCCGTTCGATCTGGACCACGTGGACGACTTCCTCTTCTCCGACCGTTACCGGGAGATGGCCCGCAAGACGGCGGAGATAGACATGAACCGCTTCGAGTGGTACCGCAAGGGCTGGTATTGAGCGGCCCGAACCCCTTCGCGAAGGAGACTCAGCCCATGGCGTTTGCCATCGAGCCGGGCCAAACGGTTCTGTTCACCGGCGACTCCATCACCGACTGCGGCCGCCGGGGCGAACACCGCCCCCTGGGGGCGGGATACGTGCGCATGGCCGTTGACCTGACAAACGCCCGGTACCCCGACAACGGCTGCCGCTTCATTAACACGGGCATCGGCGGCAACGTGGTGCGCGACCTGAGGGACCGCTGGACCGACGACTGCATCCGCCACCGACCCGACTGGCTCTCGGTGATGATCGGCATCAACGACCTGCACCGGCGCCTTTCGGGCGGCGCGGACAGCTATGACGCGGACACCTACCGTCGCTACTACGAGCAGATACTGGAGCGGGCGAGGGAGGAGACCGAGGCGCGCCTGGTGCTGATGACGCCGTTCTACATGTCCACGGCCGCGCCCGGCCCGCACGACGACTGGCGAGGGCTGGTAATGCGGGCGCTGCCGGCCTACCTGGAGGTGGTGCGGGAACTGGCCGACGCGTTCGAGGCCCGCCTCGTGGAGACGCACGCCATGTTCCAGCGGCAGCTTCAGTTCCACCGGCCGGACGAGTTCGGCCAGGAGCCGGTCCACCCCAACGCCACCGGCCACCTGATGATAGCGCACGAGTGGCTCCAGGCCGTGGACTGGTGAAGGCCGGGCGCTGGGGTTGAAACGGCGCGGACACGGGTTAGACTGACGGTCTACTGATGGGACCAGCATTCATGGTTAAGCGAACATCAGACGCGATGCCTTGCGCGGGAGGGTGCCGATGGACCTGAGACGCTTCCTGGCGGTGGACCTGGGCGCGGAGAGCGGGCGTGTCGTTGTGGGAAACCTGCAGGACGGGCGACTCACCACCGAGGAGATACACCGCTTCCCCAACGAACCGGCCCGCGTGCGCGGGACGCTCTACTGGGACGTGCTGAACCTCTACAACAACATCCTGGCCGGCATGCGGCAGTACGTGAGGGAGTACGGGACCGAGGCCGAGGCGCTGGGCATAGACACCTGGGCCGTTGACTTCGGGCTGCTGGCCCGGGACGGCTCCCTGCTGCAGAACCCCGTCTGCTATCGCGACTCGCGCACCGACGGCATGCCGGACTACGTGCGCCGCCGCATGCCGGAGGCCGACCTCTACGGCCGCACCGGCATATACATGCTCCCCATCTACACGCTGTGCCAGATGGTCTCGCTACGGGCGGCGGAGAGCCCGGTGCTGGAGTGCGCGGACGGGTGGTTGATGATGCCGGACCTGCTGGCCTACTTCCTGACCGGCCGGCGCGGCTGCGAGCGGACCAACGCCATCACCACGCAGCTTTACGACCCCCGTCGCGGCTGCTGGCACGAGGAGGTCTTCGAGACCTTCGACCTGCCGCTCGACATCATGCCGGATTTCGTCGAGCCGGGCACCGAGCTGGGCCCGCTGACGCAGTCCGTGCGGGACGAGACCGGCCTGGGGCCGGTGCCCGTGGTGGCGCCCTGCACCCACGATACCGGCTCGGCCGTGGCGGCCGTGCCTGGCCAGGGGCACGACTGGGCCTTCCTGAGCTGCGGAACCTGGTCCATACTGGGCAGCCTCTGTGAGGAGGTCGCCACGGGCAAGGAGGCGCTCGAGGCGGGGCTGTGCAACGAGCTGACCCTGGACAGCTTTTTCCTCTGCCAGAACATCATGGGGCTCTGGCTGCTGCAGCAGTCGCGCACCTCGTGGGTGGCCGCGGGAGATGACTACTCCTACCCCGAACTGGTCGAGATGGCCCGGAAGGCGCCCCGCGCCGAGGCCATGCTGGATCCCAACGACGACGGCTTTATGGCGCCGGATGACATGCCCACCGCCATCGTCGACTACTGCCGCCGCACCGGCCAGGCCGCCCCCCAGGGGCCTGCGGACCTGACGCGTTGCATCCTGGAGAGCCTGGCTTTCTCCTACCGCTACGCCCTGGAGCGCATCGGCCGGATACTGGGGCGTTCCTACCGGACGCTCCACATCGTCGGCGGCGGTTCGCTCAACACGCTGCTCTGTGAGCTGACGGCTGGCGTGACGGGCCTCCAGGTAGTGGCCGGCCCGGTCGAAGCCACGGTCGCGGGCAACATCCTGGTCCAGGCCTACGGCCGGGGGCTGGTCGAGTCGCCCCAGCAGATACGCGACATCGTGCGGGCATCCTTTGAGCCCGTCCATTACGAGCCCGCGGAGACGGACTACTGGCAGGAGCGCTACGAGCAATACTGCGAGATGCTGACGCGGAAGACCTGAACATGTTCGGTCGGGAGGAATTCCGGTGAGAATCGTCGTCCTGGACGGCAACACCCTCAACCCCGGTGATTTGAGCTGGGACGAACTTCGCGAGCTGGCCGCGTGCGAGATATACGACCGCACGCCGGGCGAACTCACGGTCCGGCGGGCCGCGGGTGCCCCCGTCGTGCTGACGAACAAGACCTTGCTGGACCGCGAGGTCATCGCCGCGCTGCCGGAGCTACGCTACATCGGCGTGCTGGCCACGGGTTACAACGTGGTGGATCTGGAAGCGGCGGCGACGCGCGGCATACCGGTCACCAACGTCCCCGCCTACGGGACGGATTCGGTGGCCGAGATGGTGTTCGCGCACATCTTCGCCCTGGCGCGGCGCGTCGCCGACCACGCGGCCGGGGTGCGCGAGGGCCGCTGGGCGCGCAGCCCGGATTTCTGCTACTGGGACCATCCCCAGCTCGAACTGCTCGGCCGTTCCATGGGCATCGTCGGGTTTGGGCGCATCGGGCGGGCCGTCGCCGCGCGGGCGATGGCCTTCGGCATGCGCGTGCTGGCCCATGACGCGGAACCGCCCGACGAGGTGCCGGACGGTGTCGAGATGGCCACACTGGACCAACTGTTCCGCGAGGCCGACATCCTGACCCTGCACGTGCCCCTCACTCCGGAGACGGAGGGCCTGGTCGGACGGGAACGGCTGCGGCAGATGAAGCCGACGGCCTTCCTCATCAACACAAGCCGCGGGCCGGTGGTGGATGAGGCGGCGCTGGCGGAAGCGCTGCGGCAGGGACGCCTGGCCGGGGCCGGGCTGGATGTGCTCGCCGAGGAACCCCCTGCCGAGGACAATCCCCTGCTGACCGCACCGAACTGCCATATCACGCCTCACATCGCGTGGGCCACCAGGGAAGCACGCGCCCGGCTGATGGCCGTCGCCGTCGAGAACGTGAAAGCCTGGATGGAAGGGCGACCTCGCAATGTGGTCAACGGCGCGACGGCCTGGAGGGGCGAGACCTGACGGCGTGGTGAGGGCGGCCGTCTGCCCTACGCGCGCCGGCAATCCTGCAGACGATGAGGACCATGACCATGGGCGAGAATACCGATAGGACCACCGTGCTGTTCCTGCCCGTCGTTCGCGGCAGGGCCTACAACCTGGATTGGACCCGCGACGTGCTGGCCGCGGTGCGCAGCGCATGCGAGCGACTGGGCATAGACGCCATCTTCCCCCCGGAGGGCATCGGACTGGACGGCCTCCTGGGGGACCTGCCCGACGAAGAGGCATTCTACGCGCACTGGCGCCCACGCATGGCCGACATAAAGGGCGTTATAGCCTTCAGTTCCGACTTCATGCGCGAACGCGTCATCCAGGACACCCTGCGCCGACTTCCGCCGGACGTGCCGGCCTTTCTGATGGTCAATAACGACTGCCCGGCCGACGTGACGGCCGGGGGCGGCGGCGACTCGCTGTGCGGCTCGCTGTCCGTGCACCACAACGCCCGTATGCTGGGCCGCCCCCTGCTGCGTTCATGTCGCATTGACATGGACGACCCCGGCGGCCTGGACGAGTTCCTCTCCACGTACGTGCGCATCATGGACGGCATCGAGTGCCTGCGCAACATGCGCCTCGGCATGATCGGCGTCAACCCGGACTCCTTCGCCACGACCTTCACCAACCAGCTCAAGCTGTTCGAGCTCGGCTTCTCCCTCCATACCTATGAGTTGCTTACGCTGTGGGGTGATACCGCGCTGGCGGCGCAGTTGGCCGAGGGGCAGGACGCATGGCAGGGGCCGTTCGGAGACGTGAAACTCTGGCGTCCCGTCGCCGGGGACGACGAGCGGGTCGAGGAGGTGAAGTCCCGCCTGGGCGAGACACTGGCTGCACTGCCCGAAGACGAACGGAAGGTGGACGCCGTCGCGCGGTGCTTCCTCTGGATACAGGACGTCTTCCAGCAGGATGCCATTGACGCGGGCGCCATCCACTGCTGGGCGGAGTTCCCGCGCTTCTTCGGCCTGGCCCCCTGTAGCGTGGCCATGCTCTGCAACCTGCTGCTGCGCAGGCCGGTCGTCTGTGAACAGGACATCTGCCACGCGGTCATGGCGAAGCTGGCCTGGCCGCTGACCGGTGAGGCCGGCGTCATCCTGGACATCAACAACAACGGGCCGGACCGGCGGGTCTTCAACGCCTTCCACTGCTCCCAGACGCCGCCCAACTGGCTGGCCGAGGCGGGGCGGCTCGGCGGCTGGGGCGGCATCGAAGGCGCCATGGCGCCGGGGGCGTTCACAGGCATATCGGCCGCCACGACATCGGACGACTTCCTCGCCACGGTCTTCCACGGGCGGTTCCTGCGGGGGCCCGCGCCGGCCCGAGGCGGCAGCGGATGGGCCTTCGTGCCCAACCTGCCCGAGGTGCTCGAGGCCGTCGAGGCCGGCGGCATCCACCACTTCGTGGCGCTCAAAGGGCACCTGGGCGGAGATGTGGCGGACGTGCTGCGCTTCCGCGGCCTGAACGTGACCGACCTTTCCCGCGTGGTGCCGTCGCTCGATGAGATCGAGGCCGGCCTGCCGGAGATGAAGGCCGAGGCGCGGACCCCGGCCTGCCGCGTGTACTCGAGCTGAGCCGGCGCTCACGTTTCGCGCGCCGGGCTCGTCCCGGGAGCCGCCATATGCCCGACGACCTCATACTGGCCCACGATGTCGGCACGAGCGGGACGAAAAGCTCGCTCATGGATGCCGCGGGGTCGCTGCTCGACTCCGCCTCCACCCCCCACCGAACCCGCTACGGGCCGGGCGGCGCCGCCGAGCAGGACCCGGAGGACTGGTGGGCCGGCGTCTGCGCCAACACGCGGGCGCTGATGCAGCGGCATCCCGAGTGGCGCGCCCGGGTGGCCGCCATCGGTGTGAGCGGGCAGATGCTGGGTTGCCTGGCCGTGGACGCAGAGGGCAAGCCCCTGCGGCCGCACATGACGCATTCCGACGCTCGCGCCGGCGCCCAGGCCGAGCGCGTGGAAAATGTCATCGGGGCGGACCGCGTCTATCGCCTCACCGGCAACGTGCTCGACCCCCGCTCCCCGCTGTGCAAAATGCTCTGGATGCAGGACAACGAGCCCGACCTTTACAGGCGCGCAGCGTGGTACCTGCAGGCCAAGGACTTCATCGTCGGGCGCATGACAGGCTCGTTCGCGACGACCGACTTCTCCGATGCCGCCCACGCCCAGTGGCTCGACATACGCCGGCAGACGCCGGCCGAGGCCGTGCTGGGCGAACTGGGACTGGACGCCGCGCTGCTGCCCGAACCTCACCCTTCCACTGACATCGTGGGGGCGCTGGGCCCGGCCGCCGCACGGGCCTTTGACCTGCCCGACGGCATCCCCGTCGCGGCCGGCGGCGGCGACGGTTCCTGCGCCACCGTTGGGGCCGGCGCCGTGCGCCGGGGGGACACCTACTGCTGTCTCGGCACAACAGCCTGGATCGCCTCCGTGGCGCACGAGCCCTTCATAGACCCGCAGATGCGCGTTTTCAATCTCCCGTCGCTCGACGGTCGGGGCTGCGCCGTCTACGGAACGGTGCAGGCGGCCGGTCGTTCGGTGGAATGGGCGCTGGAACTGTTGGGCGAGGAGGGCTTCGCCCGCCTGGACGAGTTGCTGGCCGCCGTGCCGCCCGGCTGCGACGGCCTCGTCTTCCTCCCGTACCTGGAGGGGGAGCGCTCCCCGATCTACGACGCGAACGCCCGCGGGGTCTTCTTCGGCATCGAGCCGACCCACGGCCGGGAGCATTTCCTCAGGGCCACCGTCGAGGGCGTCTCGTTCGCTTTGCGGGCCGTGCTGGAGGTCATCCGGGAACGAACGCCCGTGCGGGAGATGCGGCTCATCGGCGGGGGCGGGCGCTCGGGCGCCTGGCGGCAGGTGCTGGCGGACGTGTGCGACGTCGAAGTCAAGGAGATGTCCACGGGTGCCGCGGACGCCACGTCGGTCGGGGCAGCCCTGGCGGCCGGGGTCGGCGTGGGCATGTTCGCGGACCTCGCCGGGGGCGCGGCGAGTATCACGGCAAGCGGCTGCAGACGACCCGATGAGAGTGTCCGCCCGCTCTACGACAGGCAGTTCGAACTCTACAGTTCTCTGTATCCGGCCCTCAAGTGCGCCTTCGGCCGCCGGCAGGACCTGATGTGACAACCTCCTCTTGCCCGCGCACGCTGCCGCCCTCGCCAATCGGCGGTGCGAGCGGCCCTAACTCCGCGCCGCCTGCACCTCCTGGACCGTCCGGCGTGCGGCGTGCTCAATCGCGGCCCAATCCTCGGCTTGAATGCGGGATGTGTTGACCAGGGCGCCTCCCAGGGCCACGGCGCAGGCGCCCGCCCGGATGTAGTCGCCGGCGTTCTCGGGGCTCACCCCTCCCACCGGCATCAGCCGCACCTGTGGCAGGGGCCCTTTGAGCGCCTTCAGGTAAGCCGGCCCGCCCAGCGACGCCGGGAAGACCTTCACGATGTCCGCCCCCGCCTGCCATGCCGTGATGACCTCCGTGGGCGTCAGGGCGCCGGGGCAGACCACCTTGCCGTAGCGCCGGGCCAGTTCGATCGCCGCAACGTCCGTGGTGGGCATCACCAGGAACTCCGCCCCGGCCAGAATGCAGGCGCGCGCCGTCTCCGCGTCCAGCACGCTGCCGGCGCCGACGATGAACCCCCCGCCGCTCTCGGCCGTCAGGTCTTCGACCGCCTGCAGGGCGCCGGGCGTGGTCATGGTGACCTCGATGGCCCGGACGCCGCCGCGCGCCAGGGCCCGGCCGGCCTCGACCAAGCCCGTCGGCACGTCCGCGCGGATGATCGCCACAACGCCCGTCTCAAGCAACGTCCTCAGTGTGTCGGCCATGGTGCGGTCTCCCCCGGTGTCAGCGCGATATGCGGGCCGTGCCGCCGCCCATTATCTTGCGGGCCTCGGCCTCACTCGCCCAGTTGATGTCGCCGGGGAAGGTATGCGCCAGGGCGCTGTAGGCGGCACCGAACTGGCATATCTCCTCTATCTCCCAGCCTTCGAGCGACCCGTAGATGACGGCCGAGGAGAAGCTGTCCCCCCCGCCGACCCGGTCCACCAGTTCCAGGTCCTCGTAGATGTGGCTCAGGTGGAAGTCCTCGCCGTCGTAGAGCAGCGTGCGCCAGTCGTTCAGCAGGCCCGTCTTGGCGTTGCGCAGCGTGGTGCCCACCAGCTTCACGTTCGGGAAGCTCTTCATCGCTTCCTTCGCCACGTCCTTGTAGCTGTGCGGGTCGAGTTTGGAGTATTCCTCCGTAGTGCCGGCGGCCTTGATGCCGAGGCACTTCTCGAAATCCTCCTCGTTGCCGACCAGCACCTCCACGTAGGGGACGACCTGCTTGTTGGCCTCCTGCGCCTCCTCCGGCGACCAGAGTTTGCCCCGATAGTTCAGGTCGTAACTGGTGCGCACGCCGGCCTCCGAGGCGGCCTTGAACGCCGCGAGGGTGGTGTCCCGGAGCGTCTCCGAGAGGGCGGGGGTGATGCCGCTGCAGTGGAACCACCGGCACCCCTCGAAGATCGCCTCCCAGTCCAGCATCTCGGCCGTCATCTGGCTGACGGCGCTGTGGCCGCGGTCGTAGGTGACGGCGCTGGCGCGGGGCCCGACGCCGACCTCCAGGTGGTAGAAGCCGTTGCGCTCCCGCCCCACCCCGTCGAACTCCGCCCAGACGACGTTGCTCACGTCCACGCCGTGGGAGCGGGCGTGCTGGGCGATGAGCCGGCCGGACCAGTTTTCCACCAGGCGCGAGACCCACGCGCTGTGCAGGCCGAGGCGCGAGACGTTCACCGCCACGTTCCATTCGGCCCCCCCGACTGACAGCTCAAGGGTTGTCGAGTTCTCCAGCCTCATGTGGTCGGGCGAGGTCAGTCGGACCATCGCTTCGCCGAATGTCACCACGTCGTAGCCCATCGTCAATGCCTCCGGTCTCAGGTCTGCTGGGGTAACGTTACACTTTGCGGGCGGCGCGGTCAAACCCGACCCTGCTCATACGGCGCAGGTGTCACCGGGACTCGGCGCACGCCCATTGCAGCCGGAACTGCATGCATTATACTGACAAGGGGGACGAGACCAACAGAAAGGGGGACGTCATGCCGATAACCGACTACGGCTCCGAACTGGATGCGCGGGTACGCCGGCTTGTGCGCGAGGATTTCACGCCACACTTCGGCGAGTTGCGCGACACCTTCCCGTCCAGTCCCCTCTGGCTGCGGCTGCGGGAGCTGGGCACCGACCTCTGGCTCGACACCGGCGCACTCGACGACATAAGCGACCTGTGGACACGCGAGATGGGCGCGCTCACCACCAACAACACTCTGCTGAACCGCGAGGTGCAGACGGGCGTCTATGATGGCCTCATCGAGCGCGCGGCCGAACTGCTGGACGAGTTCCCGGACCTCTCCGAGCAGGACCGGAAGCTCGAGTTCGCCTTCATCCTCAACGCCCGCCACGGGCTGCGGCTGGTGGAGGAGTTCGACGCTTACGTCTCGGTCGAAGAGCACACCGACCTGGCCTCCGACGTCGCGGGCGCGGTCCGCTACGCGCGGCGGTTCCAGGCGGTCAGCCCCGAGCGCTTCATCGTCAAGATACCCCTTTCGCCGGCGGGGCTGCTGGGCACGCGGCGGGCCCGCCGGGCGGGCGTGCCCGTCAACCACACGCTGGGCTTCTCCGCGCGGCAGAACTACGTCGTCGCCCGCATTGCTGAGCCCGCTTTCGTCAACGTCTTTATGGGCCGGCTCAACGCCTTCGTGGCGGACAACCGCCTCGGCGACGGCGCCTGGGTGGGGGAGAAGGCCACCCTGGCCAGCCAGCGCGTCATCCGGGAGTTGCGGGACCGGCACGGCCTGGAGACGCGCCAGATCGGCGCCAGCTTCCGCGAGGGAGGGCAGGTCCGGGACCTGGCGGGGATGGACGTGATGACCGTGCCGCCGAAGGTCGCGCGCGAGTTCCTCGACCTGGGACTCGACCCCGCCGACCTGGCGGACCGGACCGACGAGAGCTACGAGCCGCCGCTCAACGAGGAGGTGGACCCGGAGACCGTCAGGCTCAACACCCTGTGGGAGGTCGGCGAGGACCTGCGCGAGTGCGTGGACGCCCTGCTGGAGGAGGACCTGGACCGGTTCGATCCGGACCGGCTGCTCGACTTCTTCGCCGAGCACGGCTGCGGCGACGTGCTGGTGCGCTGGAGCGACCGGCAGGTCAGCACCAGCGCCGAGGAGGGCAAGATACCCGACCTGGACAACTGGCGCGACCTGCTGGCCGAGGGCGCCGTCGGGCTGGACAGCCTGATGAACCTGGCCGGCTGGAACAGCTTCAGTGCCGACCAGCAAGCCATGGACGAACGCGTCCGCCAGATCACCGGGTAGGACGCCACCGCCGCCCGGGAACCGGGCTGCCGGCATGCTGCGCTCCTCAGGGTGTGCCGAAGAGGCACGACGCGAGGCATAGCGCGCTTTCGCTCCGCCTGGTGGCGGGGGCGGGCGCAGCGGTTGGTCGGCGTCTCCCCGCGGCGAGTTCAGGCTTCGGCGGCGCGCCATTCCCCCCACGGGCATTCGGGATAGAACCACTCCAGGGCCCGGACGGCTTCCTGCGGGGCCTCCTGCAGCACGGGGGTGCGCTCGACCAGGAAGTAGTGCAGGTCGTCGGGCGTCATACGGTATGTGGCCAGCAGCACGTCCAGCGGCGTGCGGTCACGGAAGAATTCGTTGATAAGTTCCTCGTTGCCCTCACACCGGCTGCGCACGGTGTCCAGGTCCAGCCTCCGGGCCAGGGCCGGGTTGCTGCGCACGCTGGGGTAGGTCTTCAGCCCGCCCAGGTGGGAGAACAGCAGATAGCGCTCGTAGTAGGTCTCGTGGCGGGGATTGATGGTGATGCACAGGTCATTGGCGTTCAGGACGAGCGTGGCCAGGTCAAAAACGCGCTTCATCATCAGAAGCAGCATGGACAGGGACCTTCGGATCTCCAGACGCCGGTCCGCCAGCATGGTGACCTCCGCGACGGACCTGCCCTGGTCTCGGAGCTTCTGCACTTCCGCATGGTAAATCTCATCCATGGGCAGGCCGATGGGGCTGTCGGGGACGAGTGAGACGGTGGCGATAATCTGCCGGCTTCGCAGCACCGCCACGAACGTGACCGTCGTGGGGAAGGCGTTGAAGACAGAGAGCCGCATGCGGGAGGGATCTGGCGGCACGTAGCCGCGCTGCAGATAGCTGGAGTAGACCAGGCGGTAGGCATCCTCCAGTTCCTGCCGCGACGCGGCGGGCCTCACCGTCAGCTCCTCGGATCTGAGATCGAACCGCTTCCGCGCTCGGCGCCTCTTTCCGGCCACGGTCCCTTCTCCCCGCATGGTCTGGACGTCGGTTAGGCCATCCGCCGACCCGCTGCACCCCCGGTCTGCATTCCGGCCCGCAGGCATACCCATGAGAACAGGGCATTATACGAATCGCTCGTTCGGTTTACAATCCTTTTTTTGGCCGACACCGCGCACACCGCCGGGCAACGGTCGGCCTCGGCGCACTCGCTGTCCGCCCGGAGCGCCGCCGTGTTGAATATATCCAACATGCGTGTTGAATTCCATGCGACACAGCCGGTACGGGACAACATGAGGACGACCTGGCAGAAGAACTCTCGACCGGCCCTGGAGGCCGCAGAGGACGTTACTGACCGCCTCGACGGAAGCTGCCAAAGCTGGCATAAGGTTTGCGAAAGTGTGGGGCACAATGACAACTGCGGATGCGCACGGGACATCGGGTGCGGACATCAATATGGCAGCCACTGCAATTCTGTGCATTACTCGAGATGATCAACTTCGGCACGCCTTCAGGGCGGCCGGACAGCAGATGGAGGCCGTCTTAGACATAGCGTCCGGACTGCAGGAAGCCGCCCGGGCCGTAGCCCGACGTCCCTACGACCTCGTGCTGGTCGAGATGGAAACGCTGCCGACCCGGGCCCGCGCCGGCGAGGGACCCCTGTTCGGCGGACTCCCGCCCGTGGTGGCCCTCGGTCGCAAGGAGGCCATTCGTGACGCCGTCTGGGCATTGCACGCCGGCGCGCGGGACTACCTCTGGATGCCGACTGTGGACAAGACGGGCGTGCGATGGATGCTGAGACG
This sequence comes from Candidatus Brocadiaceae bacterium, assembly GCA_003551305.1. GTDB lineage: Bacteria > Planctomycetota > Brocadiia > SM23-32 > SM23-32 > B1Sed10-231. The sequence goes on from PUMJ01000281.1 coordinate 20,918, forward strand.
GGCTCTTCGTTCGGCCGCCGCCAGGAGGTCGGATGCCACCGACTCTGCCGAAGCAGCCCTGCCGTTCGAAGACTTCATCACGCTCGACCATGGTCTGCTGGCCGCGTGTGATGCCCTCAGCTCGGCAGCCGACTCGGCCCTACCCGTGCTCATCCGGGGAGAGAGCGGCACCGGCAAGACGACGCTTGCGCGCAAGGTCCACACGCACTCGGTCCGTCGGCTCGGGCCGCTGGTCGAGCTGAACTGCAACACCCGGCCGGTTGAGGACCTTGCCGACGAGTTCTTCGGTCGAGAGGGCAGGGACGCCCGCGACTCAACCGAAGGCAAGCTGGCGCAGGCCGACGGCGGCACCCTGCTGGTCGAGGGCGCCGACAGGCTGCCGGCGAAGCTGCTGAGCGAATTGCTGGACGGCTCGCAGCAGGGCGCTTTCCGTCGCAACGGGCGGGTGCTGGAATGCGCCGTGCGGTTCGTGATGACGCTCGGAGCCGATGGGCCCGAGGATCCCGCCGGCGGCCAGGTGGAGACCGTCGCCGTGCGGCTGCCCCCCCTGCGCTGCCGACCGGGGGATATTCCGCTGCTGGCGGATCATTTTCTGAGGCTTTTCCGGCGCAACTACGGAGCGCCCGTCATGGAGGTCGGGGCGGAGGCGCTGAGCGCCCTGGTCCGCTACAGGTGGCCGGGCAACGTGCGCGAGCTGCGCAACTGCGTGGAGCACTCCGTACTGCTGGCGAGCCGCAGCACGGTGGGCCTTACGGACCTGCCACGCTGCGTCGTAGAGAACCACCAGCCGGGCTTGCCCTGCCGAGTTCAGCCGGAGCCGGGTCCGTTGCGGGAGGCGATGAGAAAACCCGAGAAGGAATACATCCTGAGGGCTCTGCAGCAGACTGACGGGAACAAACGCCACGCGGCAAGACAGTTGCAGATCAGTCGTTCAACTCTGTATAAGAAGCTCAGGGAGCACGGTCTGGATGATGCTTTGACGGGGAGGGAACATTAGAACTGCAGACCTGACACGCCTGTGCCGGCGCCGAGGTCACAAGCCACTTCGGGGGGGCCGCAGGCCATAGACGAGCGGTGACGATTTCTGGAGCCGGGACGGCGCCGGCGGCGTCGGCCCGGGGGTCATCGAACGACGGTTGTGTTCCTGTCATGCAGGGTCCACCCATTGGATGGCGAAAGGGAACGAAGGAAATGGCCACGCCTCGAGTTGAAGCTCAACGTTGAGTTTGCCGTCCGAGACGACGACTGCGAGTCGAGCGGCCACGGAGTAACCGAGAATGTCTCTGCGGGTGGCATCTATTTTGTCACCCCGGACTGGCGCGCGCTCCATGTGGGAGAGGACGTCGCCCTGCGGCTGTCCGGGCTGAGCGGCTACAATGAGGGCGCACTCTTCAGAACCCTGCGTGGCGAGGCAAAGATAGTCAGGCTGGAGCCACCCGAACAGCGGCGCGCCGGCCGTCCGGCCGGTGTGGCCGTGCGGTTCGAAGAACGCCCACGCGTCGAGCTTTACCGCACGCCCGCCTGAACGCCGCATGCCCGCGGGCGACCGCACAGGTCCAATGGCGGCCGCTCAGGCGTCCATGATGTCGTATTCATGTAATTTGTTGTACAGGGTCGTGCGGTTGACCTCGAGCTGCCGGGCCGCCTCTTTGCGGTTGCCGTCCGTGGCCTCCAGCGCCTTCAGGATCAGCTTCCGCTCCACGCGTTTCATGGCTTTTTTCAGCGGCACGACCTTCCCGTCGGGCAACAGCGGCTCCTCCGGTGGGGCCTGATCCACCGAGATGTCCTCCGCCGTGATGTAGGGGGCCCGCGCCAGCAGAACGGCACGCTGCATGACGTTCTCCAGTTCGCGCACGTTGCCCGGCCAGTCGTACCCGGTCAGCAGCCGCATGGCATCTTCGTTGATGCCCTTGATGTCCTGGCGGGCGCTGCTGCGGTATTTTTCGACGAAATGATGGGCCAGCGGAGGTATCTCGTCCCGGCGCTCGCGCAGCGGCGGCAGGGTTATGTTCATGACGTTCACGCGGTAGTAGAGGTCCTCGCGAAACTCCTCTTGCTGGACCAGTTCGGCCAGGTCCTGGTTGGTGGCCAGTATGAGTCGGACGTCCACCTCGCGGGTGTCGTTGCTGCCGACGGGCTCGAACTTGAAGCTCTCCAGCACGCGCAGCAGCTTCATCTGCAGAGACGGGCTGGCCAGGGATATCTCATCCAGGAACAGCGTGCCCTTGTGGGCGGCCTCGAAGCGGCCGCGCTTATTGGCCACCGCGCCGCTGAAGGCGCCCTTGACGTGGCCGAACAGTTCGCTCTCCAGCAGTGTCTCCGGCAGCGTGCCGCAACTGACCTCGACGAAAGGCTGGCCCGCGCGGGGAGAGTTCATGTGGATGGCGCGCGCCACCAGGGTCTTGCCGGTGCCGCTCTCACCGGTTATCAGCACGGTGGCGTCCGTGGCGGACATGACGTTCACCATGTCGAGCACGCGCTTCATCCGCGGGTTACAGCAGACGAAGTTGTCCACCTGGAACGTCATGTTGAGCTGGCGGCGCAGGTCGTTGTTCTCTTCGAGCAACTGCTGCTGCTGCAGCGCCCTCTCGACGGTGAGCTTGACCTCGTCGTCGGCGATGGGCTTGGTGACGTAGTCGAACGCGCCCATCTTGATGGCGGTGACCGCGTCCTCGATGGTGCCGTATCCGGTCAGCATGATGACGGCGGTCGGCAGATTCAACTCCCGCACCTGGCTCAGCAGGTCGAACCCGCTGCCCTCCGGGAGCCTGACGTCCGTGATGGCAACGCGGAACCGCTCGCTCCCCAGCAGGTTGCGGGCCTGCTCGAGGGTCTCGGCCGCTCGCACCTGGTATCCCTCCAGGCGCAGAAACTCCGAAAGGCTCTTCAGCACGATCAGATCGTCGTCCAGTACCAGCACGGGCGTCTTATCCGGCATCTTTCCCCCTACTCCTCCGATTCGTCAATGGGCACGGTGACTTCAAAGGTCGCGCCCTCTTCGGAGGGCAACAGGCGGATGGAGCCGCCGCGGCTGCTGAGCAGGTCTTTGCACGTCGCCAACCCCAGGCCGACACCGTTGCCTTCCCGCTTGGTTGTGAAGAAGGGCTCGAATATCTTCTCGCGTATCTCCTCCGGCACGCCGGGGCCGTTATCCGAGACCAGCATGCAGTAGTGACCGTCCTCGCGGGAAGCCTTCAGGCGGAGCGTGCCGCCGTCCTCCATTGCATCCACGGCATTGCGGATCAGGTTTTCCAGCACTTCCGGCAGCTCGATGCCTTTGTAAAGCGGCATATCGTCCTCGACTTCGATCTCGACTTCGACACCGCATTCCCGGGCCCTGTCCTGGTAGAACGCCAGCGAGTCCCGGAGCAGTTGCTCGATGCCGATGGGCTCCTGCCGGCCGGGATGGCTGCGGGAGAAGGCAAGCAGTTGGGTCACGATGTTGCCCATCCGCAGCAGCCCCTTGCGGCTTTCCTGCAGGTAGGAGCGCGCCTTGTCGGGATCCTCCTCCATGCAGCGCATGGTCAGGTGAAGAAACCGGAGGATGCCGTCCAGGGGGTTGTTCAACTCGTGGGCCACCTTGGCGGCTATCTTGCCGATGAGCGCCAGGCGCTCGGCGGCCGAGAGCTTCTCCTCCATCTCGACGTCCTCGGTCACATCGCGCACCGTGAGGATGCCGCCGATGACGGCACCCATCGAGTCTCGCAGGGGCGAGCCGTGGATGTCAAGTATGACCGTACTCTCCTCCCGGTCGTAGCGGACACGCTGCAGGCGGAACTCCTCGCCCTCCACGACGTTGCGCAACCGGTCGTGCCACCGCTCGGGGTCAACGTCGAGGCCGTTGTCCACGGGGCCGTTTGCCAGCTCGAGCTCATCGGCCGCCGAGGCGCCCAGAAAGCTCTGGGCGGCCGCGTTGCAGGAACGCACGTGCAACTCCGGATCGTAGGCCACCACGCCGACGGGAATGCTGTCCAGGATGTCGGAGCTGAGGACGCGGAGCGCCTCGACCTGGGTGTCTTTTTCGACCACCAGGTCGGAGCAGGACTTGAAGACGCCCGTGATGCGCTCGTTGAAAAACTGGAGTTCTGACAGCACCCTGAGCGGCAGCAACAAGGCGCCGAGTTTCTGAGACAGCGTCTGAGCCAACCGGAGGTCCTCCGGCTGGAAAGGCCGGCCGCCCCGCCGCATGGTAACGCAGACGACCCCGAAAAGCTGCTCCCCGTGGCTCATGGGCGTGGCCAGGCAACTGAAGTCCGGGTAGCGCTCCGAGGGCCGGTCCTGCAGGCGGGGGATCTTGCGCGTGTCGGTGACCAGGATTGGTTCCTGCACTTCGGCCACCCAGCCGGCCAGCCCTTCGCCCAGCTTCTGGCGAAGCCCGAGCCGGCTCTCCCGCTCCGGCCCTTCGGCGGCTTTCAGCACCAGGGTCTCGGCGCGCTCGTCCCACAGGTAGATGCTGCCGGCTTCGCATTCCAGCAGGTCCATCTGGCGGTGAAGGGCCGCCTCCAGCAGCGCATCAACATCCGTCAACCCGGAGAGGGCCCGGGCGAACTCCATGACTTTCCGGGCGGTCTCGTCCTGGCGCTTGCCGGCGGCGCCCGTGACGTGCAGAGGGAAGTCAGGGCTGCCCCGCCGCTCGCGCAACTGGCTGCCCCATCGGTAACCCTCCGGCTGGAGGAACTGGCGCACCTGCTGCACGTCGGCTGAGCTGTCGAGCGCCCCCTCAACGCAGAAGATGCGCTCGCGGCCGAGCCGTTGGGCCAGCGATCGGCCGACGCCATCTACGCCGCTGGGATAGAAAACGAGGAACTTCGCGCCGGGGAGGCGTTCGCCGGCTTCCTCGATCAGGTCTTCGAATCCGTCGGGCGCCCCTGAGTCCACGGCCACCAGCAGCGCCGCGCAAAGGTCGGGATCGGCGCTATCGAGCGCCTCGGCGAGCGAACCAACCTCTTGAACTTCGTATCCTTTCAGCCCGACCGCTTTCCGGAGGGACTCTGCCGACGCCCCGCCGGCGTTTACGACAACGATCTGTTCTCGCACGCTCATCTTTCCACCCCCTCGCGCCCCGGTTCTTCCTGATGGGCCGCCCCGTCGCATAACAGCGAGCCGGGGGCCGCCTTCGCCTGAACTGCCGTGCTCCCCAGAACCGGAGGTTCTCCCCAGCCGCAGTCGAGCGTCGCCCGAAAAAGCGCAAAGCGCTGCGAGCCGCGCGCGACCGGACGCGGCCGCCTGACACGACCCCGCAGAATGCGAACATCGGCTCGATTATAGCGCATGCTCGGCACCTGTCAAGTTTGCTGACACAGCATCGGAGGGGTCCGGGCGGCGCAGACCGGCCTCACCCAGCTCCTCCCATACCCTGTCCATCACCTGCATCACCTCGACCCCCTCCTGCGCCGTCACGGGGGCTCTTCATCCGTCACCAGATGCGGCCGCGTGCGGCATGACAAAACACGCACCCCTGCATATCCCAATTCGGAAAGCCGCTCGCGCCGGTCACAAGTACTTTCATCGAGTCTCCGATCGAAGCTCCCGTTGATGTGTGCGCACTGAAGCCAGCACGCGTTCGGCATTCCTGCGCCACGTATGCTCTTTGAGGACTTGCTCGCGCGCCCGGCACCCCAGGCGGCCGCGCAAATCGCTGTCGCCGGCCAATCGCCGAACGGCCTCCGTGAATGAGTCAGGGCACCCGGGTTGGAACAGGATCCCCGTCCGCCCATGCTCGATGACCTCTTCGATGGCGGGGGTTGCGGGGGCCACCACGGCCGCGCCCATGGCCATGTACTCGAAGAGCTTGACGGGCGAGTTGAACGAGGCGCAACCGGGCAGCACCGCGATGTCCATCGCGCGGACGAAACGCGGCACGTCGGGGTGCTCGACGCGTCCGGGCATCCAGAAGACCTCCTGCAGGCCGCTCTGCTCGATAAGGGCCTCAACTGCTGGACGCTCCACGCCGTCGCCCACCAGCAGCCAGCGCAACGCCGGTGCTTCCCGTCGCAAAGCGGCGGCGGCCTCGACGAGTTCGCCCAGGCGATGGTAGGCAAGAAAGGAACCGACATAGCCCACTACCACTGACTGTGGACCCACGTTGGCCGGCCCGGGGACGGGGTCCGTGGCGTCCGGGTCGAACCGGGCCGGGTCAATGGCGTTCTGGCAGACGCAGACGCGGTCCGCAGGGAAGCCCAGGCGTTGCAGTTTGCGATGGAATTCGCGGGACACCGTAACAATGACCGTTGCCTGCCGCGCAACCCACCGCTCGACACGGCGGGCGAAATCCCCGAGGGCAAGCGGACGGAAGCGACCGAGGTCGGCCGTGACGTTGACCTCCTGGACGATGGGCACGCCCCACTTGCGCGCCAGCCACGTGGGCGCGATGCTGTTGGAAGTGGCGCGCTCGTAGATGAGGTCGGGCTTCCGGCGGCCGGCCCGCCGTTCCATGTCTCCGAGCGAGTAAGCGTTATAGGCGATCTCTCCCAGCTCGAACGCCACGGGGGGCGTCCGGCGCGCGGCGTACTTCAGCCCTCGGCGCAGCACTCCGTCGCTCCCGCTGCCCGCCGGCACGGTTCCGTTGCGCTCCGGCGCACAGCCGGGCGGGCTGCTTATCTCCACCGTGTGGCCCAGCTCCCGCATGGCGTTCACCATGCCCATGATGTGCACGCCCTCGACGCGGTCGCCGGCCGTACGATGGTGGTAGAGGATGTGCATGGGTTCCTGACAGGTCCGTTCTCTAAGTTGATCCCGATGAGGGTGCGCCGGCGCCTCGGCGCGCGGCCGCTTCGACGGCGCCGTCATCATCCCCCTCCTGGGCCGTCCCGTCGAGCAGGGCGTCTATCCAGCGGACCCTCACGGGCTCTGTGACCGACTCGCCGTCCGCCCTCCCCGCAACGAACCAGGTGTAGTAGGCGGCCAGGAACTCCTCCGGCATGCGCTCGAACCGCCCCGCCGGCACAACGGTCCGCCCCAGCTCGCTCCGGAGCGCCTTCCGGTCGAGGGCGTCCGCCCAGAGGTGCAATCCCAGCCCCGCCTCGCGCAATATCCCGGCGTGCTCGCAGGAGCGCAGGCGGTTGTGATACGAGAGCCCGGAGCCGCCGAGCCACCGCCACGCGCCCTCCGAGAAGCGCAGGAAGTTCACCGTGGACCCCGTCAACTCGACGAAGTGGTCCCCGGGATTGAGGCGGTGGACCACCAGCCCGTCCGGCCGCAGCATCCGCCCTATCTGCCGGTGGATCTCCCGCAGCTCAGCCGGCGGAATGTGCTCCAGCACGTTCGAACTGAAGACCACGTCAAAGCTCTCCGCCGGCAGCGGCCCCTCCGTCAGGTCGCACGGGCAGCGGTAGTCTATACCCGCCGCTTGAAGCACATCCTGAAGCTCCGCCGCCCGGCGCGCGGCGGACAGGAGCCGCCGGTGCCGCTCGCGCACCGTCTCCGCCTCTGCCCCGGCTCGACGCGCCATATCGTCCAGCATGGGTCCGAGTTCCTCGCCGGTCCGGATCAGGTTGCCGAGCCTCAGCCAGGGGTGGACGTCCACCGTCACAACGCTGCGGGCGCCCAGCAGATGCGCCATCACCGGCGTGAAGGGGAACCAGCCCGTGCCGACCTCCAGGACGTCCTTCCCGCTCAGGTCCCCCCCGGCGTGCCGATGGAGCCTGAACAGTTCGAGCGCCCGGCTGAACATCTCCGGGGCGTCCAGGCGATGCCGCCCCAGCAGCCGCTGCAGGTTGTAGTGGATCTGCTCGGCGAGCGGCAGGCGGCTCAGCAGGTTCACACCCACGGCCTTGGGCACCCAGAGTTTGGCCTTGAGGGCCTTTCTCAACCCCCGGGCAGTCCCGCGGCCGGCGCCCTGCGCTGCTCCCCCCTCCGGTGCACCTTTCGGCATCAGCACTCGCTCGCGCGCAAAAGAACCGGGATTTCCTCGAAGCCCCGCGCCACCAGACACGGCGACGAAGCACACGCATGGTGCGGGTTCGGTCAACATGTGCAATGCGCGTGCCGTGCAGATGTAAACGGCGTGCCGACAGCGCTCATCGGGCTGCGGGCGGCCCTCAGGGCGTGCCCCGGCCCCCAGCGCCCCGGCAGCCGCTGGGGCCGCCCGGCGTGGTGTGCGATTATCTCAACACGGGTGTCCACATATCTCAACACGCCCCGCTACGGCCCCGTCCGGCCAGGGGCGACTCACCACTGCGCCTCCGGCAGGCACGTGACATCCTGTAATATGTTGCCTTACGGGCGCATATCGCAGATTGGGTTCGTTTCGCGAAAACGCTCCCGCACGCAACGCCTCCCGGGGACCGGGTCCGTCCTCCTCGCCTCCACCCACGTCTGGCGGCGGTAAGCCCCGCCGGCGCCCCCCCCCGAACGAACAGGGAACGGCGGCCGGCACCGCGAGCAACGGCAGAGCGGCGGCAAGCCGCCGCACTCCAAAGGCCGCCCCACGGGCACATGCCTGACACCGTGCAATACGTTGCATTACGGGTGCATAGCGCACATTGGGTTCGTTTCGCGAAAACACTTCCGCGCGCACCTCCTTCCGGGGACCGGGTCAGTCCTCCTCGGTGTGGATGGTCAAATCCCCGGTCAGCGGCGCGGCCACCTGCTCCCCGCCGCGCAGCCGCTGCAGCCGTTCTATCTCGTGCAGCAGCTTGATGAGCTGGTTCGTCAGAGTTTTGTCGTAGCGGGCGAACAGCTTCACGGTCATCTTGAACCTGTGGGCGTCGAACCAGCTCGCGTGCCGCCCGTCGCTCTTGGCCCGCTCGTATTCGTCCAGATCCAGCCCGTGCCTCTTCGGCTCCCAGGTGCGGATGTGATATTCGGCCTCCGCGCGGGCGCACCGCTGCAGGCGCAGGTAGGTGTGCGCGAGCTTCTCGAGGAGTATCTCCTCCAGCGGCCCGACCGGCTGGATCCACGCGGCCAGTTCCTCGTGGATGCCGGCCAGTTCCTCCTGGTCGTGTTCTGTGAGCGCGGAGGCGAAGATGCCGTGCTTGCGTGCATTTAGCCGACTGACCGCCTTCCCGTCGTCCGTCTTCGGTCCGGTGCTCTTTTTCGCGTTCCTGCGATTCGCCTTTACTTGCCGCCTCGTCCCCATGCTACACCTCGTTCCATAAGAGCGTAAAAGACCCTACCTATAGTATACTATACACGATATGTGCTCGTGGCGCAAGGAAAAAACCGGCGAGATGTGGAGCCGCCCCCCGGCACGGCCGCCCGACGTGGTGTCCGGTTATCTCAACACGCCGCGTGGCGCCGCCGCGCGCTCGGCGGCGCGGCTCAGGATGTGGAAGAGCCGCTGCCCGTTCTGCTCCCAGGACATGCCGAGCGCGTTGCAGCGGGCATGGCTGATCAAGCGCGGTATCCGCGCGCCGCCTGCCGCAGGATATCATCCAGCTCCCGGGCGTTTTCCTCCCAGGTCATGTCTTCCACCCTGGCCCTGACCTGCCGCCTGTCCCAATCCCGCTGCCCCGCCTTCCACAGCGCCTCCGCCAGCTCCGCCGGTTCTCCAGGTGCAGCGAGGATCCCACAATTCTCATCCAGAAGCAGGGGGATCTCCCCGACTCGTGACGCCACCACGGGGGTGCCACAGGCCTGGGCCTCCAGCACCACGAGTGGGCAGCCCTCGTTCCGGCTGGGCAGAACGAAAACATCCGCTGCGTTCATGTAGAGTCTGACCTCTTCCCGGGCCAGGTATCCCGGGAAATCCACCATGGAGCCAACGCCCAGCCGCCGCGCCTGCTTGTGCAGCCTGCCCTTCTCGGATCCGGCGCCCGCCAGGACCAGCCGCAGGCCTCTCTCCTGGAACCGGTCCCTGAGCAGGCCAACGGCATCCAGCAGAACGTCCAGGCCCTTGACCGGAAGAAGATTCCCGACGAACAGCACGATCCAGTCCTCAGGGTCCAGGCCCAGCCGGGCCCGTGCCTCGGCCCGCGGCACGATATCAAACATCTCCAGGTCCACCGCGTTCGGCAGGCTGTGGATTCGCGCCGGGTCGGTGCCCAGTTCCCGCGCAATACGCACCAGGTTCTCGCTGACGGCGATCACGGCGGCCGCGCCCCGCAGTGCTTCGGCGGTGAGCCGTCGCCGACTGCCGCCGGCCGGCAGCGCGTGCAGGTCGCTGCCCCGCACCTTCACCGCGTACGGTATTCCGAACTCCGCCGCGAGGTGTTGCGCCGCCTTCCCGTAGGGGTAAGCGAACGTGGCCAGCACAATCTCCGGCGTTGCGGCGCCGCTGTCGCACAACGCTCGCGACGCCGCCGAAACCACCCCCCGCCAGTGCCGACCGCGGGCCACGACCGGCAGATACCAGAACACCGGATGCCGGACATCCATCCGCCTGAACATGGGGTCCGGACCGCCCCGCAGCTTCAAGAGTCTGGGCTTCTTCAGCAGGCGCACCCACGGGATGGGAGCGATCACCTGAACCCCCCGCCGCCGGGCCAGTTCCCGGAACTGGTGCAGATGGTCCGGGCGAAACCCCGGCTCCAACGCGTTGGGGAACTCGCCCGCCAGCACCAGGCACGTCCCGGCAGGAACCCGGCTCGCGCCCTCATCCTTCGGCCTTCCGGACACGTCGCTCAGCTCCCCAGAAGTCTCGTGTAAAGCTCCGCATACGACCGGGCCATAACGCTGCTGTCGAAATCCCGCGCCACCTGTTCTGCGCAGCTCGCAACCCGCCGCCTCAGTGCCTCATCATCGCGCAGCGTGCGCACGGCGCGGGCCAGTTCTTCCGGTCGGCCCGGCGGCACCAGCAAGCCGGTGCGCCCTTCCTGCACCAGTTCCGCCACGCCGCCCACCCGTGCTGCAATGACGGGCAGTCCGCTGGCCATCGCCTCCAGCACGGTCAGCGGCAGCCCCTCCGTCAGCGACGGCAGCACGAAGATGTCGAACGTCTTCAGCACGGCCGGTATGTCGCCGCGCTCGCCCAGGAACTCGACCCGCCCGCTGATGCCGAGACTCTCCGCCAGTTCGGCCAGGTCCCCGCGCGACGGTCCGTCCCCGGCCATCCTCAGGCGCACGTCCAGCCCGTCTCCGAGCACCTGCGCCAGGGCCCGGAGCAAGAACCGATGTCCCTTCTCCGGGGACAACCGCCCCACGCATCCCAGCGTCAGCCCTTCGCCGCATTCCTCGTAAGGCGTCGCGAGCCGGAAGCGCGCCGTATCTATGCCGTTATAGATGACACTGAGCCGGCGGCCGCGCGTGCCCAGTTGCTGCTCCCGGCGCAGCACCTGGCGGCAGACAGCCACCTCGTGCCCCGCCAGCATGCCCGTGACCCTCTCCATGGCCGAGACGCCCCCGTTGCGCATCCCGTGGTGCGTGCAGAGCACTGCCGGTACGCCGGCCGCCTTGCCGGCCAGCACCCCGTAAACGTGGGCCCGGCGGTTGTGGCAGTGAAGCACGTCGGTCTGCTCCCGACGCAGAACGCGGGCCAACCGCGGCACCAGCCCTGCCTTGAACCCCGCCTCCTGCGGGACCGCCGCGATCAGCCGCGTCCTGATGCCATCCCGACGGAAGCGCTCCCGCAGCCCGCCCCCGGCGAACAGGGCGCACGCCATCGGCTCGAACCTGCTGCCCAGCATCTGCCGCGCCAGGGAATGCGCCACGCACTCCGCGCCCCCCACCTCGAAGGTGGACAGCAGGTGCATGACGCACGCACTGGAAGACGCTCTTCTCACGCCAGCACACTCCCATCTTAGCGAGCTGCAGGAACACCGCACCGGAACGGCACACTCCATGCAACTGAAGCAATCACGATGCCACACCGTCGACGGTGTCAAAAGCCCTGTCGAGGCAATTCTTCATGCGGGCAGCCGGCTGGAGCTGCCGACGGTAGTAATCATGCACATTCCGCCGCAATCGGTCGCGAAGCGCAGCGCCCTCCAGCAGGCGACTGCAACGCTCCACACATTCGTCCGCTGTACGGTAGGCGAGGTAGTGCGCACCATCCTCCAACTTCTGGGGCAATTCTATGCTCACGGGCTTCGCCACCATACACTTTGACCCGGCGATATACTCTCCCATGGAAAACCCCTCCGAACGGGCCCGCCCGGGCCCCACGATGCCAATAAGGGCACGCCGGCAGAGCCGAATATAATCGGGCTTGCGCGTGGGAGCGTTGGTCAGATCGTCAGGGTAATGCTCCCGGGCATAGTCCGTGGGGATGAGACCCCCAACAAACCGCCGGCCGAAGGCATGTCGCAGAGTCCGCACCAGTTGAACTCGGCCCGCGTTGATCTCCTCGGCACTGTCTGGAAGCAGCTCCCCCGGACGCCAGACGCGAGTCTGCAACAGGATCACGGGCCTGAGGGAAACCGACGGGGACTGCTCAAAACGAGTGAAGTGTGGAGTATGCAGGTAAATCCACCAGGCATGCATGTACTCGCCTTTGCTCGACATAAACTGCGCGGGGTCACTGAGGAACTGACGGACATACTCCCGCCCCAGGCAACCGCACAGACGCCAGAAGCTGCCGGGGGTCCGGCATGCGTAGTTCAACCCGAAAGGCAACACCTGCCGAGACGTACCGACCGGGGCATACTCCTCAGGACGATGGAACGTGCGTTTGAAGTACACATCCGAGTCTCTGATGACAGAGACATCGAATTCGTCGTGCCGGTCGTGAAGATCTATAGCGATGCTCTTGCAGATCCCTTCACCCGTCCGCCAGACGTCCATTAGAACGGTAAGCGGGCCGGGGACGGGCGCCTTATCTTGCGCGCGTACCGGCGCGACCCATCGGAGCGCCACCTCTCCTTGCCGGCAAAGCTCGTCAAGGCCGGAGAAGATGTGCGAAGCATGGTACACGTTTTGTCGCGGGCCTAGGTAGACCTTTACCTGATAGGTGGCCACATCCGAACCTCCGCGTTGTGATTCGATCGCCGGGCCGGCCCCAACACCTTCCGGTGCCGGGTCACGCGCCAGGGCTGGAAGCAGCCCTGGATCACCACGCAAACAATCCCGGCAAAGTCATCATGGCGTGGAAGTAGTCAAGGGACTGCCATGCCTTCACCGGCTGGCGCGGCACGGCGAAACGTGCGTCCGGGCTCGCGCGCTTAAGCAACGGCTTGCCGCCGTAGCAAAGACCCAAACTGTAACCCGCTGCCCGCGCTCGACGTACCACATGCGCGTCCGTGGCGCCCCCGGGGTAAGAGATCGTCTCCACGTTCACTCCCAGTCGCTCTCGTATCAGCCGACGGGACTCCCTCAGTTCAAGCTCAAGCTCATTCTCGCTCAGACCCGTTAGCGGGCGGTGCCGCATGCCGTGGGCTCCCACCTCGTGGCCCTCATCAATCCACTGCCGTAGCATATTCCAGGTCACAATGTTGTGCTCGGCCAACTCGCTCTGTGCGACGCCGACGCCGGTGGCGCCCTCCACTTCAGCCTTCAGGCGGCCCAGATCGAGGTCGCGAGCGCGTCCGATCGCACCAATCATGCCCCGGACCGCTGCCTCGCAGGCACCATCGCCCGTCATAGGGAAACGGCATCTCTCGGGGTAGCCAACGCGCACTTCCTCTCGCTCCGTGTGGTGGAAGCAGTGGGCCACCCAATCCCACCATGGCACGTCCCTCTCCTCCACATAGTAAGGCGCCACGAACAGTGTAGCCTTCACGCCATGGCGCCGCAGTACAGGCAATGCGCATGTTACGACATCGGCATAGCCGTCGTCGAAGGTCACCAAGGCGGGCCGGGCCGGCCATGCCTGCTCCTGTGCCAGCATCCTGCCAGCTTCGGAGGCGGTCAGAGACACAAACGACGATCCCACCAGTTCCATCTGGGCGTCGAACTTGCTGCGGTCCGTGTCCAGCACCCCGCAGTGGAGTGAGAAGCGCCGGACCGCCTCGCTGTCCACACGGTGGAACGCGGGGGCAACCAGCACCCGGCTCTGGCCACGCGCCTTCATCAGGTTCAGAATTCCGGCCTGGCCCATCGCCCGTGCCAGCAGGTCCTTCTTGCCCACCATTCTATCGTCTCCCTCCCGAAATCGCGGCCGACGGGCCCGGTGCAGAGCGGCGGGCCGTCCGGCCCCCGCACCGGAGCCGGCCCCAGGGCGCCGGCCACTCGGTGCGGGCGGCTCTGCGCCGCCCGCACCGGCACGGTCACCTCGGCCAGCACCATGTTGTGGTCGGAGAAGCGTGTCGGCACCGCCGTCGCGTAGTGGACCTGCGCCTCGTCCTGCACGTAGATGTGGTCAATCCGCAGCACCGGCAGCCACGAGGGCACCGTGCGGCCCCAGCCGCGCCCGGCGACGCAGAAGGCGTTCTTGAGCCTCTCGCTCGCCCGCCGCAGGGGCGGGTAACGCGCCGGCAGGTTGAAGTCGCCCGCCAGGATGAGCGCATCCGCGCCGTACTTCTCCAGCGTCCCCCGCAGGCCGTCCAGCCGCCGCTGCGTGTCCTCCAGCGCCTCCAGGATGTACCTCGGGCTCGGGCGCCGCACCAGGTTCGGCCGCAGGATGTCCCGGTAGAGGTGCACGTTCACACAGACGACCCACCGACCCGGGGCCACCTCCACCCGCCACACGGTCCCCCGCCAGTGCTCCAGCGGGCCGACCGGGAGCCGCTCGACCGGGAACCGGCTCAGCAGTTTCCGCCCGCCGCCATGGACCTCGTAGTCCTCGAACAGGCCCGACTCTTCGATCATCCGCCGCATCTTCGAGGCGCTCTGCTGCAGGAAGATCAGGTCCGCATCCAGCGCCGCCAGTTCGGCGATGCCTTCCTCTTCCATCCAGGTCGCACTGCGCACGTTCCAGGAGACCACGCGCAGCGGGACCTCCGCCGTCCCGCCGGCCGCGCCCCGGGCCGGACCGTGGAACTCCGCGCGCGCCGCCTCGAACTCCTCCCTTGCGCGCCGCGGGGCGGGCCGCAGCAGGTGCCCCGCCTCCTCGGTCACGCCGAAGGCCGCCAGCCACACGGCCCAGCCGGCCAGAAGCCACCGCCCCCGCACGCCCAGCGCGCCCGGCGCCATGGCCGCCGCCAGCATCAGCAGCGGCACAAACGGCGGCACCGCCGCCGTGTAGAACAGGCCGGGCACCGTCACCGGCCACCGGTACAGAACGGCACACGCAACCGCGCCCAGGCACCCGAGCGCGAACAGCGCCGCCGACGCGAGGTGGTACCACCGCCGCCCGCGCAACACGCCCAGAGCGAACGCGGTCCGCTCCATCGGCTCGCTCGCCTCCACTTCCTCCACCTGTATCGTCTCTTTCATCGCTGAGTCATGCGGACGGCCTTCGCGCCACCCTCTCCTCATTCCTGCGCATGAAGAACCCGCTCACGGATTCCCCTCCTCAAGGGCCGCCTGTCGCTGAGCACGGATTCGTACAGTTTCTCGTAGCGACGAACCATCGTTTCCACGGAGAACTCCTTCAGCGCGCGCCGGCGGGCTTTCTCGGCCAGTTCACGGCGCAGGGACGGGTCGCGCCCCAGGCGCACTATCGCCCGCGCCATCGCTTCCGGCTCGCCCGGGGGCACCAGCACTCCCGCCCTTCCCTCGTCGAGCGCGTAGTGCAGACCGGAAACGTCCGTGGCCACCACCGGC
>PUMJ01000266.1 GCA_003551305.1 Candidatus Brocadiaceae bacterium
CTCTGGGGCGGTGAGCCGTTTCTATACCCTGACCTCCTGCCGTTCCTTGCGTACCTGAATGAACGCCGCCTTATGCCCGCCATCAACACGAACGGGACCCTCCTGGCCGAGACGGCCGGAGACCTGGTGGAAACGGGAGTTGTGAACTTGCTGGTCAGCCTCGACGGACCGGAAGCCGTCCATGACCGGGTCCGGGGAGTGGAGGGGACATATGACAGGGTGATGAACGGCGTCGAGGCGGTGCGGCGAGAGAAGGCGGCGCGCCGGTCCGCCACCCCGTATGTCACGTTCGTCACAACGGTGAGCAAAGACAACGTGACGCAGTTCGACAGGGTCTACGACCTGGCAGCCGAGGTGGGGGTGGACTTTGTCGGTCTGCAGTTCGGCACCTTCACCACACCCGGGACCGGGGAGGCGTACCGGCGCCGGATGCTCGAGGCGCTGGGCTGCGAGGCGACGAGTTGGAAGGGGTTCCTTTCGTATGATTCCAGCCTCGACGTGGCAGCCGTGCAGGAGCGGCTGCGGGCCATACGGGCGCGCAAGCACCCCTTCGGCACGTACTTTATCCCCGACCTGGATCCAGCGGACCTCCCGGCCTACTACGGGAGCACCCGACTGCTGAACGGGTGTACGTCCTGCATCGTGCCCTGGATGCGCGCGGACATCCTGCCCAACGGCGACGTGTATCCGTGCATTGACTTCCCGGACTACATCGTCGGCAACGTACGGGAAACGCCCTTCACGGAGCTTTGGAACGGTCCACGCTACGCGGCATTCCGCCGGGAGCTTCAGAGAGGACTGCTGCCGATCTGCAGCCGATGCTGCGGCTTCTACCAGTTTTAGCATACTTAGATCGGGCTCGAGACGAGATCAGGGAGGTGCAGAGGATGCGCAATCCGGGGGAGTTGGAGGTCGAACAAGGCACGAGGGCGCCGGACGGGCTCAGCGACCAGGAGTTCGTCCAGGCCCGGGGCGTCATGAGAACGCCCACCGTGCTCGTTGACGGGATCAGGTTCGCCTTCGATATGTTGGCACACGGAGCCGCGTTCGCGGCAGCCGGCGGCGCTTTTCTTGGCCTTTGGGGTCTTGGTCCGGGGTGGCCCCGAGTGCTGGCCTTTCCCGTCGCATTCCTGGCGCTGGTAGTGGCCTTTGACTCCCTCGTGGTCCTTCTCGGCCTGCTGCTCGTCCGGCGTGTTGAACCCGGCACTTATTCGTTAACGAGCCGGCGGGTGCTTCGATGGATTATTGCCGATTCGTTCATACATTTCGTCGAGCGCAGTTGCCTGCGAGGATACTTGAAAGGGTTTGCGCCTGGGCGCTCCCTGCTGTACCGCGTCCTGGGTGCACGCATCGCGCCCGGTCTTGTAGTGGGCGCGGATGTGCGTATCCTGGATCCCTGGTGCCTGGAGGTCGGGGCGGCGGCGCTGATCGGTAGCTTTGCGGTCATCAGCGGCCACTCGGTCGAGGGCGGCCAGGTGCATATTGCCCCGGTGCGCATAGGCGAGCGGGCCGTGGTCGGAATGCGGGCGGTGCTGCTGCCGGGCGTGGAGGTCGGCGACGGCGCCGTGGTCGGGGCCGGGGCGCTGGTTACCAAGGGCACCGTAATACCTGCGGGCGAGGTTTGGGCGGGTGTGCCGGCGCGTAAGATAGGCGAGATGCATCGGCCGGCGCACTGAACCGGAAAGAAGAAAGGGCCACCCTGGTGGGTGGCCCTTCGTTGCTCGAACAGACCCTGGTGGGCCTATTCTTTCGTCTTGCGCCAGCCGGCTCCGAGCAGGCCGAGCAGGCCGAGTCCGAGCAGGCTCATCGTGGCCGGCTCGGGGATGACCGTGAACTGAATGGGGTCATCGCTCGTGACCGCCCAAGGGCCGCCGATCAGCTGTTCGAACTCGAACTCGAGCCGGATATCCAGCCCGGGACCGAAGACATCGGTTCCGATCAGCGAGGCGAACGTGCCGCCGATGACGTTGGCGAAGGCCAGCCCCGAGCCTGCCGAATCCGGCCAGTCATCGGGGAAGCTCTGCCGCAGCACCGTCCCGTCGGGCACAAGACCCGCGTCCACGTACTCCTGCGGGAATGGTGCCAGCGTCGCGATAAGCCACGGTTCAC
The DNA here is from genome assembly GCA_003551305.1 of Candidatus Brocadiaceae bacterium. GTDB lineage: Bacteria > Planctomycetota > Brocadiia > SM23-32 > SM23-32 > B1Sed10-231. The sequence continues at coordinate 2,110 of PUMJ01000266.1, forward strand.
CTACCGATACGTTCGTGAACGTGTCGGTCCACGAGATCGCGCCGTCCGCTGACCCGGGACCGTCACCCTCGCTCCAGTTGTCGGGACCGATGCCCGGGAGGAACGGACTGGGTGTGCCGTCCGGCACCGAGTAGACCACCAGAAGACCACCAAAGCCATCCTCGGTGGTCGCCTCAACGTCGCCTACCCGCAGGTCGGTCCACGTACCGTCAGTACCGCCCCCGCTGGCAGCATCGGCATACCGGTCGCCGGGGACGAAGTACTGCTCGAACGCCCCAACGCCCGGATCGCCGACAAAAGAGTCAACCACGACGTCGTAGAGCATCGCGCGAAGCGGCCAATCATTGGGGTATGGTGCTGGTGCGACGGACGTGATCCGCCGAACTCCCTGATCGTCCACTCCAGGCTGTCCAAAGGCCAGCGATGTGACCACTGCGATGGAACGCAGCTCGTCGCCGAGCGCAAAAGGCTCAGCCGGCACCTGCGCCGTAGCAGGCGTCCGGGGTCTCCATTCGTCGTCCTCGAGGACGTAGAAACTCGACCGGTCGTCTATGCGACCGACATAGGTGCCAACATCGAGGTTCACCGCCGATGCCGGCGGGGCTGCCAGGCCGATGGCCATCAGGGCCACCAGGCCGAATAACACAAGTCTCTTCATTCTTTTTCTCCTTACTGTTGTTGTTGAACCAGATGCTGGATTCAACGTCTGCCTACACTGCGTCCGACACGCTTTCACTGCCTTGCGTCAGATCCTCTGTCTCCTCGATCCCCCCTTTCATCTGGAGCCCGAAGACCTTGCCCAGTGTGCCGAAGAGTATGACGGCGTCCACCCACCAGCACATCCGACGGATGTACAGGCAGTCCAACTTGACCTTCCTGCGCACGTCGCGCAGCGTCCGGTCGTACGGGAGCCGGACCTGTGCCAGGCCCGTGATGCCCGGTTTGACTTCCAGGCGCTGCTCGTAGTCCGGTATGACCTGCCTGAGTTGCTCGACGAAGTGCGGCCGCTCAGGCCGCGGCCCGACCAGGCTCATCTCGCCCCTCAGGACGTTGATAAGCTGCGGCAGCTCGTCCAGATGAGTGCTCCGCAGCAGGTGCCCCACGGGCGTGACGCGCGGGTCGCGCTCGCCCTTCGCCCAGACCGGGCCGGTCTCCGCCTCCGCGTCGACGCGCATCGTGCGCAGCTTCAGCAGTGTGAAGGTGCGCCCGTGACGTCCGACGCGCTCCTGGCGGTAGATGACCGGTCCCCTGGAGGTCAGCTTGACCAGCAGCGCGCACACGCCCATCACCGGGGCCAGCAGCACCAACAGCAGGAGTGCCGCGACCCATTCGACGACGGGCTTGGCGCGCCGGTATTCCTTGCGCAGGAACCGGAACGTAAGCCCGACAAAACCGGTGCCGAGCAGCGCGATTGATGCTGGTTCAGGCATTGTCCAACCTCCCGAGTCACTAACCCGCTGACTATAAGAGCAAGGTGCGTGCCGTTGAGTCGGTCTTTGCAGCAATTCGGCGGCCATGCGGGCTAAGGTGTTTACCGGTGGTGGTTTAGGTCCGGGGGCGCCGGCAAGGGGGGGACGCCGCGGGGCCGGGGGGCGTGTGGAGGGTGTTAGGCACGGTGTTGAGGTTCTTATACACGGCCGGAACGGCAACGGCGGGAACCGCAGAGGACGCCGAGGACGCAGAGGAAGGCAGAGAAACGGCAACGGCAAGAACGGATGGGAGGGGTAACGGCTCCTCCAGGGCGGCGCCGAATTTCGGGGGCGACGACAAGGGGTCCCGCCCCATCGGGGCGGCACATACCAGCCCGGGGTGCCCGCAGGCACCCCGGGAAACCGGCACGCCGGCAACAAGACCGCGCCCTGAAGGGGCGCTACAACGAGGGACAGAGCATAGGGGCGGCACCGCGTCCCCTGTGGCGCCCCTTCAGGGCGCGGGTTTCCGGGGGTGTGCGGAGACCCAGGGCTGCGCCCTGGGCTGGTATGGGTGCCCTTGCAGGGCGGCACTCCTTCAGAGCGGCACTCCTTCGGAGCGGCGCCCTGACACCCCGCCTTCCCCTCAGGGCAGCCTCTCTATCGGGCCGGCCAGGCTGTTCAGGAAGTCCTGCAGCGGCTGGCGGGCCTCCTCGTCGGGCTCTCCCCCGTGCATCGTGTCGAGGCTGACCAGCACGTCGGCGGCGTGCGGGTCGCGCACCTTGCGCAGCGCCACGCCGGCCTGGTGGCGCATGTAGCTGGTGTTGAGGCTGTCGCCGCTCTTGAAGAAGTACCAGACCAGGCGGTTGTCCCGGGGCCCCTCCATCTGCAGCTCGCTCACGTTCATCGCGTCGCGCCCCAGCAGGGCGACCGGCACCCGTCGGACGCGCCGCGCCTGCAGCACGTGGCCGCCCCCTGCGTAGCACTGCTCGGGCGGGTGCGTGCGCCGCCGCATCTGCTGGGCGACCACCACCAGGAGCTGCACGTTCCTCCCCCGATGGTCGGTGTAGAGGCGCGCCAGCACGTCGCGCGTGCCCAGGACCTGGTAGACGCGTTCGTCCACCTCGATGTCGCGCCCTTGCCATTCGCCGACCTCGTAGGGGATGACCTCGAGTATCTCCGTTACGGGCGCGGCCTCCCGCGGGCGGGACATGTGGACGCTGAGGCCGGCGACCAGCGCCAGCGGCAGCAGCACGGCGGCGCAGGCCGCGCGCGAGAGGCCCCCGTACGCGAAAGCCGGCGGCCGGTCGTCCCCGGCCTCGCCGTCCCCCGAGTCTTCGTCGTCGGGCTCCCGGCGCTTCAGCAGCAGCGCCTCGACCCCGAACAGCACGATGAAAGCGACGACGAACAGCGCGAAGCCGAACGCGTCGTGGAAATACCACGCATCGGCGGTCTCGACCCCCGCGACATAGGCCGTGGCGACCATGATGGTGACGCGCAGCACGTTCGCGAAGAAGGCCACGGGCACGGCCAGCAGGAACAGCAGCGCCTTGCCGCGGCGGCCGGCCCGGGAGACGTGGGCGTAAAGGGCGCCGAAGGCGGTCAGCGAGATGAGGTACTTGAGCCCGCTGCAGACGTCGTCCACCACCAGCTGCCCCTCGGGCATATGGACGTAGCTGCCCTGGCGCGCCAGCACCATGCCGAACATCTCCCCTATGCCGACGGCGATCTGGGCGGCCCAGAGCTTCAGGCGGAAGCTGAACAGCTCGATAAGCAGCGCGGGCATGGGCACCATGAAGGCGAGGAAGGCGATGGGGAAGAGCGCGACGCGGAAGACCCGCGGCCCGAACAGTGTGAGCACCAGGCCGGCCAGCGTGCCGATGAGGGCGACCCCGGAGACGACCCCGACCTGCGTGGCGGTGCCGAACACGTGCGCCAGCAGGGACGGCCCCAGCAGCAGCCACCCCCAGGCCCAGGGGCGGGCCTCGGCGGCGGCCAGCTCGCGGCGCTTGCGCCACAGCAGAAACAGGCTCACGGGCGGCACCAGCCAGCCGTGGCTGTAGTAGTCGCCCGCTGCGTCCCAGCGGACCATCATCCAGCGGAAGTTCCACCAGAAGGCGACCGCCACCAGCACGAGGGCGAGGGCCGGCGCGATCCACTGAGCCTTCCCGTCCGGCGCTTCGAGTCGTCGTGTCTGGACGTGTTCGCTCATGCGCGGGCCTCCGCGTCGTGCAACCGGTGTTCGGCCCCGGCGGTCGCGGCCGGCGGGGGCAGGACCTCCAGGTCACGGTACCGCCCGGGGTTACCGGGCAGTTCCCTCTCGGCGGCGCGGACGATGTTGTACATCTCCCTGGCGGTCACGTAGTGCAGCACGTAGCGCTCTCCGTCGTTCCAGTTTTCGGTCAGTTCCCGGTGCAGCTCCCGCATGGGGGGGCCGAGCAGGACGTCGGTGTTGCGCGGGGGGCAGCCGTGGGTGTGGACCTTGACGAACACCCAGTCCGGGCGGCCCTCCACGCAGGCGCCCGCGCGGACCCACGTGCGCACGCGGCGCGGGGCGGGCGGGAAGCTCCTGGAGACGTCCCCGTTCTCCACGCGCGGCATTATGCCGAACCTGCCGCCCGGCCAGCTCAGCGCGAGCGGCCCCTGCACGAGCATCAGGTCGCCGTCGGCGTAACCTCCGGCGCAGACTTCCTTTCCGTCGTCGTGGGACTTCGGCCGGTCCGGCTCGTCGGTGGCGTAGTAAATCGAGTTGATGCGTCGCGTCTGCGTGGGGGAGGGGGCGGAGGGCAGGGTGAAGTCGGCGTAGCACCCGGACTCCCTCAGCACGCGCAGTTCGTCGTTGACGCCGCACCATCGGCCGTCGGGGCGGGAGTTGTCCAGCGCCCAGTTGCCGTGCACGAACCCGAAGCGCAGGCAGCCCGACCGGACGTCCTGGCCCAGGTGCCCGTGGGCGCGCAGGTGCATGGTGAACTCGGCCAGTTGTCGGCGGAGGTCGGTCGCCGTGTCGTCGTCGTGGTGGAGGTGGACCTCCACCTCGCCCCAGCCCTCGCCGACCAGGCCCGCCAGCTCTTCCAGGAGTTCCGGGCGGTACTGCTCGGCGGGGTAGAAGAAGGTGTGGCGCGGGGGCCGGCCGTCGGCGTCCAGGAAGCCCTCGAACATGCGGGGGTATTGCTCGACCCACCGGCGCACGCGGCGCTCCTGCGTCTCGGCGTCGGCCTTCGCCCAGCCGGGTTCGAAGTGGTCGGCCACGCAGAACATGATGTGCACGGGGCCCTCGCTGCGGTCCTCGCGCTCGCGGCGCCCGGCCCAGTCGCCCTTGATGTAGGCGGGCAGCCAGAGCATGACGTTGCGGCGTCGCAGGCGGATGACGAGCCATACGGCGGCGGCCGCGGCGACTATGAGGAGTGGGGCCAGCGCGATCATCGCTCCCCCCTCGTTGCGGCCGGGTTGCGGGCGGTGCGCTGCCAGGCCGCTCGCTGCAGCCCGAGCACCCCGCGGGCCATGCCGGCGCCGAGGGCGGCGTTGACCACGACGAAATAGGTGACCGTGCGCAGCGGGCCGGCGGGGATGCGCGCCTTGGGCAGGAGCCATCCCGAGGCGGCCAGCGCGTAGAAGCCGAGCTGCCCGGCAAACACGACCCGCCAGAGCGGGTGCGCCAGCAGCAGGGCGTTGGCGGCGAAGGCGGCGACCAGCAGGTAGGGGGTGAGCCAGCGGAGCACCTTGTGCGACCAGAAGGAGAGGGCGACCCAGCCGCGCCAGGGCGCCAGCAGCGCGCCGCAGTGCCGGAGGGCCTGCCAGTTGCCGGCGCCGATGCGCATGCGCCGCCGGAACTCGGCCGCCGCCGAAACCGGCGCGTCCTCCTCCGCGACGGCCTCCGGGTCATAGACGACCCGGTAGCCGCCGGCCCGCACCTTCATGGGGATGACGAAGTCGTCGGTGATGAGGTGTCGGGGCAGGTCCGGGAACAGCTCCCGGCGCACCGCGTAGAGCGCGCCGTTGGCGCCCAGGACGGCGTTCAAGCGGTTTTCGAGCGTCTTCAGGGCCACCTCGTAGCGCCAGTAGATGCCCTCGTTGCCGGCTTCCTTGCCGCCGAGGCGGAGTTCGCCGCAGACGGCCCCGACGCGCCGATCGTCGAAGTGGCGCACCAGGTTGGCCACGGCGGCCGGCTGCAGGCGGGTGTTGGCGTCGGTCAGCACGATGACTTCGCCGCGGGCCTCGCGCACGCAGTCCTCGACGACCGATAGCTTGCCGCGGCGCTCGGAGAAGTCCAGCGTCCGCACGCCGCGCTCCCCGTAGCGGCGGGAGATGGCCACCGTCTCGTCGTCTGAGCCGTCCGAGCCGACAATGACCTCCAGCCGGTCGGCGGGGTAGTCCACGGCCAGGCACCGCTCGAGGGTCTCGGCGATGCTGTCCTGCTCGTTGTAGGCGGCCATGACGATGCTGACGGAGGGCGTGCCGCCGCTGCGCGTGCGCCGTTCGCCGCGTCGCAGCAGGTAGAAGACGTCGCGGCCGGTCTGGACCAGGGCGGCCATGACGAACAGGAGGACGGGATAGCCGACGTAGGAGTAGCCCGGCAGGGCGAGGCCGAGTATGACGATCCAGCTCAGCGTGTCCATCCCTCACTTTCCCTTCAGTCGGCGTCTTCATCTTCCTGGTGCTCTCCGGGGCCGCGCTGGTAGTAATAGCTGGCGGGCTGGCCGAAGAGCTTGTAGATGAAGTCCGGCACGTGGTGTTTCTTGTGGGTCATCACGCAGCCGAGCACTTCGGCGCCGGAATCCTCGAGGGTCTCCCGTGCGTTCCTGACCGCCATGCGGGGCGTTTTCTCCAGCCGCACCACCAGCAGCACGCCGTCGCTGAACTTGCCGAACGTTGCGGCGTGTGCCGCCGCGCTGACGGGCGGGGTGTCCACGAGCACGTAGGAGTAGTAATTGCGCAGCTTCCGGAGCAGTTCCTCGCAACGGCGGGTCAGCAGGCTCTCGATTTCGTTGCCCTCTTCGTCGGCGACATTCCGGGCGGGTATGACGTCCACCCTCTGGATTGCGGTCTCGTAGACGCGGCCGTCCAGGTTCAGGCCGTCCTTCAGGATGTCATTGAGGCATTCTTTCGGCCTGATGCCGGCCACGTGGTGCAGGTCGGGGGCCTCGAGGTCTCCGTCCACCACCAGCACGCGGCCTTCCTCGACCTCCGCCAGGGCGGCGGCCAGGTTGAGGGTCGTCGTCGTCTTGCCCTCGGCGCGGTGGGCGGAGGAGATGGTGACGACGCGGGGGCCGGCGCCGTTCTTGAGCGCCCGCAGCCGCCCGCGCAGGGCGCGGGTTTCGGTGGCGGGGCCGCCGCGGCGGTCGTGCAGCATATACACGGACTCGGCCGGCATGTGGGAGTTGGCCAGCACCCTTTTGAACGGCATTTTGGTCGGTTTGGCGCCGCTCGTGTCGGCCGGTCCCTTCTGGCCGGGAGACAGCCTGTCTCCGGCGCCGGCTTTGTCCATGGCGCGCGAGAATCGTCCCTGGTTTTCTGTCATGCTTTATTGACTCCCCCGGAATGGGATTGATGATTCCTGTTTGCTCAACCCTGCAGGTTCTGCATGAACCTGCCGAGAACGCTCTGTGTGCGGTGCAGGAACTCTCCCGGCGCACCGGGCCGGAACTGTTCCCACAGGAAGACGGCGACTACAGTGACGAGCAGCATCGCGCCGAGGCCCGCCGCCAGGCGGAGCCGGCGACGACGTCGCGCGCGGCTCATCCCCGGCCTCTTGATAGTCATGATGCTGCCAAGCACGGGCACGTCCAGGTAGCGGGCGGCGTCGTCCCGGTCGCGGAAAGAGTGATCAACGTATTCCAGCCCCAGCACGGAGCCGGCGCCGAGGGTCACTCCGGCCCCGATGCAGGCTATCAGCACGGCCATCATGTTGATCCTGTCGGGGATGGTGGGGGCGATCGCTTCGGCGAGTATCTCGACCTCGCGGCCGTATTCCTCGCTGCTGGCCTCCAGCGTGGTCTGCTGGCGCTTGCTGCTGTCGCGCCACTCCTGGTATCTGGATGCGTACTCGTTGCGCCGTCTGAGCAGTTCGTTGTAGCGGGTCTCTTCCGCGGAGACCTCGCGCAGTTCACTCTTGGAGGCCTCGATCTGCGCCATCACGGCTGTGAGTGAGGCCCTGTGGGAACGGATGCTCTGCAGGATGCTGAGCCTCTCGCTCATCCGTTCCTGGCGAACAGGGTTCAGTATCTCTTTTTCGACGCCTTCGAGCCGGCGCGGGGTCTCGGCGAGTTGCTCCTTCAGCGCCTCGATGTCGCTCTTCATGCTCAATACGTCGGGATGTCGCTCGGTGTAGCGGGTGAGCATCATCCGGAGGGCGCGCTCCCGCTCGCGGATGCGGTTCTCCAGATCGTCGTATTCGGGGTTGCGCTCGCTGCTGGTTTCGCCTGTGACGATCTCGGGCAGCTCTTCCAGTTGCTCCTCGACTTCCTGGAGGGACTCCTCGGTTTCATCGAGCTGCCTCTCGAGGGTGGCTTTCTGGATGCGCAAATCCAGCAGGCGGCGCTGGATTCCGGAGCGCACCTCGGGCAGGTCCTCGTACTGCTCCTGGCGGTAGCGGGCCAGCTCGAGTTCGACCTCCTGGAGTTCTTGCCGGTATTGCTCTTCCTGCCGCCTGAGGAAGCCCAGGGCGCTGTCCACGTGGCCCCTCCTTCGATGCTGGCTGCTGTCCTTGTAGGCGTTGGCGACGGCGTTGGCGACGTCCTTGGCCACCTCCGGGTCGCCGTCGGTCATGGAGATCGCGATCAGTTGCTCCGTGGCCCCGCGGGCGGGCCTGGCCGCGAAGTCTATCTTGATGGCATTGCGCAGCCTGCGGCGCACCCTCTCCAGGTCGGCCGGTCCCCGGGCTTCCGCGTCGAGGTTGGTGCGCCGGATGACGGTGTCCAGCAGCGGCCAGGTGAGTATCTCGGCGCGGAAGAAGCTGACGTCAACGGCCGGTATGTCCGGGGCGACCGTGCCGCGCGGGGCGGCCCGCAGCAGGCTCGAGTCCCGCCGTATGACGTGGGCCGTCGCCGTATACCTCGGGGGGAACACGCCCCGGAACGGTCCCAGCAGAAGCACCCCCGCCACAAGCCCGGCGAAGACCGGCACTATGAGAAACCAGCGGCGCCTGAAGACCATCCGCAGCACGTCTCTTGCCGAGTATGCGTCCATTCTCCCTTTCCCTCTCTCTCTACCTTTTTGTCGTAGTCGCCCGGAGTGATCGTGCCCGGCGGGGCGCGTCAACCGGGCGGGTCCTCTTTACCCATACCCCTGAAGCAAGGGAATTTCCTGAGCCACCTGAACCGTTTGCGTTCTGGCTTCGGCACGGCATGCGCCGTGCCC
>PUMJ01000206.1 GCA_003551305.1 Candidatus Brocadiaceae bacterium
CAGCCCCGGCCGCGCCGCCGCCAGTATCCCGTACGTCTTGCTCGGCACCAGGCACCCCTCCGCCTCGTCCCGCATCGTCACCAGGTGCACCCGCGCCGTCCCCAGCAGGTCCGACAGCCGTTCCAGCGGCACCGGCTCCAGGAACCGCACGTTCCGCAGTCCTCGTTGCCGCGCCCCCGCCCGCACTTCCGGCCCGCGCTTGCCGCCGCCGGCGAACACGAAAAGAATATCCTCCCGCTCCCCCAGCAGTGCCGCCGCGTCCAGCACCGTCTCGAACTCGTGCGGCGTCCCCATGTTCCCGGAATACATCACCACGAACTGCCCGTCCAGCGGCGCCACCCCTTCGGCCCTCAGCACATCGTCCACGTGGCTGCGGCCCCACGGGCGCGGCCGCACGGCCTCTCCCGGCACCCAGTTGTGCACCACGCGCAGCTTGCTCCACTGCACGCCGCGCGCCGCCAGCCGCTCGCTCATCCGCTCCCCCAGCGTAACCACGACGTCCGCTCGATCATACATCTCCAGCGCCGCCCGCCCCAGGGCCCTATGCAGCGCCCCGTCGGGGCGTATGGCATCCAGCGCGCCGGCCACGTCCGGCCACACGTCCATGCACCAGAGCACCAGTCGCGTGCCTCGGGCCGCCTTCAGCGCCGCCCCCACCAGTCCTATGAGGGGCGGGGTTGTCAGGGCCAGGCAGGCGTCGAACCGGCCCGCCTGCAGGCAGTGGGCCGACGCCAGCGCGTAGAAGCTCAGCCAGTCCGCCATCCGCGCCGCCGCCCCCACGCGGCCCAGGCCGGTGGCGCCTAGGCGGTGGACGCGCACCCCGCTTCGGCGGTCCGCGGCGGCGCGCCTTACGCGCCCGCCGGAATACCCTCCCGCCGAGCAGACCACGTGCACCTCGTGCCCCTCGGCGGCCAGGGCGCGGGCCACGTCGGCCAGCAGTTGCCCAGTCGCCGCCGTGTCCGGCGGATAGAACTGATTCAGCAGCAATACGCGCATTCCCCGGCTCCGCAGACTATAGTCAACACGCCGCCAGCCCCGACCAGTGGAGGGTACACGTCCATGTGTATAGACTTGGGGTGCAGTATCAGCCCGTATCATCGTGACATAAGCCCCGACACATCAAGGGCATACATTTGGCGCGTGCCCGTGTGGGCGGAATCCACACAGATTCGAGTGCCGTCCGGGCTCCAGCGAGGATGCAAGTCACACCTGACCTCGTCTTCCAACTCAGGCGGAGCCCAGAATCGCGCCACCTCGAGAGCATCATCAGTACCCACCTCCCATAGCAGCACAGACGCCCACCTCTTCCGGTCAGGGTAAGTATCCGTCACCATCCAACGCCGATCAGGGGAGAACGAGGAGTGGCCGTCACACCAGAAAAGACCCCGAGCGAAATCACGGGCGGTATTGGCGTCGTCGTCAAACATGATGAAGCGATCATTCATGAGCTTTGACTTCAGCGCGCTTGGCTTGCCCAGCAATCTGTAAATCCACTTTAGCGCCCGGCCCACCGGCAGGTGTCCGATAAGTCCCCTGCTGGTCTGCCTGACGAGCGCGCGCTTGCCAGCCCATGCGAGCACATTGCTGTCATCGTACCAGGTGGCATGGGAAGCCAATCCTGAGATAAGAAGACGCAGTCCGCCGCCGTCAATCCCACAGGTCAGTAGCCGGGTGGTAAGCGTACCAGCCGCATTCGTGTAACGATGCACGAAACAGAGGCGGGAACCAGTCGGGTTAAACAGCGGATGGTTCACCCAGTGGAATTCCCCCTCTGACCGAGACCTCTCGAACTCAGCCAGTTGCGCCAAGCTGACGATAAGTCTCGATTCGCCAGAGCGGAGAGCGATGCGCCACACCCCGTCGTCATCCGGGGCAGGCACGCCCGGGTGGGCGGTCGCGGCCGGTACGTAGCCATAGTCCGGTCGAACGGAGTACAGCCTGCCGAAGTCAAGGCTTAGAGCGTACAACCCATCGGGGGAGATCGCAGCGATGGGCTGTGTGAAGGCACGTTCCTCGCCGCTGGTCAGGTCCAGCACAATGCCGTGCGGAGACCCAGAGCGCACGGCGTTGAAGGCAACCCGGTCCTTTGCGCCTGGCAACCACTGGAGCATCGCTCCCTGCTGGAAATTCCACGTCGTCGTGCAACCAATTTCAGTAAACACGCCGTCAGTCACATAGCCAACCGCTGCCGCCTCTCCTGGAGCAGGGCTGTGGGCCCACACGGATGTTTGATGGCAGAGAGCACGATCAGAAGCTCTCGTCTCAGAATTCCAGGGCGTTTTGTCGAAATAGCCGAAAAAATGGTGGCTTGGCCCCTGAGTAAGTGAAACCACCTCCACTCTCTTGTCCAGTTCACAGGTCTCCGTACAGGCTCCTGCAAGCATCTCTCTCCCTTTCAGTCTGCCCATGCGCGTCCTACCTGTTGTCGCGCTTCAACTCCCTCACCTTCAAGCATATCATGTACTCATAAATGGACTGCAGGGTGCAGTAAGTGAGCCCGGCACGCCCGTCCAGGAACCCCCGCCGCAATACATACATGTAGAGGAACTTCAGCCACGGACGACACGGCATCCGAAACGACAGTTCCTTTAGCGTCTGCCGGCGCTTCATAGGGTCAAGGGAAAATAGGTCTGTCCAGCTCACATCGCCTATCTGCAGCGCTCGTATCGTTTCATCTGCCTCGTAGCTGCTATACTTGTTATGACGAGCAATCCACTCTGCCAGACCTTTGCTGAAGAAGAAATGCAACAGCTTGCGCTGGAGTCTACCCACGGGCCCGTCCACGTCTGCAACCGGGTTGGCAGCCCGTGACCATCTGATGCACTCTGGACGCCATAACCTGATTATCCTCACAGTCCGCATCCCACCGTGCCGCAGTAGCTTCCCTTGGAAGACGTTGTCCCGTTGAACTGAGAATGCCACTTCTGGTCGGTCCGTGGCGGAGCACACCTGCATTACCTCGCGGGCAAGTTCAGGACGTGTCACCTCATCAGCATCGACGTACCATACCCAAGGATGGCAAAAGTCGATGTTCACCACCGCCCAATTCTGGTTGCTCGCTCGGCCGTCGTACTCTCGCTGGTAAAAACGGGCTCCATACGAACGAGCCACTTCCTCGGTACGGTCGCTACTGAAAGAGTCAAGCACAACTATGTCATCACTCCATCGCAGCGAATCGAGACATCGCGGTAGATTCTCCTCCTCATTCAGCGTCTGCACAAAGACAGATACGTTCATGGCCTCCTTACCTTTTCTTCGATTTCCGTGCCGCATCTCATTTCCCTGTCTCGCACGGGGCGCGCAGGCGAACCAACGCACACCTTCCACTTCGGCAAGTCGCGAAATACAGAAGACCTCGCGCCGACCACCGTCCCGTCGCCGATAGTCACCCCGGGGCCTACGAACACATCAGCGCAGACCCAGACCTGGCTGCCGATATCTATGGGCGCTGACGTGAGGAGCATGTTCGGGTGTTCGAAGTCATGGCTGGCAGTACACAGAAAGCAATACTGCGACACAGTGCTGTGAGAACCTATTCTCACAGGGGCCACGTTGTAGCAGTCAACATCCGGACTGAGCGTCGCATAATCGTCCATATGCAAGTTCCAGGGGGCCCACACACGAGCTGATGCGTGCGGACGCGCCAGTCGCGAGATGCGCGCACCGAACAGACGGAGGAGGAAACGCCGCCAAGCGTACATCGGCCGGAGCGATGGCCGGTAGAGCAGCAGCCACACCATTCTCCACAACACACGCAACGCCTTGTTCTTCAGACCATGGGGACTTGGTTTGTCGCTGATGTCAACCCGCTCCATTGCTGCCACCTGCAAAAGCTAAACTCTCACGCACGCTGGTCTTGTTGTGCCGCCCAGCAGCCACTCGTACACCTCAATCATCTGCTCCGCGATCCGGTCCCACGTGTACTTCTCCTCGACGAGTCGCCGGCCCCGCTCGCCCATGCGACGGAGGTCGGCAGGTGAGCGACCCAGGGCATCCTCCAGGGCTTCGACAAGTGGCTCGACGCCAATCTCTATCCACCAGCCGCAGCCGTTAGTCTCAAGCTCCTTCCAGGGGGCGCCCGTGGTCGTGACAACCGGCGTGCCCGCCGCCAGCGATTCCGCCACCACTATGCCGAAGTTCTCGCTGAACGTCGGCAGGACAAACACCTCAGCATGCGCCATCAAGGCCGCCTTGCTCTCGCCGTAAACCGGCCCAGGAAATGATACGCGTGCGGCGACCCCCTCTCGCCGGGCAGCGGCCTCGACCTCGGCCCGGTGCCCGGCCTCGTCCGGTCCGACCACGACGAGGTGCCAGTCTTCGGCGCACCCGTCAAGTGCAGCCCATGCCCGCACAAGGTTGAGGAGGCCTTTCTTCGGATGCACGCGCGACAGGAAAAGGGCCAGCCGTCGGTCGTCCGGCACATCCAACTGATCGGCCGGCGGCCCGGCCGCTGCTGTGCGCTCGAACTCCGCCAGGTCCACGCCGTTGGGTATGACCGCCACGGGATTGCCCAGACCCACCCGGCGGATGGACTGCACCTCGGCCTCACACGTTGCGTGCAGACAGGCCGCCTGGGCCAGCATCTTCTTGGCCCATAGATGCCAGGCAACCTTTTTGCGCAACCGGTGGTGCCGGAGGCACCAGGGTTCCAGCAGGCCATGGGGTGTGACCACGAGGGGCGCATTCTGTTGGCGTGCGGCCATCGACAGGTACTTGGCCGGCCACATCCACAGGCCGTTGCTATGCAGTACGTGAAAGCCTCCGGCCCACATGGCAAGCCATTCCCGCATGGCCGGTGAACGACCCACCTTCCGGGGCCATTGCACGGGAAGTAAGACCGTGTGCACACTACTGGCAACGGGCGCCGTCTCCTCACCTGGCCTGCATTCTCCGGCAACCAGTGTCACGTCGTTTCCCAACGCGGCCAAGCCCGCGCACAGGGCCGGCACGCACCGAGACGGCCCCCCGGAAGCAACGCTCAGACCGCTGATGCAATGAAGAACCCTCATGGGCCGTCTTGCCTGTGTTGCCGGATCATCTCGATGCCTGCCAAAAGGTTGGCCGCCCAACGCGCTGGAGAGAACTGGCCCGACAACTCGAAGCTACGCCGACCCATTTCTCTCAGCTCAGCGTCGCCCTTCGAGGACAGCCTCACCATCAACTCAGTCAAGTGCCCTACGTCACCTGCTTCAAAGCTGTAGCCGTTGTACCCGTCCGTCACAAGCTCAACCTGGCTACCACACTGCCTGGAGCATAGCACGGGTAGCCCGGCGGAGGTCGCCTCGTGTAGCACCAGCACCCACCCTTCGTGATGACTAGCGATGGCAAAAGCCCCCGCTTCTGACAAGATCTGTGCACACTCGGCAGGCTGTTGGAAACCCAGTGCCTGCACGCCCGCCTGGTCCTGGACCAACTTCCGTAATGGACCGTCGCCAACCAGCCGCAGTTCCCAGGGGTCGCTGACTCGCTGCCGGTAGAGGGAATACGCACGGAGAAAGTTGTGGATGCCTTTGCGCTTGATCAGGCTGCCCACGAACACGAACGCCTGCGGCCAGTCTTGCGGATGTTCCTTGACACGGGTTTCGTGGGCGCGCGCGAATAATGGCCGGTCGCAACTATACATCCCTGAGATAAGCCTGCGTCCCGTGAACCCGCACTTGCGGGCGAAGATGCGCTGACGCTCGCCCGGGACGAACATGGCGTCGTAACGCTTCCTGAAAAGAAGTTTTGCGCACATGGCCCCGACTCGCTGCTTGAGCGTGCCCAACCACTGGTTATCGCTCATACAGATGACCGTTCCGCCACGGGTCTTGACCCAACGAGCAGCCTGTTTGAACGGTGCTATGGCCCAGCCTCCCACAAGCGCCACATCGGGCTTGAACTCTTCAAGAATCGCCTCCAGCTTGGCCCACTGGGAGTTCCGCGAGTCTCGCTCCGATATCGTGCACACAGGGCAAGAGAGCTCCCGAACCTCATTTGCGAACGGTTTCTCTGCCCCATGGGCATATCGGACTACCGTCACCTGGCCCCCATTACTCTTGATGAGTTCCCGGACACACGCCGTCGCGTAGCCCGGAAACTCGGACCAGAGGACCACAAACCGGCGTCGAGTCCTAGTCATAATGCGTTCCGCTTATCCAGTACCATGCGGTAAACCTTCTCATACCTGGCAGCAACTGAGCGGGGCGAATACTTTCGGACATTCTCAAAGCCACGCTCTATCAACTGGTTTCTGAAGGATCCATCCTCGACCACCCTCCTAATACCCTCACGTATTGACGCCGTGCTCCATGGATCAACCAGAACAGCTCCGTCCCCTGCCACGTCGCACATTGGGGGAATACAGCTTGTTATAACGGGACGACCTATCGCCTGCGCCTCGATTATGGGCATCCCAAACCCCTCGTATGTCGATGGAAATGCCACAAAGTCGCATTCCTCATACTCTTTCAACATCTCGCTGTCAGAAATGTCAACAGCGTTTGAGTAGTCCACGCCGTAGCGGACCAACAAGCCGCGCTGACTGGCCGAAAGCCCTCCGATTATGCGCACGTGACAATCGCTACCCTCCAGCGCACGGACCAGGCGCTCCACATTCTTGTTGTGGCCTGTCCCCACCACAAGGCAACGGGGTCTGTCAGCGTTGAAGACCCTCGACCGTTTACGGTACTCAACCGGAAAGCAGTCAGGTACGATCGAAACCTTGTCGGCTGAACACCCTGTTGTGTTTATCACTGTCCGCTGGGTAAAACCCGATATTGCAGCCACATGTGCCACAGTCCGCACTGGCACCCAACACCAGAGCACATAATACAACGAGTGTTTCATACCTTTCAGATTGGGTAAATGTCCGAAATCATGAATCGTAAGCACCGTCTTCCGTTTCGGCAAGAACAAAGCCAAGTAGTGCACGCCCCCCGTTATGTGCGCGATATCTGCAGTATCCGCCTTACGCCGTGCCCACATTCCGTTCAGGAGTATGCTTTTCGCATTTAATGCCCCGTGAGGGAGTTCACACACACGAACACACACTCTCCCCGAAAAGCCCGACCGAACCGCTCTGAACACGCGTTCAATGCTGTGTCCGGCACCCGAAGGGCGCGTGAAGTGCACAACTGATATTTGATGATCAGACATTATGCGTCATTTCCATCGGTGAGGCAACACTTTGCAACAGCAATCTGCGCAAGGTGGTTTGACACGGCAAGACCAGGGAGGCACATAACACCTACGATCGCTCATGCCCTGGAGGTGCAACTGCAGACTGTCTTATATACGGCAGACTACAGCGATAGGCCAAGTAGATAACGACGGCAGACAGATGAGCCGACGTCGCGCTCAACGTCCAGTTATAGATCGGGTAAACCGCAATCGATGCCAGAAACGCAAAAGCGGTGTAGCGTTCAGCGCGAAGACGGCAGACTCCCGCGCGGGTTGTTTGCAGCAGCCCCCGCAGGAGGACACACAAATAGCCGTACAAGAACAGGGCACCCAAAACACCCCAGCGAAACACATGCCCCAGAGCTCCTAAGTCTCCGACCCAGTACGTGATGTTTGCTGTAGCGCAACGTGGCCCCTCGCCAAGCAGGGCCGGCCCCACACCCAAACCCCACGTGGCAGCGAATTCCTCAGCCATAAACCGTAGACCATAAAGCCTGGCTGTACCAGTCCCAGTGGGCGCCAGGGCTTCCTGCAACTCCGCATACCAAAATGTCTGCTGCCATGGGATGAAAGCGATAACGATACAAGATGTCATGACACCAGCAAGCTTCCACCTCCGCGGAGCACCGCTAATGAAAAACAAGATCACGAGCTGCAGCAAAGCGACAATCCTTACACTACGGCCCTGGATCACGAATGCAAGATGGTAGAGGAAAAGAACAGTCAGCACGCCAGTAAAGACTCTCTTTGAGACTGATTGCTTTGAACACACCGTGTAACTCAGCAAATAGGGCATGGCGAGCAAAAAGCTCCAGCGGAAAGTAACCGGCGCCTGCAACACGCCACCTCTCACCACGTGTTGCACGGTTTCGCGTCGGCGGATGAAATAGAAGTCCAAAGCATATGCCTGGTCGTACGTGAGAGCACCGATCTGCACGAGTATCCCCACAAATGCGCGATATGTGCACCACGCAACTAACGCCACAAACAGCATCCGAATGGCGCGATCGGATATGTTCAAGTTAAGCAGAGCAAACGGCCACAGCCATGCCAGGAAAAAAGACAGATAACGCACGATAGTGTATAATGTCTGCCCGTAGCGTGGCCCCGCTACCAGGAGCGATGGGAGCAGGAGCACAAAAGGAAGAGGCCAAAGATGACGCAGCGGCTGGCCTATCACCCGCTCTCTTGTGAGAAGCACATATCCTGCAGCCACCGGCGCCGAGTAATATATGACCATTAGCCAGTGTACATGCGCGAAATTCGGGATCCAAACACATGCAAACAGGAGGGCCACCGCAAGAGCGTCCTTCACCCGGCAGGCCGCGCCCAATTGCAGACCGGGTTCCTTGGCCGCCAAATGGCCTTCATGAACTGCAGCAGCTTGCTGATGTCTCATGGGGCTGCTCAAATCTGCGGAGGAACTCACGTTTAGCTCCATGATCACGCCACCGACGAGGCACGTTTACGTGATGAGGACTTGCCCAGACATGCCAGAAAACGCTGCCGATACCGGGCCATCGAGAACTCTGCTGCCACACGTCTCGCGCTCTTGGACAGCGACATTAGCTTCTCCTTATCACGCCGGGCTTCCGCTATGCGCTGGGAGAGTGCGTGGGCATCCAGCGGCTCAAACAGCCAGCCCGGCGGCCCGTGCTCAAAAATCTCTGGTATACCGCCGGAACGCGCGGCGATGACCGGTGTCCCGCAGGCCGCCGCCTCGATCACGACCCGCCCGAATGGCTCCCCCACAGAGGGGAGAACAAGCACATCACTCGCCGCCATGATGTGCTGCACGTCGTCACGGAAACCGAGGAAATGAACGACCTTCTTGAGATCCATTTGACCGCACAACTTCTTGAGGTCATGCAGGAAAGCTCTCTCTGTTGGCCCATTTGCTGTGCCCACGATGAGGAGGCGAATGTCATTCTCGCCGAGTATGTGAAGTGCCTGCAGTACTGTCTCGTGGTGCTTCCACGCACAGATACGTCCTGCGATGGTCACCGCAAAATGCTCCTCGCCCACACCGACGTCCTGCCGAACTCGCTTTACACTTGCGGCCGGCAGGGGTCGGAATCGGCCAAGATCCACCGGGTTGTAGATGACTTTCGCTGCACGCCACGCAACTCCACCTGTGGCTTCGGTCACAGCCCTTGCGGAGTACCGTGAATTGAAGATCATCTCGACGGCTGGGCCGAACAGTCGAAGCAGCAGCTTCCTGGCTCCTCGATTGCCGGCTCCTCGGCAATGGATCACCACCCGATGTCCTGTAAGGAGAGCCGGCATGAGACACCATTCTGCGACACCGATGGAATTGAGATAGACCAGGTCAAATCTGCTACGTAGCAAAACGGCTATGACCATTAGGTTACGGATAGCTTGTGTCAGCGCCGCTGGGATAAGGTTTTCTTCCCTAAGACAATGTGCTTCCCTCCCGTAAGCGTGACGGGAACACCCAGGTCTTTGAGGTCTTCCACGAAGTCTCCCGGTCCCGAGCTTATTGCATGCACGTGCCAACCTGCATCGACCATGCCTCGAACCGAGAGGTAACCGCTTCGCTCGGCCCCTCCCACGTATTTACCGACCGGTGTTATCACCAGAACTCTCATGTATGCATCTCGTCGCACTTCGTGAACTGAAAACTTTTTACACGTAGCTCGTCTGCGGGAACCTTCTTGTCACGAGTAGCACAAGACAGAGAATCCGAATCAGAGCTACTTCTGCACCCTTTTGCCAAAAGGCACAAGACAGTCTGCCACATCGATTCAACGTTGGCAGCCAGATTATCCCGTCTGCGGGCCAACATCACCACCAGTCGGCAATGCTCTTGCAACACGCCGTCGATGAGTTCCATGAGATGGTTCTCAGGATCAGTAGCTTGATGCATAAAGGTAGACATACCAAAATCGTCCATGAGCGCATCGTACTTGTGCGCCCAGCCTAAAGCGATCGAAGGGACGCGCATTGATAGTGCGCTGACCAAGCTGTGGAAGCGGGACCCGATGACAAGTCTCGCATTGCCCAACACCCTTTTCAGAGCTAATGGGTCAGGGTGTCGAACGACGCCGCAGTTGTCGCACCGCTTTTCCAGCAAGTCCACTAAGTGTCTGTCGCCACGACCGTATTCATGCTGGACGATCTTGATCTCCAGTCCCTTACTACGCACGTAACTGCATGCCTTCACAAGCCGGGATATGTACCTGCCGCGCCAGTGATGGTCCTGGAGGTTTCTCTGGAGTACGTTCGAATTCGGGACGATACACACGTATGCATGACAGGCTCTCGGTGCCTCGGTCGGAAGCATCGGAATAGTAACGTCTGGCGCAAGCTTGAGTTTCTGACGATCCATCACCAATTGAGCATGCGCATAAGACGTCCGGTCGCGAACGTAGACAAGGTCCACACAGGCGGCCAATTCGGAAAAAGCTCGCGCATGGCCTTCTTCATTGAACGGCCCCAGCATCTGCGGCAACAACAGTGCAGGTCTACCGCGTCTCTTGTAACGAGCGGCCTTCTTGGCGACCCGCAGGGTAGTATCCAGCGGGCACGCGTCGCCAAAGGCGTAGCCAGAGATGTCGATCAGAGCATCTGCCTTCTCCTCGGTGGTCAGGCCCAGTGACTTAGCAAATTGAGTCTCGGCTACAGGGTAGAGCAGTTTACGCGTCTTTGGAAAACGGGGAGGCAGCCGGAAGTGCTTTATGTTGGA
>PUMJ01000138.1 GCA_003551305.1 Candidatus Brocadiaceae bacterium
CTCGTGGTGGTCTGTCACCACCACTTCCATGCCGGCGCGGCGGGCGGTCTCGACCTCGGCGGCCGCGGATATGCCGCAGTCCACCGTGACCACGACCTCGGTGCCGGCGCGCGCCAGTTCGGTCAGCGCCTCGTGATTGAGCCCGTAGCCTTCTTCCAGGCGGTGGGGGATGTAGATGTCGGCATCGGTGCCCAGGAAGCGGAACGTGCGCATCAGGACGGCCGCTGCACAGAGGCCGTCGGCGTCGTAGTCGCCGAAGATGGTGATGCGCCTGCCCTGACGGGCGGCCTCCAGCAGGAACTCCGCCGCTTCCGCGGCCAGCGGGTCGCCGCAGGGGTCAGCCAGGCTGTGCAGGTTCGGCTGCAGGAACCGGCGGGCCTCATCAGGGTGCGTAAGATTCCTGTTCACGAGAACTTGCGCCGCCGTTGGCGATAGGCGCAACTCGCTCGCCAGGCGCTCGACCTGCTCGGACCTGTCAGGGGGCAGACTCCACTTCGCTTCCATGGCGGCCTTCGCTTGCACACCGGACTTCACAGCAGGAACGCCGGCCCCGGATGGGGCGCTCAGGGCCGGGCACGGGGCACAGTATAGCCGCACGCCCGGCCGGCCACAAGCCAGAGCGGGGCTTTGCGGGGGCATTCAACTGAGGGGCTTACCAGTGCCTGATGCGTGACGCCCGCACGCAGGATGCCCGCTGGTGACCCGCCTTCGCTGGAGGCGAAGGTTGGAAGGTTGCACTGCACTGCAGTGCCGGCCGCATTCGTCGTCCGCCTGTAGCGCCGGCATCCCTGCCGGCCGTTGGCCCCGCGCGTTGGCGGGGCCACGCAGCCCGGGGTTCACTCCGAGACGGTGACCTCGATGGAGTTGGTGTCCTCGCCCCAGTGCAGGACGTGCACGGGCACGGTTCCGGCGGGCGCATCGGGGGGCACTCGCACCTCCAGGGTGCCGCGCCCGTCACGCAGGCTGGCGGCCTGCGGCTTCAGCCACTGGTCGCCGAACCTGATGGCCGGGGCGCCCAGATCCTGATGCACCCCCACCACGGTGAGGGAGAGCGCGGAGCCGGGCGAGACCTCCTGGGGCCGGACGTCCAGCAGGACGGGGCCCTGGATGCGCTGCTTCTCCTGCGCCGGCGGGGACGCCTTCCAGACCAGCGAGTACGGCTCTTCAGGGTCGCCTTCGGCGGTCACGCGCAACCGGTAGTCGCCCGTCTCGGGCAGGGTCAGACCGGACAGTATGGTGCGGCCGGGGAAGCCACCGACGACCGCGTCGGGAGTCACCGGGCGCCCCGCGGGATCAAGCACCTCCAGCACGGGGGTCCAGCCTTCGGCTTCGGCCCGGGCTGCCAGAACGCTGCCGCCCACCGCGCCGAAGGCGTAGACATCCCGGTCATCGGGCCCGCCGAGCGTGGACGCGCTCTGCCCCGTGGCGGCGGGCAGGCTACCATCGATCCACAGGCGGAACTGCCCCTCCTCGGCCCCGGCCAGCACCCTCAGGGTGTAGAGCCCGGTGGCCGCAAGCCGCAGAGTCTCCGGCTCATCCCCCGCCCCCAGTTCCAGCGGCTCGATGGCCCTGCCCCACGGATCGAGCAGTTCCACCGATGCTGTGGCCGCGGCCTGGCCGTCGAGTTCGAGGCGCAGTTCGGTGCCGGCGGCGGCCTCGAACTGGAAGGTGTCCACGTCGCCTTCGACCAGGCAGCCGTGGTAGGCCGAGTCCAGGCTCACGCGCAGCATCGCGCCGGCCGGTCCGACGCTGCTGACGTGCAGCCGGGCGGCGGGAGCGGCCACGTTGCCGTGCTCGTCCGCCGCAATCACGATGATCTCGTTCAGCGCCATCTCGTCGTCAACCGAACGGCCCTGGTTCAGCGGTATGGTGGCTTCCCAGTTCGAGTAGTTATCAGCGGTGGCGACGGCACGGATGCCGTTGACCCAGATGCCGCGTATAACGCTCTCATCGGAGGCGGTTCCGCGCACGGTCAGCAGATCCTCCTCGACAAGCATTTCCGGCGTCGGGAACTGCACGGTCACCGTCGGTGCCGAGCCGTCCGCAGGGGGGGCGACGTCGCTGGCGTCCTCTTCTTCTTCCTCGTCCACGGCGAGGGGGCGCAGGTCAAGCGTCGAAAGCCCGCCGTCAACTGTGTCCTGCTCGGTACTCATGGCCAGGGGACCGCTTCCGCCGCGGGCCTCCTCCAGGGTGAGGGCCGTTCCGAGCGCGACCTGGCGCAACGTCGTATCGGGCAACTGGTGCCACGTTGTGCCCCCGGGCTGCCCGGTGGAAACACCGGCGCGCCTGAATACGTTGCCGTCATAGCGGACGCCCCAGGCCTGGTTGAAGCCGACGGACACCTGCACAAGCTGGCCGTCCACCGACTCCCACCGGGTGCCGGGCGGGTTACCTTCGGTGATCCCCCTTCGGGTGAAGATGGCGCCTTCTTCGTCCAGGCCCCATACGAGCCCCAGGTCGCCGGCACTGACATAGTCCAACTCCAGCGGCTCGGCAACCTCGGCCCACCTTGCGCGGAGGCGCAGAAAGAGGATGATGGACGGACTGGCGTGCCGCCACGCCTCGGCGATCTCGCTCCAATCCGTCCCGGTCGGCGTCTGCGGCGTGATACCGAGACGGCAGAACACCCTGCCCTCCGCGTCCACGGCCCATACAGCCCCGAAACCGACCGATATGTGCTTGAAGGCCCCGTCGTCCAGCATGTCCCAGGCGGTGCCCTCCGGTGTCTCTTCATCAATACCGGTGCGGACGAGGATCTGCCCCTCCTGGTTCAGAGCCCAGACCATGTGGGGTTCGCCGACAGTGACCATGGCCAGTTGGCCGGGCACCTCGACCCAGTCGGTCCCGCGGGCGTTCTCTCGGCTTATGCCCTCTCTCATGAGAACATTGCCTTCCGGGTCCACACCCCAGACGCTTTTCACGCCGGCATCAACCTGAGCCAGCGTCCCGGGCACGGCGAGCCATTCGCCCCCATCGGGGTTGGCTTCGGTCACGTTTGTGCGCACCCATATCTGATTGTCATCATCCAGGCCCCATACCAGGTGATCACTCGGTACGGCCAGGATGAAGACGGCCTGGAGCGTTTGGGTCTCGTCTTCAGCTCCGGATGGGATGGTAACGGACTTCTCCCGGCCGACCTCTGTGCCGTCCAGCAGCCAGTGGCTAAAGAGCCAGCCTTCCACCGGCGTGGCGGTCACCAGGGCGGACTGCTCCACCTCGTACGTGTGATCGCCGAATTCCGGGTCGGTGGCACCTTCCCCTTCGGCAACGAGAATTTGGAGGGTCCAGCTCGGCGGCACGATCTCGGTAAAGATCGCCTGGAGCGTCCTGGTCTGGTTTTCGTCTCCGGAGGGCACCGTGATGGACTCCTCCGTGCCGGCCTCATCGCCGTCCAGCAGCCAGTGGCTGAACTCCCAGCCTTCCTCCGGCGTGGCGGTCACCACGGCGTCCTCTTCCACATCATACCTGTGGTAGCCGGCGGGCGGGTCGGTGGCACCTTCCCCTTCGGCAGCGACAATGTGGAGGGTCCAGGTGCCCGGCACGACCTCATGCTCGAAGACCGCCTGGAGCGTCCTGGTCTGATTTTCGTCTCCGGAGGGCACCGTGATGGACTCCTCCGTGCCGGCCTCATCGCCGTCCAGCAGCCAGTGGCTGAACTCCCAGCCTTCCTCCGGCGTGGCAGTTACCTCGGCATCCTCGCCCACATCATAGGTGTGCGCACCGGGTTCCGGCTCGGTGACGCCTTCGCCCTCGGGGGCGTCTATCTGGAGTGTCCAGGTCGGAGTTACCTCGCGCCTGACCTCGTAGTAATAGGTCTGGTAGTTCCCGTCGATGGTGAAGGAGTTGCTATTGAGGGTGACCTCCTGATCCGTGGGCACTCCGAATACGTCCACCGCTCTGACCGACTCCAGCGCCGGGCCTCCAAAGGTGATGTTGGCTTGCACGGGCTCCAGCAGCAGGGGCGGTCCGCCGAGTTTGAGCAGTTCGGTGCCGTCCTCGTTGTACTCGGTGCCGACCTGCTTGTCCTGGGCCATTGCCGTTATGAGGATGTGGTCTGACTCGATGAGGGGGCGGTCGTCCAGCGGCGTGAACAGCAGGCTCACGAACTCTGTGTGGACCTCGACCTGGACGCCGGGCAGGTCGTAGGTGCCCCCGCCGGCGAAGCCGATGATGCCCTGCGTCTTCGGGCTCTTGACCTGCACAACCTCGTTGCCGTAATCCCAGACCAGTTCCCCGGTCATGCTGGTGATGACCTGGGCGCTCTCGTCCCAGTACTCGCTCCAGTCCACTCTTTCCGAATCGGAGGAGGAGAGCGCTTCGTCCGCCTTGAAGCTGACCCGTCCGATGGCCGTGACCTCGGGCGGAACAAAGATGTTATCTTCTCCGGGGAATCCGCCGTCGGGCAGGGGCTGGCTCAACGGGTCTATGCCGCGGAAAAGATCCTCCACCGACAGGCGGCGGGCGGCGGCCGCGTCCGCCTGCTGGATGTGGCCCTTGTGGATGGCGAAGGCCAGGGCGGGGAACTGCCCCATGTAAACGGGCGTCTCGGTGACGTAGCTGCGGGGGCCGCGCCCGGCGCCGGGCCATCCGCTCCCCATCCACGGCCGGCTTCCCGCGAAGTGCAGGGAGGAATCCCAGCCCTGCAGCCCCATGCCGTAAAAGGCGTAGAGGGGCGATATCTCGGCGCGCCACTGGTTCGGGGGGTTCATATTCCACTCGGTCATCATGGCGGGCTTGTCTTCCACCTGGATGATGGTGACGGGCTGGCCGCCGGCGTCTATGCTCTCCCCACCGATGATGCCCCGGCCCGGCCGGTCCAGGTGCGTCACGTTGCGCACCTCGCCGACCTGCACGTCATGGCCGCCGGCGCCCCCACCCATGTAGGCGTGGCGCGTTATGGCGTCCCCGGCGTCGTCGGCCCACATGTTGGCCGCCACGCCGGCGGGGCCGCCGGACTTCCACGCCGTGGACAACAAGACGCCCTGGAACCCGAGGTCGCGCACCTGCTGAAAGCGCGTCTCCCAGTGGTGGCGCTGAGTCTCGGCCAGGAAGCGGATATAGTCGCCCATGCGGGCCCTTTCGGCCACCTTGTTGCCGCCCCAGGGCCCGTCCTCCTCAAGCTCCCAGGCGCCGTACATCTTCATGTCGCTGTGGAAGGTCTCGACGCTGTCGTTGGCGCGCATGCCGTCGCCCCAGGCCGCCTCCAGTTCGTCATCGTCGGCGTAGCGCTCCTGCAGCCACTCGAACCACATCCGCCGCAGCAGCAAGGTGTGGTTGGGATAATCGTGTCCGTCAGCCAGTGCGTTCAGCGGCCAGTGCCAGAAGAGGCAGTCCTCGTTCTGGACCTCCATGAAGGCCAGGGCCGGGTCGTCCACGTACCGCATGCCGGTGTAGGGGTTCTCGTGCTCCAGCAGGGGCTTGAGCCACTCCCACTGGCCCTGCTGGTAGGCCTGGACGAAGTTGGTGAACCCGCCGATCTGGCGCCCGTGACCGTCTTCCCGCGGTTCCAGTTCGTCCCACAGGTCGTCCAGGGTCACGCCGATTCTTCCCAGCAGGGCTTCGAAGTCGGGGTCCAGCTCATCGGGCAAAAAGTCCCGGCTCACCCCGCGCGAGTCCGGGTAATACACCGACCAGTGGGTGTATACGCCGTTGTCCTTGAGGGCGGCGAACCACCGGTCGTAGAGGTCCTGCCGCTCCGGGCTGCGGTCTTCACCCAGTTCCGCGTGCATGTAATGGCGGCGCATCACGTTGACGCCGTGCTTGGCGTAGAAACGGGCCTGCTGGGGGAAGTTGTCCGGATTGCTCGGCCTGGAAACGTTGGCGCCCCAGAACTTGACCGGCACCCCCGGTCGCTCGCTCAGCTCGAAATTGGACCCCACGCGCTGCACGTGGCCGTACTTGCCGGCCGGCACGCCCGTGCTCTCGTCCAGCAGACCCTGCATGTCTATGATGGAGTCGGGGCTGAACGCGTCCCTGCCGGTGCGGAGGGGGAACCAGACGTCGGGGCCGGGCTCGGGCCCCTCGTCCGGCTTCAGGGCGCCGGCCGGGTACCACTCGAAGTTGGCGAAGCACATCGCGTCAATGCCGCCGTGGGTCTGGCCGCCCGGATAGCGATCGATGCGCACCTCCACCGTGTGCTCGCCCGGCTCCAGCTCGAACGTGCCGACCTTGACCCAGCCCATAAAACGTATGTCTATGCCGGGCGGGATGAGGTTGATGTACTCGAAGGCGTCCCGGACGTCTATCTCCTCCCAGTCGCCGTCGTTCAGCCGGTAGAGGTATCTGACCTGCCGGGCGCTCAGGCGTATCCACCATGTGTATTCGCCCCCCTCGGTGACGGTGAACTCCCATGCCGCCGTGCCGGGGTCGTCATTATGGCCCCGGTAATGGGTGTGCCAGTCCCCGTCGGTGACCTCCGGCTCGCCGGGAGAAAACCAGTCCACCCGCACGTCATCGTACGAATACCACCCGTGCTCGTTATAGTCCGATGTCGTCGGCTCCTGCCCCTCAAGCCAGATGTACTCCTGAGCCAGGGCGTTCGCCGCCAGACACGATGCGAGAACGATAACCGCCAGGAACTTCCTCATGGCCGGCCTCCCACAAAACAGCGCACCACACCGGGCAGCCGGCTCTCCCACCAGCCCCGCCCCGGGAGGCGCACATTCCCAGAATATCAACATCCCCGGATAATCGTCCGCATGTTAGTCGGCGGGCAGGGCTTTGTCAATTGGTGAGAGGCCCCGTGGCGGCGAAGGATGCGACGGGGGCCGTCTTCGGCCCTTCTGGGCGGCCTGGCCCCGGTTCACCGATGGGAGCACCCGGACGGTCTGGTCCGCTCCTGCGGGCAAGAGGCCCGGGGCTCGTCAAATCCTGGGAAAGTTCCATGTCTCTACGTGCATTTCGTGGGGCGTCTCAGGCTACCATCGCGCCGGGCCGCGCTCTCGTTCGCTGAAAGGCGCCAGCCGGAAGGCGAACTCCATCGCCTCGGCCGCCACCAGGTACTTCGGCAGCGGGCCGGGCCCGCAGGACTGCGTCCCCAGCGGACAATGCCCGTGGTCCAGGTGCAGTTCCACCTCGTGCCGGCAGGGCAGCTCGGGCGGGTGCAGGGCGGCCTGCAGGTCCTCGGTGCGCACCGGCAGCGCGTTGAAGCCCATCAGGGGCTGCGCGGCCGCCAGCAGGCCCGTGCCGGCGGCGTCCGTCAGGGTCAGCCAGCGCGTCTCGGTGCGATGGCCGCACTCCTGCGGCCGCACGTAGGGCGGTATCTGGTCGGCCACCTTTCCCCGGTGGACGTCCACGCGGGCGCTCGTGCAGCGGTCGCTGTAGTTCTCGTGCGGCCCCCGGCCGTACCAGGTCAGGTTCTCGAACCGGCCCGGCAGGCGCATCCTGAGGCCGACGCGCGGCAGGTGGGGCAGCCCGTCCCGGAGGGGCTCCAGTTCGGTAGCAATCAGCAGCTCCCCGGTTGTTTGCACGGTGTAGGCGTGGGCGCACCGGAAGCAGGTGGCCTTCGTGGGTGCGCCCGCCACCTGGGCGACGCGCACGGTCACGGCGCCGTCCGGGCCTTTCTCCTGTCGGACGCTCTCGGTGCGCAGCTCAATGCGGTCGTAGCCGGCGTTGCGCCACTCCTTCTGCATCCGCACGTCGTTGTCGGTGGGCGCGCGCCAGAGGCTCAGCCGCGGCCCCTCGCTCAGCAGGGGCTCGCCGCGCCAGGTCCAGGAGGCGATACGGCCGGTGAGCATGTCGAAGGCCAGCACCGTCTCGCCGCAGTCCACCGTCAGCCGGCCCGGCGCCTCTTTGAGCCGTGGCGCGGCCCCGGCGACGGCGGTCGGCCTGCTGCTCCCGGCGGGCTCTCCGGCCACGAGGAACTGCCCGAAGGCCACCTCGTGGCCGGCCTCGGCCCATTCCGTGTCGGCCGCCAGGCGGAAGCTGAGGTTCAGCCACACCTCCCCCTCCGGTCCTTTCGGCAACTCGGGCAGGGGCACCTGGAGGGTCGTCTGCTCGCCCGGGCCGGTCGTCAGGGGCGCAAGCGCGCCCGAGGCCAGCACGCGCCCCTCCGCCTTCAGCGTCCAGGAGGGCTGCAGGTGCTCCAGCGTCAGGAAGTCGTATTCGCTGCGCACGCGGATGCGGCCGGCGGGGGCGTCCACCGCCTCCATCCGCACCGGCTGGAGGACGGCCTTGTACTCGTGGAGCCCGGGGTGCGGCTCGCGGTCGGGCGAGATGAGGCCGTTGCAGCAGAAGGAGGCGTCGTTGGGCTCGTCGCCGAAGTCCCCGCCGTAGGCGTAGAACATCCTCCCGTCCGGCGTGAACTTGCGCAGCCCCTGGTCCACCCAGTCCCACACGTAGCCGCCCTGCAGGGTGTCGTAGCTGCGGATGGCGTCCCAGTAGTCCTCCAGGGTGCCGGGCCCGTTGCCCATGGCGTGGCAGTACTCGGTCAGCAGGAAGGGGCATCGGGCGTCCTCGCGTCGGCCGTACTCGTGCAGGAATTCCACCGGGGCGTACATGCGGGCGGCCACGTCCAGGTAGTCGGTCTCGTGGGCACGCTCGTAGTGGACCGGGCGGCCGGGGTCGCGCTCGTGCAGCCAGTCGGCCATCACCTCGTGGTTGCGGCCGGTGCCGCACTCGTTGCCCAGCGACCACATGATGACGGAGGGGTGGTTCTTGTCGCGCTCGACCATCCGGACCAGGCGGTCCATGTAGGGCGCCTCCCAGGCGGGGTCCTTGCTCAGGGTCCCCTCGTCGCCCAGGGGGCCGAACCCGTGCGTCTCGATGTCGGCCTCGTCCATCACGTAGATGCCGTAGCGGTCGCACAGGTCGTACCAGCGCGGGTCGTCCGGATAGTGGCTGGTGCGCACGGAGTTGAGGTTGAACCGCTTCATCAGGCGTATGTCCTCGACCATGGACTCGACGCTGACGGCCCGGCCCAGGTCGGGGTGGATCTCGTGCCGATTGACGCCCTTGATGAGAATGGGGCGTCCGTTGACCAGCAGTTGCGCGTCCCGTATCTCCACGCGGCGGAAGCCCACGCGCTGGGGGATAACCTGCAGCGACTCACCATCTGCGTCCCGAAGGGTGAGCAGCAGGGTGTAGAGGCAGGGGTCTTCGGCCGACCACAGGCGGGGGGCCTCGACCGGGGCGGTCAGCTCGACGGTTGTCTCCCCGCCAGCGGTGACGCCGGACCGGACGGCCCCCGGCTCGAGCGGGACTTCCGCCCCGTGGGCGTCCAGCAGGCGGGCCTCGACGGAGCAGTCCACGGTGGCGTCCGTCTCGTTGCACAGGGCGGCGGTCAGGCGGAGGTCGGCGTCGCGGCAATCCTCGTCCAGCTCGGTTCGCACCTCGAAGTCACGCAACCGCACCGGCGGGGTGGACACCAGGTGGACGTCCCGGTAGATGCCGCTCAGCCACCACATGTCCTGGTCTTCCATGTAGGAGCCGTCGGACCACTGGAGCACCTGGACGGCCAGGAGGTTCTGCCCCTCGCGGACGGCGTCGGTGATGTCGAACTCGGCCGCCACGCGGCTGCCCTTGCTCATGCCGATCTCGACGCCGTTCACCCAGAGGCGGAAGAAGGAGTCCACGCCGTCGAAGACGATGAACGTCCTCCGGCCGGCCCAGCCCTCCGGCAGGGGGAAGGTGCGGCGGTAGCAGCCGGTGGGGTTCTCGTCCGGCACGTGCGGAGGGTCCACGGGCCAGGGGTAGACCACGTTGGTGTAATGCGGACGCCCGTAGCCCTGCATCTGCCAGTTGCCGGGCACGCGGATGCTGTCCCACTCGTCCGCCCTGAACGCGGGATCCTGGAAGCCGTCCGGGCTGAGCTCGGGCCTCGGGGCGTAGTGGAAGCGCCAGCGGCCGTTCAGGGAGCGGTGCCACGACGAGGCGGCGGGGTCGCCGGTGAGGGCCGCTTCCGCGTCGGGATAGGGGACGAAGGTGGCGCGCGCGGGCTCGCGGTTGCGCCCGACGAGTTGCTGGTCTTCCCATTCCTTCTTCTGTCCGGACTGCGGTCTGGCCATCGGGGTCTCCCCTGGGTGCGTAAGCTCTGAAGCCGGCCCTCCGCCGGGATCCCGGCGGGAGGCGTGAGGGTACGGCCCGGCGTGCGGCCCTGTCAAAGGGCGGGGTGCCGCCCGCGGAGCCCGGACGTGATGGAACGCTCCCTCCAGGCGCCGCTCGTTCGCCGCCGGGCCGCGGCCGGCGGCGTTTGCCCCGGACCGGGCGCCGTCCTACACTGGGGCTTCCTTTCATCTGGAGGTGTGGCCTGTGGATGGTTCCCTTTCGCCCGAGGTGCAGATGCAGTTCATGCGTCCGGCTCAGCTTGAAGACGCCGCGCGCCGGTTCCCCGTTGTTTACGTGCCCTTCGGCCTGATCGAGTGGCACGGCCGGCACCTGCCGCTGGGCAATGACGCCCTGAAGGCCCATGGCATCCTGGTCAAATGCGCCGAGCAGTTCGGGGGCGTCGTGTATCCACCCCAGTGGCTGCACTCGGGGTTCGACCGGGAGCACCTGGTCCCCATGTACGCCGAGTTGTTCACGCGCCTGAAGCGGACGGGATTCCGCGTCATCATTGGCGTCAGCGGTCATAACGTGAAGGAGCAGATCGAGATGATCCAGCTGGCGCTGGAGCCCGTGACCGCCGACGGCACCTGCGCGGGCCTGGGGGTGTGGGAGATAACGCTGAGCCGCTCCGAGGAGTCCAACACCGACCATGCGGCCAAATGGGAGACGTCCAACATGATGTTCTTCTACCCGGAGTGCGTGGACATGGTAGAACTCGGTGGGGAGAAGATAGAGCTGGACATGAGCCCTCCGCACGGCATCGGCGGGCTGGATCCACGCAAGCACGCCTCC
>PUMJ01000133.1 GCA_003551305.1 Candidatus Brocadiaceae bacterium
AGCTGCGAAAGCAAGGCCTGAAGCTGCCCGACTCCTTCGCTTTGCCGCCCCCGATTGTGCTGGACAAAATCGCCGGTAAAATCGTCACCCAGGGTGGGGAGGATGTCCTGGCAAAGTACAGCAAAGGGTATGGCCAGGCGCGTTGCCGTCCTGGGCTGCTACCGCTACAATCACGGCCGCGAGCGAACTGCGGGCCGCCCGACCGGGAAGGTGCCGATGCAAGCGACCTGGAAGAGGTTTCCGGCGGGGACTCAGCCGGCCGAATGCCCAAAGGCGTAGGACGGTCGGTCGTGCCTCCGCTTCGGGACAGGGGATCGGCGTGAAGAACAGCACAGCCGTGCCTGACGGGCCGGGAGGCCATGGACTTCGCACGGAGGAGGAATCATGAGCCGGACGCCGAGCCTGAATGTCAGCAGTGACGGACGCAAGCTGGAGAATCCGGACGGAACGCCTTTCTTCTACCTGGCCGACACGGCATGGGAACTGCTCCATCGGCTGGACCGGGAGGAGACCGAACACTACCTGACCACGCGGGCCAGCCAGGGCTTCACGGCGGTGCAGACGGTCATCCTGGCCGAACGCGACGGCCTGCGCGAGCCGACGCCGGCGGGGCAAGTCCCTTTCCATGACCTGGACCCGGCCCGGCCGAACGAAGACTACTTCGCCCACGTGGACGAGGTCGTGCGGAGGATGAACGAACTGGGCATCGTGGCCGCGCTGCTGCCGACCTGGGGCGACAAGGTGCTCAACTCCCCCGGCCGGGGCCCGCAGGTCTTCACGCCGCAGAACGCCCGCGCCTACGGGCACTTCGTCGGTGAACGATACCGCGACGCCCGGGTGATCTGGATCATGGGCGGTGACCGCGACACAAGTCGGGAGCCCTTCCTGGAGACGATCCGTGAGATGGCGCTCGGCATCAAGGAGGGGGACGCAGGGCGGCACCTGATGACATTTCACCCGCCGGGACGCCACTCCAGCGCGGAGTTCGTGCACGAGGAGGAGTGGCTGGATTTCCACATGTGGCAGACCGGCCACAGCAACCCCGAACTCGACACCTCCCGGCTGATAGCCCGCGACCGGGCCAGGACGCCCGTGCGACCGGTGCTCGACGGCGAGCCGTGCTATGAGAACATACCGGTAATGGGCGGCGGCTGGAACCCGACGGGCCGGCGGTTCACGGCGGCCGACGCGCGCCGGCGCGCCTGGCGCGGCGTCCTGGGCGGCGCATGCGGGCACACCTACGGCTGCAACGAGGTCTGGATGATGCACAGGCACGGTGAGCCGCAGTTCCTCGCCTGTAACATGGACTGGAAGCGGGCGCTGCACCTGCCGGGGGCCAACCAGATGCGCCACCTGCGCGCCCTGGTCCAGAGCCGCCCCTTCGCCGAGCTGGAGCCGGTGGCGGGGGTTGTCCGCGCGCTCGATTCCAACGTCTATGCCGACTCGAACCTGCAGGAGCGGCGGCGCTGGGAACCCTGGCCGGAGGAAGGCGCGGAGATCGTCCGGCCGACAGCGGCGGCCGGGCGCGACTATATGTACGTTTACCTGCCGGCGGGCTCGCCCGCGAAGTATGACTTCACGCGGCTCGGCGAGCAGGTGGAGCTGTGGTGGTATGACCCGCGCCACGGCACCTGCGCGCACGGCGGCCACAGCGAGGCGGCCACGCATTGGATCGACCCCCCAACCACCAACGAGGACTGGGTCCTCGTGGCGCAGCGGGAGGGGGCCTTCCCCGGGCCGCCCGGCCCGGCGGGACAGGCCGGCTGATGATGCCCGGCCCACCGCGCATTCGGGTGCGCAGGCCGCGCGTCCAGCAGCCGCGCGGGGGCTTCCTCAGTGTATCAAAGAGCAAATGGATTCGTTTCGCAGAGAACCCCCGATACGCCCAAATCGGACGCCGGCGCCCGAACGGGTCGCCGCGCGGAGGCCCCGTGTATCAGCGGCGCCATGCATCCGTTGAGGTCTGCGAGACGCGGGGGTCCGTCCCTCTCGGCGCCCGGGCCGGGAGAGTGGGCGATTCCGATACAGCAACCCGCACCCGGCTGCCGGTCTGACCGGCCGGGAGCGTCAACGTGCTGTGGCCCGGCCATTGCCGAACCGCCTACATGCTATACGTTCATAGCGTTCCCGTCAAGCATTCTCCCCGCGGGGTGCCGGAGAGAGCCCGCCTGTGGGGAGGCCCGGCAGGGCCGAATCAGACATAGCCCGGGGTGAAGCGCGCCCCCGGCGCGCAAACCCCGGGAGAACAGGATCCGACAGAAGCAGAAGAGCCCCCGCGAGGGGGCGACTCAACCCGGCGGCCCTTGAATCGACCCAGCCGAATGCCCCAGAATCGCCCCTACGGGGCTCCGGACCGGGGGAGCGGACCTTTTCCCCCGGCTCCCGCTGGTCGCCCGGGGCTACGTCTGAGGCGCCCGCGTGCGGCGGGCTGCGGTTTGGGGCGTCCATGGCCGTTGCGGGCAGAAAACTATGCCGCCCCAACGGAGCGTGACAGCGAACGTCCTGGCGCCCCAACGGGGCGCAACATACCAGCCCAGGGCGTAGCCTGTCGGCGCTATCCCTCGCGCCGGGGACCCGCAGCCAGCCTCACTCCTCGGCTTCGGGGTCTTCGGCGACGCGCCATTCGTCCTCTTCGCGGACGAGCACGACCACGTCCGTGCCCTCCGGGTTCGATATCGTCAGGCGCAGCCGCCCCTCTTCGTCCCGCTCCAGCGACACCAGTTCAGCATCCAGCACGAGAGCATCCCTTCCCCACCGACGGGCTCGCGGCACGAGGCGGCCGACCGGCACGAATGTTGTTGGTTCCGGAACTTCCCTAAAGCGGCGGGCAAGCGCAACGGTGCGGTCAAGGGGCCGCGTGACAGGAGCCAGCTGTAAAGCTCCGGGCCTGGCCCAGCCCAGGTACGTCTCCGATTCCGAAACTGGTAGAAGCCGAAAACGACCCACGATATTGGACACCGGCCAGCGCGCCCAGGTATAGAGGCCATCGCTGACGAGTTCGTAACAGGCCAAGTGGGCCTCCTGCCTGCTCGTGCGCAGGGGCCGTCGCCTGAGCATTTCGACCCTGTAACGGGTCTGCTGAAGGCGGACGGCCACTTCAGCCAGATCCCCGGTCTCGGGGTCGCGGACCGTGATGGAGTCGAGGTTCAGGGGTATCTCCCGCCGGGCGACTGGCACCATCTGCAGGGGGGATGACGAAATTCTCGGGCAGGGCCTCTCCGCCCGCCTCGGCTGTCTCCGGACCGCCCGCCTCCGACAGGGCAGAGGCAAGCCCCACCCCCGCCGCCAGCAACGACACCAGCAGCACGCCCCAAATCCTCACAACAGACCTCCTCTCATCCAGTGCCGGACGGCCGGCACGGGCCGGTGCGCCCCTTCACCCGGAGGCCGCCCCGGCCGCACCGCACGGGTTACAGTTCGCCGGCTTCGTCCGATCCCACAACATGAGTCGCTCGGGGCCGGTGTTTTGTTCCCTGCCTTTCGACAAAAGGGCGATTGCTGCGCTCGACGGCATGCCCCGCTCGGCCGGCGCCCGACTCCAGGCGCACCCGCGCCATCCGGAGCGGCTTCGTGCAGCGCACGTAGCTGACCGGGTGGCGCCGTCCCAGCGGGCCGCCGCTCTGAAAGTACGCCGCCCCAACCGGGCCGCCGCCCTGAAGGGGCGCTACAGGGGACGCGGTGCCGCCCCTCCAGGGGGGCCGCTCGTTTTCTGTTCTCTGTCCCCGTTGTGGCGCCCTTTCAGGGCGCGCTCTTGTTGCGGGCTGCCGGTTTCCCGGGGTGCCGGCCGGCACCCCGGGCTTCATATGTGGCGCTGCTTCGCAGCGCTCGTGGGGAGGCCCGGCAGGGCCGAATCAGACATGGCCCGGCGGCGAGCCGCCGGGTATGAGGGCGGCGCCAAGGCGCCGCACTCCAGAGAGCGCCGTTCGTGCCTGTCGCACAACTCTACATTGTCCGCGGCGTGTCCTCTGGAGTGCGCCGCGCTCTGTGAGCGCGCTGCTTGCTACCGCTCTTGCGACCTGCCGGCTTGCCGGCGCGCCGCGCGCAAGCAGGCTTGCCGGCAGGCGGCGGGCTTTGCCCGCCTTTGCTTCTTCCCGGACGGCGGTGCCGCGCTCTCCCCGGCGTCCCTCCCCGGAACCAACTGTGCCACTACAGACTCCTCCGCGGGCCCCGGGCGGTCAGCCTTCAGGCTCTCCTTCCTGGTCCTCTTCCTCTTGCAGGGGCTCCCGGTCGGGGAAGGGGATGAGCCAGTATTGCTTATTCTCCTCCCACCAGGCCAGGCACGCGGCGGCGCGCTCCTCGGGGGTCTCCCCCTCCAGGTCCGCCCGGCCGTGCGTACGGCGCTCGACGACGTCCAGCATCCGGTAGTCGCCCCCCTTCGAGCTTCTCCATCACGCGCGGCAGGACGGCGACGCCCAGCAGGATGATGGCCTCCAGGTTGTCGTCGGCGTAGGCTTCGGCGAAGCGCTCGTCGCTGAGCGCCTGGCCCCCCTCCCACCACGCCTTGAGGCTGGTCCTGGACCACGGGTTGGTGCAGGGGGCCGTGACGAACCCTGACATCTCCTGCCATGCCATGGCGAGCGCGAATTCCACGAGCCATTCGCTGTGCCGTTCGGCCCGGGTCTGCCGCACTATGAAGGGGAGGCCGCGAGGCCCCAGCGCGATGATACGGCAGTAGGCCTCGCAATCCCTAACCACAATGATCGGCATGCTGGAGAACTGGACGCGGTCGCTGGTAACATGGGCACGGAGTTCCGGCCAATACTGCTCAAAGACGCGTTCCGGGTCTGGCGCGTCTACATCGGCGTAATACGCCTCGCGCAGCGCCGCACTGATCCTTTCTATTGTCTGTTGGACGCCCGCTGTCGGACTGTCAGCCTGCACAGTCCGCACTCCCACCATCGCCGGGAACAGGGCGAGCACGGCCAGGCCCATAAACACATACGTGCTCACTTTCATGTACATCGCTCCTCTACCTGAGGCCACGGATGCAACGCCCTATATCCGGCGCCTCCCCCGCCGGCAGTGGCGCGCTCAGCCTCTCTGAATTCGCCTCAAGGCGCGCTCGGGGACGTTGGAGGTGGGCAGCCTGCGTTGCAGGTCCGCGTAGAACGCCTCGAGTTCCTCTTGGAGCCCGGCCTCCACCAGGCGAGGCAGCGCACACATATGGGCGGGGTTGATGTTCGTCGCGGCCGCCCAGAGGCGCATCGCATCCTCGTGGTCGCCTCTCTGTGCAGCCACTACAGCAATGCGGCCCAGCGGCTCGGCGAGCTGGACCAGGGTTCCGCGCTCAGGCAGGATCCGTTCCGCATTCCGCCAGTCGTTCAGGTGCAGGTAGCCCGTGAAGAGAGCACGTGCCAGATCCCGGCGCAGGTCGGGATCCTCGGCCGTCTCAAGCGCGCGCTCCCACAGCGCGACCGCTCTCTCCGGAGAGCCGACTCCGCGCATGCGCGACCCGTAGATAACCCATCCGGCCGCGAGCACGCGGCAGGGGTCTCCGTCCTGGGCCATGGCCTCAATGCGCGCGAAGTGCCTCTCACGTTCCTCCGCAGGGGCGTTGCGTACCATGTGACGCAGTAAGCCCTTCTCGATGGAATGCCACTGCGGTTGCTCTGAGACCCACTGCCATACCGCTTCGTCTTCGGGAGAGGCATAGCGGCCGAAGTGGCGCCGCACTGCGTTGGCCGCGTCAAACGCTGGCCCATCCCCGAGCGGTCGCTCGGTCAGCTCCTCAAGCAGCATCGCATAGGCCTCGTCTCTCCGGTCCATGCGAATCAGAAAGCGGGCATAGTTTGACAACGCCGTGCGGCGAGCCGCCTCAAGACGCGCGGCCGTTCTGTCGTCCGGGGGGGGCACCAGAGTAAGCTCCACGGCTTTCTTGAGGGCTTGTTCCTCTTCGGCCGGCTCCCGACGGCCCTGGTAGTAGCGGGCCCTATCGAGCCAGTAGCGGGGATCGTCGCCGGACTCCGCCTCCCCGGCGCGCACTCGCCCCTCGATGATGCGCGCGCCGCTGACCAGCTGCGTTTGGCCCGCGAAAAACAGGTCAATACGGCGTCCGTGGGCCTCGCGGATGTCCGCCGCCTCGACCATCAGCTCCTGGGCCTCATCGGTGCGGCCAAGCTCAAGCAGGCATCTGGCCATCCCCTCGCGCAGGAGAACGTCGAGGGTGACCTGGAGGCTCTCGCTGGTGACCAGTATTGCTGACCTCTCGCTGACGGCTTCGACCTCCTGGTCCGTGACCGGCACGCCAAGCGCCCCCCGGTAAATGGTGAGGGCCGCTTCCCAGTTCTTCAGCCGGTGCAGAGCGTCGCCGAGTTCACGGCCCTGAGTGGCGAGCAGCGGACCGAGCACATCCGGCAGCCAGGACAGGTCCCGCGGTTCCTCGCGGCCCGCGTCGGTGAAGCGAGGCAGGATCCCGAGAATGCTCAACACCATGTCAACGTCCTCAGGCTGCTCCCTGATGCTGCCGAGGAGTTCCTGGATGAGTTCCTCGGCGCGTCCATGGCGGTGGTAGAAGCCGAGGCGCTCCAAAAGCCAGAAGGCCCTCCCGCCTGCTGCCCGCTCCACGAGCCACGCATCAATCTGCTCGAAGCTCCAGCCGTCCAACTCCAGGTGACGCAACAGGGCTCTATCCACACTCACATCGGCGATGGTGTACTCGAACCTGTTGGCAAGCTCCCAGGCCACCTGTGGGACAGCGAACTGGCCGGCTGCGCGGCACATCCTCCCGATCTGGCCGCGCGGCAGATCGGGCCACAGACGTATGAGGTGCTCGAGCATGACGACGGCTTCGTCCTCCATGCCGGCGCGCATCAGCACCTTCAGGTGGAACATCGCTTCCTGAGCATCAGCCGGCTCCGCCCGCGCCGCCTGCCGCGCCAGCTCAACAAAGTCCGATCCCGGCTGCGCCACGCGCGCGGCGACCTCCAGGCGGGCCCGCTCCCAGTGGGGACTGTCGGGCGGGATCGGCTCAAACAGAACCTGCGCCCGAACTCCTACCGTGCATGCGGTGACTGCAACCAGAAACCAGATGTTGGCATTTCGCATTGCCCATCCCCTCGCAACGCAACACGGATGTGCGCCCGCGGCGATGCCGGGCCGTGAACGCCTGCCCCCTGCCCGCCGGCGGCGGACAGGCTGCCCGGGCGCCTCCCTCCCCTCCCACCTCTCGGCCGACCGGGAAGGAGCGACGGCCTCCCAACACTCGAGAGGCACTATACGGGGACGCCCACCCCCTGTCAAGATTTGTGACGGGCGGGAGTTTCCCCGAAACGGCCACCTCGATCGGCCCATCTTTCGGGGTGATGAACCTTTCCACATCCCAAAGGTCATAAGCAGTGTGTGGTCTATGGCTTGCGGCCCAGCCCCTGCGGTTCTCGGGGAAACTGGCGGTACCTGTTGAAGTCCGGGGGGCGCTGTGCTATGGTCTGCGGGTCGGGGCGGCCCCGGTGACCGGGCGGCCCCGGCCGGCCCTTGCGGGGTTTCCCCTTTTTCTGGAACAGGATGCTGGCGTGGAAGAGACCGGCGGGACAGAGAATGATGCGCAGGGAGCGGGGCGGCGGGCGGCCCTTCTTTTGGCGGGGTTCTGCCTGGTCTCGCTTGCCGCGCGCACGGCCGCGGCGCTGCGTACGGACATCCTGCCGGACGAGGCCATTTACTGGTGGGGGGCGGTGCGGGGGCTGGTTTTCTCCCCTCATCCTCCGCTCGTTTCGCTGCTTATCCGGGCGGGTGAGCAGGTGGCCGGGCACGGGATGCTGGGGCTGCGTCTGAGTTCGCTGGTTTTGGGCACGCTGCTCATCCCGGCGGCATATGTGCTTGGGGCGGCGCTGTTCGACCAGCGGGCGGGGCTCTGGGCGGCGGGCTTCACGGCGGCCGCGCCGTTCACCGTTGCGATGGGGCTGCTGGCGACTCCCGACGTGCCGCAGGTGCTGTTGTGGCTTGTTTTCGTCTACTGCGCCTGGCGCGGGCTGCAGGAGGGGCGGCTGTGGTGGACGGCGGCCGGCGTTGTGCTGGCGCTGGGCCTCTACACGAAGTACATGATGGTACTGGCCGTTCCGGCGCTCGCGCTGGCGCTGCTGGCGACCCCGGCCGGGCGGCGCGCCCTGCGCACGTCCGGGCCGTGGCTCGCGGTCGGGCTGGGGGCGGCTCTGTTCGCCCCGGCCTTCCTGGCCTGGAACGCGCGGCACGGCTGGCCGGCGCTCGACTTCCACCTGGAGAGCCGCCACGCCTGGATTCTGTTCCCCGAGAGGTGGGATGCCTACGTGTTCGGCCACGCCGGTCTGATCTCACCGGCGCTCTGGGTGGCGTGCATTGCGGCGCTGGTGGTGGCTGTGCTCCGACGACGTCAAGACCGGTGGGCGTGGGTGGCGGCGTTCGGGCTGGTGCCTATCCTGTTTTTCATGGTTCCCAGCCTGTTCACCGAACGCCACATGCTGCGGGAGCACTGGGACGCAATAGGTTACGTCGTGGCGATCGTGGGCGTGGGCGGTCTTATCGCCGAGCGGGCCGGGGCGCGGGGCAGGGCGCCGTGGTGGGCCCCGGTGTCGGCGGGCGTCGCCCTCGTGCTGACGGCTGTGGTGCTGGCGGGCACGCTGTGGCCGGCGCTGGCGGTGCACGCGGGCTTTCGGCCCCCTGCGGACAAGATGATGGGCTGGCGGGGACTGGCTGAGGTCGTTCGCACTGAGCTTGAGCGTCCCGGTGCCGAGGGCGCCGTCGTCGTGGGCGACTCCTGGCGCAGCACGCTCTGCGTGGGCTATTACCTGGCCGATCAGTACGACTTCTACGCGCTGCCTCACCGCCGCAACGACCACTACGGGGTGACCGGGCTGCTGTCCGCTTGGGGGATGGACTGGCCCCACCTGCGGGCCGCGCACGCGGGGGGCGATGCCGTCCACGTGGACGAGCGGCGTCGCCGGGCCCGGCCGGGCCGCCCGGACGTGCCGCTGGAGGCGCACCGCGCCTTTGAAGAGGTGCTGCCGGCCGC
Source organism: Candidatus Brocadiaceae bacterium (assembly GCA_003551305.1). Classification (GTDB taxonomy): domain Bacteria; phylum Planctomycetota; class Brocadiia; order SM23-32; family SM23-32; genus B1Sed10-231. The sequence continues at coordinate 8,981 of PUMJ01000133.1, forward strand.
GGACCATGACGTCGTCTGCGCGGGCCTGTCCGTCGCGCGCTTCGGCATCTACCGCGCGCGGGGACTGCGCACCGAGCTGCGCTCGGAGGAGTGGGTGCGCGAAAACCGGCCCCACCTGTGGGAGGCGTCTGTCCCCGACTGAGATAGCGGGGCCAGGGCGGTCCGGTTGCCGCTCCGCTTCAGCCAGCAGGGACGGCCGCGTTTGAGGCGATTCGGTTGGCGCGGGGTCCCCTGTGGGGTAAGATGCGCCGGCCGACTTGTTGCTTTTCAGGTGAACTCACTCGGTAGGAGAAGGTGCTATGGCGCTTGGCTATCAGGATACGCCGATGATTCCGGGGACGAACTGGCACGTGCATGATGGTGAGCGGCCCCAGCCGCCGGTCGTGCGGCCGACGAACCTGGGGGAGATCGCCCCCGTGCTGCCGCCTGAGGACGCGATCGTGCTGTTCGACGGTTCTGACCTGGACGAGTGGGCGGCCGACAAGGGCGACGGGCCGGCCGGATGGGAGATCGTCGGGGACGCCATGCGCGTGGTGCCGGGCTCGGGCGGCATCCACACGAGACGCGACTTCGGTGACATCCAGCTCCACCTGGAGTGGGCAGCCCCCGCCGAGGTCAAGGGAGAGAGCCAGGGCCGCGGCAACTCCGGCGTGTTCATGATGCGCCGCTACGAGGTGCAGGTGCTCGACTGTTACGAGAACCCGACCTACCCCGACGGCACCACGGGCGCCATGTACGGGCAGTATCCTCCGCTGGTGAACGCCTGCGTGCCCCCCGACCAGTGGAACACGTATGACATCATCTGGGAGGCTCCCGCCTTCGACGGCGAGGAGGTGACCAGGCCTGCCTTCATCACCGTCATCCACAACGGGCTGGTGCTGCACCACCGCACGGAGCTGATGGGGCCGACCGCACACAGGACGGTGGTGCCGTATAAGCCGCATGGCAAGGACGGTATCGGCCTGCAGGACCACGGCGACCTGGTGCAGTTTCGCAACATCTGGGTGCGCGAGCTGAAGGGCTATGACGAGGGCTGAGGGGTCTCTCGGCCCCGGCGCTCCGGATGGCGCCGGCCACGTTGATGAGGTGCCGGTTGGAGGTCCACCGCACGGGCTCTGTGATTGCTTTCGGCCGGGCCGTTTGCCTACAATGCCTGACGCGCAGGAATGTCACCTGAAGCTGTGAGCAACGGGCAAATGGACCGCAGACGCGTGGCAAGGGTTGCTGCCGGCATCGTCATCGTCGCCCTGGCGGCGTTTCTGCTGGCCAGTCTCGTCACGCATGACCCCACCGAGGGCCCGTTTCCGGACGTAGCGGCCGTGGCGGGGCCGGGCAACGCGTGCGGCGTGGCGGGCGCCTACGTGTCGGCCTATGCCCTCGCCCTGCTGGGCCGCGCAGCCTACGCCCTGGCCGGGCTGGTCGCCTGCGCGGGGCTGGTGCTGATGGGGGGTGTGAGCATCTCGGACTGGCCCCTGCGGGTGGGGGGTGTTGCGCTGCTGCTGCTGGGCCTGGTGCTGGTGCTGGCGCTGCTGAACGCTTCCCCCGAGTCCACGCCGGGCGAGTACGTCGCCGCGCCGGGCCGGGCGGGGGGCGTGCTGGGCATCCTGCTGGCGGGGGCGCTCTACCGGGGCGTCGGGGCGACGGGCACGTTCATCCTCGTGCTGATGTTCTGCTCGCTGGGGCTTTTCCTGCTGGTGGGCCCCGGGCTGGCCCGCCTGCCGGGGGCGGCCCTGCGGGCTGTCGGCGGCTGGATTGGGCGCGTCCGCGCGCGGCGCGGCGCCCGGAAAGCCC
>PUMJ01000286.1 GCA_003551305.1 Candidatus Brocadiaceae bacterium
CCCGGCTCGGCAGTCCGCAGCGCGCCGGGGCCGTGGGCGAGCAGATCCTCCAGCAATTCGTCCAGCAGCGCGGGGGAGCCGGGCACATGGACCTCCACCACGTCCTCGCAGGTATAGGAACATGGCGCGCGCATAACGTAAAGGAGGGCCGGCACGCACAAGCCCGCCCCCAGCAATGCGAACTCGCCCCGCGTGGCACGGAAGGTTCGCACCCAGTGAGTTCCGGGGCCGGCCGGTCTGAACCGGCCTCGGGCACAGGCAAGGGCGTGGGGCCCGCTGATGCGCACGACGGCGCGCGGCGAGTAGCCCATCGGTGTCGAGACGGCCAGGATTGTGTCAGCAGACGGCATCGGCCTCAGTCCGCTTTCAACTCCTCGCAGCTCAGCAGGAAGCGCTCCGCCTCCGTATTCCACAATCCGCCGCCAGCCTGCACCAGGCGGTCCAGCTCACTGAAGACGCTCTTGAGCGGCTCCTGCACCTGGTCGGCGCGGGAAGCGAACTCCGTGATGGCCGTCAGGGGCATGTTGACGTGGGTGTAGATAAGCTTCTTGCCGCCGGGTACGTCGGGCAGGTCGAGGATAGTGCGGGCCACCGAGTCCAGCCCCCCGACGTGGGTGACCATGCCGGCGGGGTTGAGCCGGCCCTCGCTCATCAATTCCAGGGAGATGCGCATGTCCTCGGTGTTGCCGCCGCTGGTTCCGACCAGGTGGTGCTCCTCGTAGTGCACGTCATAGAAGTTGATGGGGGCGGTAAAGTCCTTGTCCTGCGGGCCGGCGAAGAAATTGAGGCAGCCGTTCCTCCCCAGCATCCGGTCCGCCTGCTCCACCACGGCCGCGTGGGGGTAGAAGACGAACACGTCGTCCATCATCTCCCCTTCCGTGAACTCCCGCACGTACTCGATCAGGCCACGGAGGTCCTTGCCGAGCTCGGCGGGGTTCACGAAAGCGAGTTCGGTTCCCCCTGCTTTCGCTTCCTCGGGGGGGAAAAGCTCGTGGGCGCGGGCCAGCCGGCGGGGGTCGACGTCTGTGACCAGCAGGCGTCCGGGCCGGCGCGGTCCGTGCAGGGCAAAGTCAATGGCCCCGAGCCCCATCGGCCCGGCGGCGGCCAGCAGGGCGCAGTTGCCGCCCTCGCGGATGCCCATCTCGTGATCATAGGTACCGGGCCGCCAGTGGTATTGCGCACGGAATGCGCCGACTATGCAGGACATCGGCTCGGCCAGCGACGCCTTGAAGAAAGCATCGCCGCTGTAAGGCAACAGGCAGTCCATCAACATCACCTCGCGCGGGATGAGCACGTGTGTGGCGTTGCCGCCGATGTAACGGTAGGAGTAGCCCGGCGCGTCCGTGGAGCCCCTGTACATGAGCGCCGGCTGGATGGCGAACATCTCCCCCGGCTCGTAACGATCCGCCCACCGGGGACCGACGTGCACCAGCCGACCGGCGAACTCGTGCCCGATGATGGTGGGATTCTCAGCCACGTCGTCCGGCACCCGCTTGTGCTCGGGGCCCTGCTCGGCGGCCTTGTGCGACGACATGCAGATGCTGTTGGTGATGACCTCGGCCACTATCTCGTCGTCGGCCGGCTCGGGTAGACCGAAACTCTCCAGGCGCAGGTCGCGTTTCCCGTATATCCTCAGAGCCCTCGTGCGCACGGACATCTCAACTCCCCTTGAAAGCAGAACAGGGCGGGACGGTGGCCCGGCCCCCGCAACCCCCCGCGGCAGCCGATTGGGCCGTACTCTCGATTATACCGCCGGCAGGCAGCATCCGAAACCGGACGTGGAACCAACCGGAGGCGCACCAGGAAAGAAAGCGCAAGCCCCACCGGCGCGCCGACAGGACGCTCAGGCGACCGTCTCGACCTCCTCCAGCGGTGAGCAGAAGACGATCTCCGTATGCCCGACCCGGATGACGTCGCCGTCGTAGAGCAGGGAGTTGCGCACGGGTTGGCCGTTCAGGAAGGTGCCGTTGTGGCTGTCTCGATCAACCAGCCAGAAGTAGGTTCCGTCGTGCTCGACGCGGCAATGCTCGCGCGAGACTCGCCTGTCGGCAATCTTGATGTCGTTGCTGCTGCCGCGTCCGATGGTGAGGGAGCCGCCGCTGGGGATTTCACAGGTGCGGGAATCGCGCCGTCCGTCTTTGACCTGGAGTCTGGCATCCATCGAATGCTCTACCCGCGCGCTGGCGCCACGTGCGTTCGCCCTCACCGTCCCGAGGCCGCCACAGCCTCTTCAAGAGCTTCGGCCATCTCCCCCGGGCTGCTATAGCGTTCATAGTCGGACATCGAACGTGCGATAACCGCACAGACGCCCTCCGGCACCTCGGGGTTGAGTTCCCGGGGCTCCTGGAAGAGGCGGTCAAACGCGCTGCTCGCCTTGTCGGCGGGCAGATGGCTTCCGAAGGGGGCCTGTGCACAGAGCATGTAGTAGAGCGTGGCGCCGGCCCCGAAGATGTCGGCTTTCTGGTCGGCGACCACGGGGTAGGCGATCAACTCCGGCGCGGCGAACTGGGGATCGACCTGGATGCTGCCGTCCATGACACGGGTCACCTGGGCGTCGCGCCGGCCGGTCAGCGGCTTGACCAGGTCGAAGTCCGTCAGCTTGACCTTCAGCCCTTTGCACACGATGACATTGTCCGGCCGCACGGCCCGGAAGACGATATCCTGCTCGTAGGCGTACTGCAGAGCTTCCAGCACCTGGCGGATGATCTTGATAGCCATCGGCACGGAGAGCGGCCCGCCTCGCGCTTCGACCACGTCCTCCAGGTTCTTGCCCTCCACGTATTCCATGGCCACGAAGTACCAGCCCTCGGTGCGGCCGCCCTTGAAGACGCGCACGAAGTTGGGGTGGCGCAGAGTGGCGCTGTGCTTGGCGCCCCTGATGAAGCGATTCTGATCCTCGACACTCAGGTCCTCCAGCGGCTTGAGCACTTTGACGGCGACCGGGGTGCCGGCCTCGGCGTCTTCCGCCCGGAAGACCACGGAGTGCTCGCCGTTGAAGATGATCTTGCCCAGCCGGTAGCCGGCGAACTCGTTGCCGCTCAGGGCGGCCACCTTCTCGTATGCCTCCTGCTCAGCCTCACTGGTGCCGAGTTCGGCCAGTTCGGGCTGGACGCCGCCGGCCCCGACGGGAAAGATGACGCGCAACTGGTTGCTACCGACGGTGATGGTATCGCCGTCGTGGAGTTCGACCTTCTCCGAGATCAGCTAGCCGTTGACCCGGGTGCCATTCTTGCTGCCCAGGTCCTCGACGAAGAGGCGGCCTTCTTCGAATGTGAATTCACAGTGGCGGCGGGACAACTGGTGGTCGCTGATGCGGACTTTGCAGAAAGCCCCCCTGCCGAGCCAAACGGCCTCCTCTTGCTGGACCGGCGGGATCTCGTACTCGAAGTTCGCCTGCCTGCCGACTTCTATTCGAAGACGGGGATTCATGGCATATCCTTCCTCGGAGACGCGCCCCGGACTTCAGTCCGTTTGTTCTCTGTCAATCCTGGTCCCACGAAGTCGCGATGTTGCATGCGCTCTGCAGGTCCCGCATTACTTCACTCATAGACTTATAGCGCAAATCCCGGTCCTTTGCAATACATTTTCTGACGACCTCTTCGAGCGACTCCGGCAGATCCGGATCCACACGCCGAAGGGCCAGTGGCTTGATGTTCAGGTGGTCCTGCATCCGACGGGTACGGTTGCCCGAGCGAGGAAACGGCCGGCGAAACGTGAGCACCTCGAAGGTCGAGACCCCAAAGGCGTAGATGTCGGTCCGTTCGTCCACCTGCTGGTTACGGATCTGTTCCGGCGCCATGTAACTTGCCGTCCCGGCGCGCGTTATAATGGCTCGATGCTTCAAGTTGGCGGGGATCGTCAGGCCGAAGTCGATTATCTTCAGCACGTTGTCCGCCGCGCACAACACGTTCTTGGGGCAGAAATCCCTGTGTATCAGCCCCTGCTCATGGATGTAACGCAGACCGGTGCCCATCTGCAGCAGAAAATCGAACCGGTTCTGCTCGACCCGAGGCGACCGCAGCAGCACCAGCGACTCCAGGGTAGGGCCGTCCACATACTCCATGGCGATGTAGTATTCACCCTTCGGACCGTGCCCGTAGTCGAAGGTGTTGACCACGTTCGGGTGGTCCAGTCGCACAGCAAGGTCGCCCTCACCCGCCTCAAAGAGCCGCTGAAAGCGTTCCTGGGTCTCGACAGATGCGGGGGTCAGTATCTTCAAGGCGCAGACGTCCCCCGTCTCGGGGTGCCTGGCTTTCCAGACGCGGCTCATGCCGCCGCGGGCTACCTCCTCGATGAGTTCGTAGCCGCCGTAGCGGTTCTTACCGCGAAAGAATATGAAATCAAGAAACCTGGCCATCTTCGCCTGGTCGAGTTGAACGCTCAAGTCCGATGCCGCCTTGCCCGCTCCGGCGGCCTCCAGTTCATCGCTCTCGGGCGGGCAGCGACATGAAAATCCTGGTCGCCCCGAGGCGCACACAATCGCCAGGGCCTACCTCCTGCGTGTCCACCCTCTGGCCGTTGACGAAAGTGCCGTTCGTGCTGCCCAGATCCTCAACGCGCACCGTCTGGCCCTCCCGGGCGATGACGGCGTGCTTACGGGACAGGGCCGGGTCCATCAACGCCACGTCCGCGTAGTCCGGGTCGCGCCCTATCGTGAGCCTCTCCCCTTCGTGGACCAGGAAGAAACGCCCTCCCCTGCGGCCCCGCCACACAAAAAACGGGGTGAAAGGCGCCGCCCGCGGGTCGCCCCGGAACTCCAGCATCTCCAGCTCGCCCTCTGCCATCTCCGCGCCCTCCTCCTGCTCCTGTTGCACCTGCTCGGCCGTCACCTCGGCGGTCTCGGCCGCAGGCAGCGTCGGCCCCTGGCCCGCCACGGCTCCCGGCCGGCGCAGCAGCATCGCGCTGGCCAGCTCCACCACCACTTCCCCGGGACTGTCGAAACCGCCGGGGCTCAGCAATCGCCGCACGACCTCCTGGATTTGCGGCGAAACGTCGAAATCGCCGGACTCCAGCTCTGCCAGCGGGCCGGACAAGACTGCCCCGCGGTAGTCCTCAAGCGGCTGTACGCCCCGCTCCGGAACCTCCAGGCCCAGCATCTGGAGGGTCAGACCGGCCAGCGCCGCAAAGTCCTCCTCCAGTTCCACGCCGGCCGATGCCCCGCTGCTGCTGCGCAGCAGCTCCTCGGCGGTTATCCACTCGTCTTCCTCCTCTTGAGCCGGCTCAGGGGCGAAGGAGTCGAGGCTCGCCGGATTTTCCAGGAAGCTCTTCCAGGCGAAATCGCTCAGCTTCACCTTCTCCTCGGACACCATGAACACGTTGGCGGCCCTCAGGTCGCCGTGCGGGTAGCCGACGTCGCGCCCCTTGTCCAGAGCCTGGGCCGCCTGGCGTACGAAGAGGACGACCTGCTTCTCCTGCAGGGCGCCCCCCTCCTGCAGCCTCTGCTCCAGCGTCGGGCACTGCATCAACTCCATGGCGATGTAGAACCGGTCGCCCTCCCGCCCCGCATCACGCAGCTTAACCACGGACGGATGCTCAATCCTGCTGAGACCGGCCAGCGCATCTTCCAGCCGTTCCCTCTGGCCGGCGTCCTGCGGGACCGCTTCCTCGTTCAGCACACGCAGGGCACACTCCTCGCTCCCGTCCCTGGCCTGGTAGAGCACACTGTAGGAGCCGGCCCCAAGTTCCTCGCGGATGACAAACCGCCCGAGTTCCTCCATGTGTCTCCTCCCCCCCATAATAGAATGCTGGGCAGTCGGGATGCGGCGAAACGCGCCTCCATATTATCCATTTCTGCCGGCGCGTCAACCCCTTTCCGCCCGCGAGCCCGGAGCAAGGAGCGCGCTGACGGCTGCGGCATCCGCCGGCTCATCCGCTACGCACCGGCGCTCGTCCACAGAAACGCCAGGGCCGCCGCCAGGTAGAATTGTCCGTCCACCAGCACCTCGCACAGCTCTTCCCGGACTGCCTCCGAGGTGTGAAGCAGCCTGAAAGCCAGCACCGAGTAAACGGCCACAATCGACAACAAGTAGGCCAGCGGCGTAAACCAGCCGGTCAGCCCGCCCAGCAGCAATACGGCGACCTGGGCAGCCACGACTGCGAAAAGCAGGCGCGAGGCGCCGCCCGGCCCGAGCACAGTCACCAGGGTCTCACGTCCCATGAGCTGGTCGGCCTCCACGTCCCTCAAATCCAGGGCCAGCGTCCGCTGGAATGCTACAAAAAAGCAGACCCCAAAAGCCAGCGCCGCCGGCCACAGGAGCGCCGCAGGCTGCCGGGCGGCCAGGGCGGGAACCGCCGCCGCGAGCGCCGCCCACGCAAGGCCCACAAACACCTCCTTGCTGGCGGGCACCTGCTCCAGGCTGCGCAGGCCCAGACGTCCCATCAGCGGCCGCGGCAATTTGAGCCTGTAGACCAGACCGCCCGCCGAGCCGAGCAGCACCACGGCGAAAGCCCACGGCCCGAGCAGCAGAGCGAGAAACAGCGACAGCATCCCCGACGCCCCGGCCAGCAGCAGCAGGGTCCCCTCGTTGGCCATGAAGAAGTCCGAACGGGCCGGCTCGCTCAGGTAGAGGGAGTGGCGCCGCGTATACTGGTTCAATATCTGCTGGGCCAGCACGTAGAGGAAACTGATGGCCATGCACACCGCCAGCAAGGGGACTTCGGGGCCGATGAACAGGCGGGAGCTCATGTAAGTGAGGGCCGCCAGGGCGCCGGCGGCGTAGACGTTGGTGTAGACGGCGGCCCGGCTGACGCCCCTGGCCAGCGCCCGCAGCGGCCGTGTGCGCCGCCTGTGCTCGTCCTGCAGCCTCAGCATCACCCGGCGCAGCATCCAGTTCGGCGTCGAGGCCCCGGCCGTGAGCCCGACCTTTCGGTACTGCAGAATCCCGTCTACGTTCAACTCGTGCTCGGTCTCGACGTAATAGGTCGGCACGCCGACAGACTCGCTTATCTCGGCCAGGCGCCGGGTATTGGCGCTGTTGTAGCCGCCCACCACGACGACGGCGTCGACTCCCGCGGCCAGTTCGCGCACCTCCTGCTGGCGCCTGTCAGTCGAGCGGCAAATCGTCCCGAACGACAGGCAATCTCCGTAACGGCGTCGCACTGCCTCGACCGTGGCCTGGTAGACCTCCTCGTTCTGGGTCGTCTGGGCGACGACGACGACCTTGTCGGCCTCCGGCAGGGAGGCCACATCCTCCGGCCCGGCCACCACGCATCCCCGCCCGTCGGCATAGCCCAGCACCCCATCCACCTCGGCATGGCCCGCGTCCCCTACCACCACGCAGAGGTAGCCCTTCGCGGCATGCTCGGCCACTATCTCCTGCACGCGCCGCACATGGGGACAGGTGGCGTCGAGCAGTTCGCCCACTTGCCGGCGCAGCTTCTCCTGCTCGGCGTAGCAGAGGCCGTGGGCCCGCACGACAGCCGTGCCACCGCCGCGTTCGGCGTCTTCTTCGTCTTTCATCTGCAGGACGCCCCGCTTGTCCAAAACCTCCAGCACCTGGCGATTGTGGATGAGCGGTCCCGGTGTGCGGATGGGGAGGGCCGTGCGGGGGTCCTCGGCCGCCTCCAGCACCATGCGCACGGCGCGACGTACGCCCATGCAGAAGCCCGCAGTATGTGCCAGGACTATTTCGAAGTCTCGGTGCGCCATCCGGGTCTGTCTACCTTTGAAGACGGGCGGGAATACTGGTAGTAATTATAGTCAGGCGGCCCGCTTTCTGTCAAAATGAGCGGGGCTCTGTCGCGCTGCCCAAAGGTGCTGCGCTCCTCGACCCGGTGAACGCATCATGCTGCCACGCACTGTCCTGAACGTGCGACGCGCGCCGGCCTTGCTGCTGGCGGCCTGCTTGCTGCTGGCCGGCGCCGCCGGAGGGGGTCAGCCGGGCACCGACACGATTGTGCCTCTGGATGAGGCCGTGCGGGCCGCCTCCGCGGAACTGGTGGCCCCTCCGGCCCCCCCCACCCCGCTTGTAGTGGGCCTGCCGCAGTCAGGCTCGCTGCTGGACGGCTATGTCGCTCACATGCTGACCTTCCACCTGAGCAAACGCAGCCTGGCCGCCGCCACTCAAAAGTACCCCGTCGTGGGGGCCGCCGGGGTGCCGGAGTGCCTGCTGGTGGCGCTTCGGGCAGAGGGCGCCGCCACCTTCCTGCAGACCCGAACCGACGAAACCGGCCCCGAGCGGCGCCTGTTGCTGGTCGCCTGGGACGTGAAAAGCGGTGAGCAACACGAGGCCGCAGAGTTCACGTTCCACCTGCCGTCGGACCTGCGCGCCCTGGTCGAGGGACAGCGGGCCTCCATGCGGGGCGCCGACAAGCGCTGGCTGAGGCTCTTCGACCGGTTGTTCCCTCCGGCTGCGCCGCCAGCGGACTCGCCCCGAGCCGCACGGCTGGCGGCGGCCGACTTCTTCTTCGCAAGCGGCGTCTGGCCCGACGCCGCACGCCGCTACCTGGCCGACCCTGAACCGGACGCGGCGTTCCTGCGGGGGGTGTTCGCCCTCCAGCTCGCAGGCCAGTGGGAAGAGGCCGAGGCCGCCGTGCAGGACGCCCTGAGCACGCACTTCGACAGCGGCCCCCTGTATGCGCTCTGGGGCTGGCTGGCGCAGAGGGAACGGCGCGCCCAGGATGCCGTCATGTTCCTGAACCAGGCGCGCCTGACGGACATGAGCCGGGAGGGGCTCTATGTGTTTGCAAGGGGCCTGGTGGCCCTGGAGCAGGGCGACATCGAGAACGCGCGGCAGAACCTGACGCGTGCGGCCGAGATGCTGCCCGACGAACTGCATGCACAGGTCGAAGCCGGCCGATTCCACTGGGACCGGGGCGAGATACAGGAGGCCATCAGGTACCTGCGCCGGGCAACGGCACAGGAGGGCTGTCCATCGGAAGTCTGGGCCGAACTGGCCCTGCTGCTCGAGGCCAGCAACGAGCCCGGGGACGCGCTTTCGGCCCTCGAGCGTGCGTTTAGCCTGGATCAGAGCAGCCCGGTCGTGACGCGTCAGCTCGCCGCCCTGCTGCGCAGAACGGGCCAGCACGAACGGGCCCTGGACGTGCTGCGCCGCGCTGCCGAAGCCAACCCCTGCAGCCCCGCACTGCTGGCAGCCTACGGGGACGGCGCCGTCGCCGTGTGGCGGATCGCCACCGCCGAGCAACAGTTCGAAAAGGCGGCACGGCTCAGCGCCGGTTCACCCCACGCCCGCGTCCGGCTCGCTGACATACTCGCCCTGCAGCGTCGCTACGGCCGTGCCCAGGCCGAGTTGACCGCCGTGCTGGCCGAGAGCCCCGAATACGCCCCCGCCCGCATAAGCCTGGGCCGCATACTGGCCGAACTGGGCAGGCCCGAGGAGGCGATCACGACCCTGCGCGAGGTCACCCGTCACCCCGAACACGAGGTGGCCGCGCGACTGGCCCTCGCCGAGGTCTATATCGGCCAGGGGCAGGCCGAGCAGGCCGTCAGGGAGACGCAGATAGCCGTCTCAGCGCGCGCCGACGCGCAGACCTACGCCGCCCTGTGCGACGCCTTTCTTGCCTCCAACCAGGTGGATAAAGCAGCCACGGCGGCCCAAAGCGCTCTCGCCAAGGGCGCTGCCGCCCCGGAGGCCCGCCTGGCCGAGGCCAGGGTCCATCTGGCCCGGGGACAACTCCAAGAAACCCTCGAGGCTACGGCCGCCGCGCTTGAGCGCAACCCCTACATGTTCGAAGCCCTGCGCCTGCGCGGCGCCGTCCGCCGCGAGATGGGCCAGATCAGGGACTGCGCCGCCCTCTGGCAGCGCGCCCTCGCCCTGAACGAGTGGGCCGCCGACCTCCATTTCGAGCTTTCCCGCCTGCTGGGCGAGAGGCTCGGCGACCACGAGGCATCCCTGCGGCACTACGCCCGCTACCTCGAACTGGAGCGGAAGCGCACGCAGCAGACGCCCTGAGGTTGAGGTTTTGACACCCCGGCGCCCGCCCTGATATAACCTCAGTTCATCCTCTGCCCCGAAGGTGGGAACCATGGAACCGATACCGGACGGTGGACTCCATTGCGTCGCGGGCATACGTCTGGGAGCGGCCCGCTGCGGCATCAAGACGCAGAGCCAACAGCCCGACGTGGCCCTCGTCGTCAGTAAAGGGCCGGCCTCAGCAGCCGGGGTCTTCACGCGCAACGCCTTCGCCGCCGCCCCCGTGCTCTGGTGCCGCGCCCTGCTGCCCACCGACAACGCACGGGCCGTGGTCCTGAACGCCGGCAACGCCAACGCCTGCACCGGCCCCCGGGGAGAGCAGGACGTGCGCGACTGCGCCGGGCTCGTCGCCGAACTGCTGGCGTGTGAACGCGAACAGGTCCTGGCCGCCTCCACCGGTATCATCGGCCATCCCCTGCCGATGGAAAAACTGACCGGCGGCATCCGCGAGGCGGCCGGCGGCCTGGCGACCACGCCCGACGCGGCCCGCCGCACGGAACTCGCCATCCTGACCACAGATACCCGGCCGAAGGCCTGCGCGGTCCGTTCGATGATGGGCGGCGCGGCCTTCCACGTCGCCGGCATGGCCAAGGGCGCCGGCATGATAGCGCCCCACATGGCCACGATGCTCTGCGTGGTCGCCACGGACGCGGCCGTCCCGGCCGAGCTTCTGGCCGGGCAGGTCGCTGAGGCGGCCGACCTGACGTTCAACCGCGTGACGGTTGACGGCGACACCAGCACCAACGACTCCGTCATCGTGCTGGCCACGGGGGCCTGCGGGGCGGAGGTTGGCGGCGACGAGGCGGGGCTGCCGGCGTTTCGGGCCGCCCTGCAGATGGTCCTGGCCGACCTTGCGCGTCGGGTCGTGCGCGACGGGGAGGGCGCCACGAAGCTGCTGACGGTGCACGCGCGCGGCGCGGCCGACAACGTTGCCGCCGAAAAGGCGGCCCGGGCCGTGGCCGAATCCCAGCTCGTCAAGTGCGCCGTCTACGGCGGCGACCCGAACTGGGGGCGCATCGTCTGTGCCGTCGGCTACAGCGGAGTGCCCGTTCGGCCCGGCGACGTCTCGGTGGACATAGGCCCGGTGCGCGTCTTCTGCGACGGCCAGCCCACCGGCCGGGACGCGGCCGCGCAGATGCGGGGCCCCGACGTGAAGGTGACCATCGGGCTGGGGACGGGCCCGGGCGAAGCGACGGTGCAGACATGCGACTTGACCGAAGAATACGTCCGGATCAACGCGGAGTATCACACCTGAAGCAGTGTAGGATATCCCTACAGTCGTGACGTGCGCGGTCACACCCGGTAGCGCTTTCTGACGCCTTTCCGTCCTCGTAAACCACGAAAACACACATAGTGCAACTCCGGCCGCAATCGAAGGATAGGTGTGCTGGCGGCTTTCGAGAGTCCGGCGATGCACCTACCCGGCACAGGCCTTGCATTCGGGTCAGCGGGAGGCTGTAGCCGCGGTCCTTCGGAGGCGGTGCACTTATCCCCCTCCGCCGCCCCAGGTGTGTCGGCCAGCCTCCTTTTTTCTTTCCCTGCCTCTCAGTTATCGCGGGCAGAGAGCGGCGACGCTCCGACGGGGCGGCCGCAGCGTTCGTGAGAACTCGCCCGCCTCTGGCAGCCCCATCCGCAGGCATCCTCCCCCCCTGCCGCCGGCCGCCCGCCGGACCGTCGTAGTCGGTGCGGCCGGGCCGCTTTGCACTAATACCCCCGTATGCGGCGTACAGCGCGCCTCACCCGTAAAAACCAAGCTCGAGCGCCGTTTCATACATGGCCACGACGTTCTCCGGCGGGCTCACCGCCTGGATATTGTGACAGGGGGCCAGGATGTAGCCGCCCCCCTGCCCCAGCAGGCGCATGTTGTCGGCCACCTCCTGCTTCACCTCCTCGACCGTGCCGAATGCCAGCGTGTACTGGTTGTCCATGGCCCCGTGGAAGACCACACTGTCGCCGAACCGCTCCTTCAGCATCGCGCGGTCCATGTTCTGGCAGCGCCACTGGACGGGGTTGAGCACGTCTATGCCAGTCTCGATCATGTCCGGCAGGATGTCCACGATGGACCCGTCGCTGTGATGGAAGACGTAGGCCCCCGCCTCGTGCACCAGGTCCATCATGCGCCTCATGCGGGGCAGCAGAAACTCGTGGATGTGCTCTTTCGAGATGAGCAGCCCTTCCTGAGAGCCCATGTCTTCCGCCACGTAGCTCATCTGGATGCGGCCCGGCGCCTGCTCGTAGATGCGGCGGGTGTTTTCATAGCAAAAATCGAACAGCCTGTCGAGGCAGTAGTGGACTATCTCCGGGTTGAGCGCCAGATCCATGAAGGCTTGCTCTTGGCCGCGCAGGCTCTTGTAGGTGAGGAAGGGTTCGGAGCCCCCGCCGCGGATGATGCGCTCCTCCTTGCCCTCTACCTGCGCCGGGATGACCGAGTAGTCGTACCAGTCCGCCGTGGGCCAGGTGTAGTTGTCCTCTATCTCTTCGACCGTATCGTACTCGGCCAGCGGATGGTAGACGCACTCGTTGTAGGCGCCGCCCTCGTATTCGACGCGCTGCGTGCGGCAACCGTACAGGTTCTGCCCTTCGGGTATCGGCGGGCCGACGTACTTCGGGCCGACGCTGACAGGCGTGTCAAGGCGCAGCCGACGCCGCACCTCCCTGATGTCCGCGCAGCCCATGTGCTCGACCAGTTTCGCCGTGGCCTCGCCCGTGGCCCAGTAGTCGGTCGGCACGCGGTCGGGCACCTCGTGGTTCAGCACGGCCAGCCAGCGTTCGCGGGACGTCATGGTCTCTTCCGGCATCTGCTCGGCTCCCCGAATGAAGGTCACGCCCAGTGTAGGCCCGGACCACGGTCCGGTCAAGACCATCGGGGGCACGCCGCATCTCACGCTCGCAGACCCCACGATCGACGGGCGCGGCACTTCAGGATGACACCCTGTATGGCCTTTATGGCTGCATCAGCAGTGACCGCCGATTGCGAGAATGCACAGAGTCACGGCACGGCGAAAGGTGTTGACGACCGGCGCACGCCCGACTACCATCAAGCGACTGCCCGCCCCCGTGGGCCCGGAGCGCTCCGGGCGGGGGCCGGGTAAACACCTCTCGGCAGAGGCCCGGCGGCCACAGCAGGAGTGGAACATGGCGTTGAGGATAGGACTCATCGGCATCATCGGCGACGAACTGAAAAAGGACCCCTGGGGCACGCTCGAACGAGTGGCCGCGATCGGCTATGACGGCATCGAAGGCGCGGCGGGTATCGCGCGGCGCGTCGGCATGTCTGTGCCCGAGATGAAAGGTAAGCTGGACGAACTCGGCCTCGCGGCCGTCGCCCAGGGCGGCGTGCGGCTGGAGTCCGACGACGAACAGATAGACAGCATTATCTCCGACGCCCGCGATATCGGCTGCCGCTACGTCGTCCAGTACTGGGGCCCGGTCGAGAGCAAGGAGCAACTGCTCGGGGAGGCAGAGTTCTTCAACCGCGTCGGGCGCCGCTGCAGCGAGGCGGGGCTGACCTTCTGCTACCACAACCACAACCACGAATTCGCCACTTTCGACGGCGAGTATGCGATGGACATCCTGCTGGCCAACACCGACCCCGAGCACGTGATGGCCGAACTGGACGTGGCGTGGGTCACCTACGGCGGGGCCGACCCGGCCGAGATGATCCGCAAGCACGCCGGCCGCTGCCCCATACTCCACATGAAGGACCTGGCCGAAGTGCCCGCCGGCGGGGCAACCGGCAACGAGGGCCGGGGCGCGACGAAGTTCACCGAGGTCGGCAGCGGCGTGGTGGACATCGAAGGGGCCGTGGAGGCTGCGCGCGAATGCGGGGTCGAGTGGCTGAGCATCGAGCAGGACCGGATGCGCGACCTGAGCCCCCTGGAGAGCATAAAGGTCAGCTACGAGAACCTGAAGCGCATCGTCGGATAGCGGATAACACGGCGTACACCCTATGGCCGACCCGCGGTTTCGACCAGGGCTCCTTCGGCCGCCTGGAGCGTATCCTCGACATCCCCTTCCGTGTGGGCTGCGGAGAGAAACGCCGACTCGAACGGCGACGGCGGCAGCAGGACGCCGCGCTCCAGCATGCCGCGGAAGAATCGCGCGTAGCGCTCGCCGTCGGCGGCCCGTGCGCTCCGGTAATCCGTGACGGGGGCGTCGCTGAAGAAGACCGTGAACATGCCGCCGCACCGGTTGACCCGCAGGGACAGGTCGGCGGCCCGCGCCATCTCCTGCAGACGGTCCGTCAGCCACCTCGTCAGCGCCTGGAGCCTCTCGTACGGCGGATCACTGCTCAGCTTCTGCAGGACGGCCAGGCCGGCGGCCGCGACGACGGGGTTGCCGGACAGCGTGCCCGCCTGGTAAACGTCCCCCAGGGGCGCCAGCCGGTCCATGATCTCCGCCCGTCCGCCGAAGGCGCCCACGGGCAGCCCTCCGCCGATGATCTTGCCGAAAGTCGTCAGGTCCGCCCGCACGCCGAACCGTCCCTGGGCCCCGCCGGGCCCGACGCGGAAGCCGGTTATCACCTCGTCCAGCAGCAGCACCGCTCCGCTCTCGTCGCAGAGGCGCCGCAGTTCGGCCAGGAAGCCCTCCCGGGGCGGCACAACGCCCATGTTGCCGGCGACCGGCTCCGCCACAACACACGCCACCCGGCCGGCGTGCTCATCCAGCAGTTCGGCCACCGAATCGGCGTCGTTGTAGCGGGCCACCAACGTCAGGTCGGCCAGCGCGTCGGGCACGCCGGCGCTGCGGGGTATGCCGAAGGTGGCCAGGCCCGAACCCGCCGACGCCAGGAAGCTGTCCGCGTGGCCGTGGTAGCCGCCGGCGAAGACGATGATCATGTCCCGCCCGGTGTGGGAACGCGCCAGGCGGACAGCGCTCATCAGGGCCTCCGTGCCGGAGTTGACCAGCCGCAGCCGTTCGATACCGGGCGCCGCATCCATGAGAACTTCGGCGAGCTCGGCTTCCACGCGGGTGCACATGCCGTAGCCCGTGCCGCGCCAGGCGGCCTCGCGCACGGCGGCGGTCACCTCCGGCGCCGCGTGGCCGAGGATGAGCGCCCCCCACGACATCAGGTAATCCACGAAGCGACGACCCTCGATGTCGTAAAGGTGCGCGCCCTTGCCGCGCTCGGCGAACAGCGGCCTCCCCCCCACGGCGTCGAAGGCCCGCACGGGGCTGTTGACGCCCCCCGGCATCAGCCGGCGGGCGCGTGTGTGCGTCGTCTCCGTCAGCTTGCCAGCCATTGGACCGCCTCTTCGGCGTAGTAGGTGATTACCGCATCCGCACCGGCCCGCTTGATGCTCAGCAGCGCTTCCAGCGCCGCCTCTCGCTCGTCCAGCGCCCCGGCCTGCGCCGCGTGCTTCAGCATAGCATATTCGCCGCTCACGTGGTAGGCCGCCAGCGGCAGGCGGCTGCGCCGTCGCAGCTCCGCCAGCACGTCGAGGTAGGGCAAAGCGGGCTTGACCATCAGCCAGTCCGCTCCCTCCTGCTCGTCCAGCAGGGCATCGGCGATCGCCTCTCGCCGGTTGGATGGGGGCAACTGGTAGCCGCGCCGGTCTCCCCGGCCCGGCGCCGAGCAGGCCGCCTCGCGAAACGGCCCGTAGAAGGCCGAGGCGAACTTGGCCGCGTAGGACATCACCCCCACCCCGGTGTAACCGGCGCCGTCGAGCGCCTGGCGGATCGCCCCCACCTGCATGTCCATCATCCCGGAGGGGGCCACCAGGTCCGCCC
Organism: Candidatus Brocadiaceae bacterium; assembly: GCA_003551305.1. Taxonomy (GTDB): domain Bacteria; phylum Planctomycetota; class Brocadiia; order SM23-32; family SM23-32; genus B1Sed10-231. The sequence goes on from PUMJ01000286.1 coordinate 15,663, forward strand.
CCGCTTCGGCGTGGGCCAGTGCCATACGGCCCAGTGCTTCCAGAGTGCGGTCGTTGTCCACCTCTGCCCCTTCGGTCAGCACGCCGCAATGGCCGTGCGTTGTGTAGGCACAGAGGCAGAGGTCCGTTATCACGGTCAGCGCGGGCCGTTCGGCTTTCAGGCGTCGCACGGCCGACGCCACCAGGTCCCCTTCCCACGCTGCCGAGCCGGTCTCATCCCTGGAGTCGGCCTCGGGCACGCCGAAGACGAGCACGGCCGCGCTCCGCCAGCGGCCCGCCTCGGCGGCCATCCGGTCCGCGCTCAGGCGTCGGACGCCCGGCATCGCCGCGATGTCCTGCTCCCGGTCCGCGCCCGGAATGGCGAACACCGGGAGTATGAAGTCGTCCGGCAGCAGGCGCGTCTCACGGGCCAGCCGTCTCAGGCCGTCCGAGCGCCTGCGACGGCGCATCCTGACCCTCTTGTCCATAAGGGGTCACCACCTTTCCATCAAAGCCTGCTTCCCTGATCGCCCGGAGCGTCGGTTCGCCAATGCACCAGACCTCGGCCTGGAACGCCTGCGCCCCGTAAACCTGCAGGTAAGCCCGCACTCCCGAACCGCTCGTGAAGTAAATGACGTCATGCTGAGGCAGGGGGCGGCCCAGTTCCTCGTGCGGAGCCACGGTATGGAGCGCCAGGCGCTCAAGGCTCTCGGCGCGTCGCTCAAGACCCTCCTGCAGGCGTGGCCCGGCCTGCTGCCCCTGCACCACCACGAGGCGATCGCACCGGGCCGGCAGTTCGGCCAGCAGGCCGGCCGAACCGGCCTCTGCCGGCACGAGGTCGGGCGCGATCCCGCATCGGAGCGCGACCGCCGCCGTCCCTCGTCCTGCGGTAGCCACCCGGCATCCGGCGACGGCCCGTGCGTCCCGCCCGGCCGCTCGCAACGCCCGGAAGAAGCTCTCCGCCCCCGTGGGGCTCGTCAGCACAAGCCAGTCGGTCTCGGGCTCGCGGAGTTCTTCGATAGCGGCGACAACGGCGTGCGGCGACGTGCCGGTGGGCTGCACCCGCAGGGCCGGCCAGTGCAGCAGCCGTCCCAGGCGCCGAAACCGCGTCGGGTCCAGGCCGGTGAACAAAACAATGGGGCCGTTGCGCAGCCCGCCACGCGGCTCGGCGGCCTGCCCCACAACGAGCAGGGCGGGCGAGGATATGCCGTGCTGGCGCGCCAACCGGGGCATCTGCTGCAGCTCTCCCAGCACGCGCCGCTCCCACGGCATCTCCCCCCGCTCCACCAGCGCAGCCGGCGTCGTCGGCTCGTGGCCCTCTTCCATCAACCGTTCCACGAGCGAGCCCAGCACACTCACGCTCATAAACGCCACCAACGTATCGGCTCGCGGGAGGCTTCGGGTTTCGTCACCGCCCGCCAGGCGGCCCGTGAACGCGGCGAACGAACGCCCTTCGCCCCGCCACGTCAGCGGCAGGCCGGCCGTCGTCGGGACGGCCGTGGCAGCGGTCATCCCGGGGATGACCTCCCACGGGACGCCGGCTTCTTTTAGGAACTCGACCTCCTCGGCCGACCGCCCGAACACGTGCGGGTCGCCGGTTTTCAGGCGGGCCACTGTGCGCCCGCTGCGGGCGTGCTCCGCCATGAAACGCAGTATCTTTTCATGGCTGGTGCGCGTCTCACCGGAGCGCAGCTTGCGGACCGTCCGCCCTGCGCCATCAAGACCCAGTTGGCACAGAAAGTCGCCGGGCAGCAGGTTGTCCCACACGATGACGTCGGCGGCCTGCAGGGCGCGCAGTGCGCGCAGACTGAGAAGGTCTGCCGCCCCCGGCCCCGCCCCCACCAAATACACCACGCCCCTCACCACGGCATGGCCTCCCTGTCGCCCAGGTCGAGCGGCTCCAGCAGACGGCGCAACGTCCGGTTGTCCTCCCGCACCACCAGAGCCAGCGCGCCCTGACCCGGCGTGGCCGGGAACTCCTCCAACGAGAAGACCTGGCTGATCCTGTCCTCCTCGCCCAAGCGCAACAGCCCGACGGCCGCCAGCACCAGCGCGTCGTAGTCGCCCCGCTCAAGCTGCCGCAGCCGGTCGGGCACGTTGCCGCGGATGTCGGCCGGCTCAAGGTCGGGCCGCAACCGCAGGATGCCCTCGCGGCGTCGGTCGCTGGAGGTGCCCACGCGCGCTGCGGGGGGTATTTCGTGCAGCGACGCACCGTCCCGGGTGAGGAGCGCCTCCCAGGGGGCCAGCGACGGTGTCAGCGCCGCGACCACCAGGCCCTTCCGCAACACGGCCGGCAGATCTTTGGCGCTGTGCAGCGCCACGTCAATGTCCCCGCGCAGGAGCGCCTCGTCCAGGTCCCGCGTGAAGAAATCGTCGTCTCTGACCTGCGGCAGCGGCGTCTGGCGGTCGCGGTCGCACGGGGTGTCCATAGTCACGTTGCGGACCTCGGCCCCGGGAACCAGCCGGGCCAGGTATCCGTTCACTTCCTCTATCTGTCGCAGCGAGAGCCGGCTTCCCCGCCCGCCCAGCCGGATGGGCGGCGGCACCGGCTGCGGATGGCGCCGGCTGAAAAGGCGTAAAGAGTGCGCCACGGCCAGGCGCTCCGCCTGCGCGCTGGCCGCCGCCTGCCGCCCGGTCAGGGGCGTCTGACCGATCTGTCGCAGGCCGTTGTAGCCGGCGGGCGAAACGCCGGACAGGTCCTCTCGATGAGCCTCCGCCAGGTCCACCACTACAGTCGAGCCGTTGCGCAGTTCCGAGCACAGCCTCTCAAGGGGCGCAGCGGCCAGCTCTGCAGTCAGGATCACAGCATGGGCGCGCTCCGACTGGTCCGAGAACTGCTGCGGGCTCACAACGGGCAATCCAAGCTGATCGCACCAGGGAACGCCGGCCCCACCCGCCCGACGCGAGACGGGCACCACCCGGGCCCCCTCTTCCATCAACCGCCTGGCTATCTGTTCGCCCAGTCGGCCGCAGCCGACCACGGCCACGCGTCGTTGCTGCAGGCCTCCGAGGGTGCCGGTCAGGCGCCGGGCGACCAGGGCGACCCATGAGCCGGCCGGCACCAGGCCCGACTCTTTCCTGATCGTCTTCTGGGCACGCACGGCCGCCTCGAACGTCTCCCGCACATCGTCCCCGGCCGGAGCGCTTTCCGGTATCGCCGAGCGAATCTGCCCGACAACCTCCGTCTCGCCCAGCAGCGGGGAGTCAAGACCCGAGGCCACCCGCAGCAGATGGTGAAGGGCAGCGGCGCCGGTGCGGAAGTAAACGGCGTCCCGGTGCGCTTCCAGCATCACACCGGTCCGGGTGTGGATCGCGGCGCGCAGGTCCCGGCCCATTCCGCGGGGGTGAGAGGAGACGAAGTATGCTTCCCATCGACGGCAGGTCGCCAGCGTCGCGAACCCCGCCGCCCCGTCCGGCTCATCGCCGGGGCCGAACCGCTCGAGGCTACGGAACACTTCGTACGGGACGTCCTGCCGGGCCACACCCAGCACAGCGGTCTGCCGGGGAGGCTCTTTCCACCGGTCCAGGGCCGCCGCGATGGCGTCCCGGGTGCGGCGGGATCTCCCGCAGTCCCGGCCGTCCGAATGCACGGCCACGGTCACGCCGTCCGCCCTGTGCACAGCGGGGAAGATCACGCGCGAGAAGCGCCCCGGCGAAACCACGCACGCCAGCCCGCCGTGGCCATGCACGTCCTCGGCGATGCGCAGGTTCAAAGACGGGTCGTCGGTGGCGGCGATAACGAAGGTGTAGTCCGCCGCATCTTCGGCCGGCCAGGCGTCCTGGCGCCAAGTCACCTGCCCGGACTCGATGGCCGACATCAGGCGGTCGTTGACCTCGGGGGCCAGCAGGGTCACCAGGGCTCCCGCCTCGGCCAGGGTCACCGCTTTGCGGGCGCCGACACGACCCCCGCCGACGACCAGGCACTTCAGCCCCTCGACATCAATAGCCAGCGGCAGGTAGCGCGCCGCACCGGCCTTCTTGCTCTCCTGTGTGTCTTGCATCTGACTTCCGAGACGGCCGAAAGGTGAGAGAACGGCCCGCGCCGGAGGGGCGGGCCCATCTCCAACAAAGTCATTCCTTGTGCTCGGGTCTGAGCGGGCGGGTATGAATGCCGCACTCGCCGCCGCACTTGCTGGTTCCTATCCAGCGGCCGGCCCGCTCGTTGCCTCCCCTGACAACGCTGGAGCACGGGGCGCAACCGAGCGAACGGTAGCCCTGCTCGTAGAGGGGGTTAACCGGCACGCCGCGGACGGCCAGATATTGCCAGATCTCCCGCTCCTTCCAGATGAGGATGGGGTTGAGCTTTGTCAGGCCGGCGTCGCGGTGCTCGACCTCACGGAAGTCAGTGCGCGTGTATCCTTCCGTGCAGCGAAGGCCGGTGATCCAGCCGGAGACGTCCATCTCCTCGATGGCGCGGCGCGTGGCCTCCACCTTCAGTATATCGCAGCAGCGGTCCGGGTCCAACTCGTAGAGGTTGTCGGGCAGCTTGAGATCATTGCTGAAGATGCGCAGTTCGGGGTGTTTTTCTATCGTCTGGCGCATGAACCTGTTGGTTTCCTCGGGCCAGAAGCGCGTTGAAACGACGAAACCACGGATCTCGGGGCTAACCCTCTTGGCCAGGTCCCAGACCACACAGGAATCCTTGCCCAGACTGTTGGCGACCACCAGCCCCTCGCCGTGCAGGCGCCATGCCTGTTCGATCAACTCGAGCGACCGCTCGACTTTCTCGGCGAAGTTCAAGTTATCCACGAGCCACTCGATGTCCTGCTGTTTGGCCGTCTCCACCGTCATTGCAAGTCCCTTTCAGCGCGAACGCTTGCGAAGTGTTTATTATCTCAACCGGATTAGTCGAGATATAGGGCAAAAAAAGGTGGGGCTCCTCCCTGCTAAATCCTGTACATCGGCACGAATTCGCTCCTCCGCCGGCTCTCCTCTTCCACCAGGTCCTGCAGCGTCTTGCCGTCAAGGACCTCAGAGAGAGCCTCGCGTGCCTCCCGCCACAGGGGCAGGAACACGCAACTGGGCCCCAGGGGACAGTCGGCCTCCGCACCCGGCACCGCGCACCCCACCGGGGCCAGCGGCCCTTCCAGGAAGCGGATAACCTCCCCGACGGTCAACTCGCCGGGCGAGCGCACCAGGAAATAGCCGCCGCCTTTGCCGCGCCGGGACTCCACGAAACCGCCCCGCTTCAACTCGTGAAGGATAACCTCCAGGAAGCGTGCGGGTATAGCCTGTGCCTCCGCCACGTCGGCTATCTTCTGCGGGCCGTCGCCCTTGTGGCGGGCCAGCTCGAACAACGCCCGCAGGGCGTACTGTGTCTTCTGCGACAGCAAAAGGCCACCCCTTTCCTCACTAATCCGATAGGGATTTTATCATGCCCCGAAACCCCTGTCAAGAAAAAAGCCAGATTTCCCAGGTGCTGCACGCCGCGCCCCCACGCAGCACGCACTGCCCGCCGGCCGGCGCTGCTCCGTCTTCAGGCGTTGACCGCTGTCACCGGCCCTTGTAGGATACAGGTCGGATAGCCATTACTCTGCCCGGATGGATGCCAATGGACGGCCCCTTTCGCAGTGAACCCGTGCCAACAGTCGGCCTTCAGAGTCGCGCGGCGACCTCGGAGCGCGCTCTCGACCGCGAGCTCGCCTTCACCGAGACCTACATCGCCAACCGCCAGGAGCACATCGCCATCCGCGAGGCACGCTGCCTCGAACAAGGACGCCTGCTGTATCCCATCCGCGAAGGCGACCTGTTCGCCGGGCGCCACATGAAGGCCGCGCTCGACCCCGACGGCCTGCTGGTCGGCTTCGGGCTCGAACACGACGATTCCGGGCGCATCTACTATTGCGATTTCGACCGCCTGCGACAGGCTGTCGGGGGGCTGGACGACCCCCGCTACCGCCGCCGCTGCGAGGAGATGCTCGCCTTCTGGGAGCGGGAGGACACCCAGACGCGTTACCTGGAGGCCCTGCCGGAGGACGTGCGGCGCGCCACGCGCAACAGCATCGCCAACAAGGGAATCCGCCTGGCCGGCGTCCTGCTGGACTACGACAGGCTGATGCGCCTCGGCTTGCCCGGCCTGCGCCGGGAAGTCAGAAGGCACCACACCGCCGCCGTGGCCGGGGACGGACGCGCCCCGCGGTTCTACGAAGGCATGCTCATGGCCCTGGACCTGCTGGAGCGCACGTGCCGCCTCTACGCAGAGGAGGCTCGCCGGATGGCCCGGGAGACCGACCGGCCCGACTGGCGGCCCGAAGCGGAACAGATGGCGTCCGACCTGGAGCACCTCACCCGCCAGGCGCCGTGCACCATGCGCCAGGGGCTCCAGCTCGCCTGGCTCTACTCCGTCATGGCCGGCGTCACGAACTTCGGCCGCATGGACGTCTACCTGGGTGACCTTTGCGTCAGCGACATCGAGGCCGGCCGCCTCACCGAGGAGCGCGCCGTTGAGTTGCTGGTCGCATTCTGGCGCCTGGTGGCCGACGCGAGGTTCCACTTCAACGCCCGCATCATCGTCGGCGGACGCGCCCGGCGTAACGAGGCAAACGCAGACCGTTTCGCCCTGCTCGCCATGGAAGCCAGCCGCCGCAGTCACACCACCGAACCGCAGCTCAGCCTCCGCTTCTACGAAGGGCAGAACCCCGTCCTGATGGACAGGGCCCTGCAGGTCATCGGCGATGGCTGCGTCTACCCCATCCTTTACAACGACGAAGTGAACGTTCCGGCTGTCGAGAACGCCTTCGGCGTCAGCGCGGACGAAGCCGCCCACTACCTGCCCTACGGGTGCGGGGAGTACGCACTGGACCACCGCAGCTTCGGCTCCCCCAACACGGCCCTTTACTTGCTGAAGGCCGTCCAGGTGGCCATGCACAACGGCGTTGACCCCGACACCGGCGAACTGACGGGCCTGCGGACCGGGGAGTTCGCATCGTTCGAGACCTTCGAGGAGTTCTGGGCAGCCTACGCGCGCCAGGTCGAGTATCACGTTCAGCAGGTGGCCAGGGCGCACGCCGTCGAGTACGAAATCGAGCGGAGCACCGCTTCGTTCCTCTACGCAAGCATGCTCTTCGACGACTGCCTGGAGCGAGGCCGGTCGCTGGTGGACGGCGGGGCACGCTACCGTGGCGCCGTCATCGAATCCATGGGGCTTGTGAACGCGGGCGACTGCCTGGCGGCTATCAAGAAGCTCGTCTACGATGAGAAGCGCTTCACGCCCGAGCAACTGCTCCGGATGCTCGAAGCCGACTGGGAAGGCTACGAACGGGAGCGCTGGCTGTTCGTCAACGCTCCGAAGTACGGCAACGACGACCCGGAAGCCGACCGGCTGGTCTGCCGCGTCTCCGAACAGGCCTGCCGCAGTTGCATGGAACAGGCCGCCGAGGTGGACATGGACTACGTCCTGCTGGTCTGCATCAACAACTGGGCGCACATGAAGTTCGGGGAACAGACCGGCGCCACTCCTGACGGCCGCCGCGCGGGCACCCCTATCGCCAACGGCAACGGGCCGACGGCGGGCAACGACCACAACGGCGTGACCGCGTTCCTCAACAGCATCGCCAAGCCCGACCCCTCCATCCACGCCGGCTACGTGCATAACATGAAGTTCAGCAAGCGGCTCTTCCGCGAGAACCGGCCGAAGCTGGACGCGCTGCTGCGGGGCTACTTCGCCAACGGTGGCACGCAGGCCATGATCACCGTGGTGGGCCGCGACGACCTGGAGGCCGCCATGCGCGAGCCGGAGAGCTACGCGAACCTGATGGTGCGCGTCGGTGGCTTCTGTGCGCGCTTCGTGGAGCTGGAGCCGGACCTCCAGCGCGACATCATCAACCGCACCTGCCACGAATGACCACCACGGCCCGCGAGATAGCCGATGCTGTGTGGATCCCGCCGGGGCGGAGTCTGACCCCCTCGGGCGCTCCGCCCCCCGGGTGCTGGTAGACGCACGGGACGTGCTGGAACGGCACCCCGATGCCGGCGACACATGGGAGTTCCTGCGTATCCTGGGGGACCCGGCGGCACTGGATGTGGCCATCGCGTGCTGGTGGCCCGGCGAGACCCGGATCACCGAGTGTGCCTCCCTGCTGGCACGATTGGCGGGCTCATTCGAGGATCTGCCGAAGCATCTCCGGCAGGAGGCTTTACTCGCAGAGCGAGACATTTTGACACGAGGTCCTCACGGCGAGCCTCAGTAGCGGGACGACGGGTTCGACGGTCCGCCCGTCAGACTGAAGGCCCGTTGACTGGAATTCGATAGGGTCTTCACCGACGAGTTTGAGCAGGTTTTCTTCGGTGCCGCACAGGAAGAAGAGAACGGTTCGGAGGTGATCGTGCCCTCCAGAATCGTCGTGTGCAAAGCATGCGGCGCCCGCGACCGCCTTCAAGGAGAAACAAGATGGACGGATGGACTTCCGGATTTGAAGGTATCATAGACAACCACGTCCACATGCGCGGCCTGGACACCGAACGGCGCATGCTGGCCATCCTCGAGGCCACCGGCATCGAGAAGATGGGCCTGGTAGCCATCCAGAACGAGCCGGCGGGCTCCGGGCTGGCCGAGCCACTGCTGCTGAAGGCCTGCCATCCGGAACGGTTCTTCGTCTTCGCCGGCCTGAACCATGCCGAGAAACTCTCCGGCGGGCAGGTCCGCACCCCGAGCCTTGTCGACCAGGTGGACCGGTTCGTCGAGATGGGCTGCGACGGCATCAAGATGATCGAGGGCAAACCGACCTCACGTCAGAAACTCGACATCCCGGTCACGGACCCCTACTACGCCGACTACTGGGCGCGGGTCGAGGAACTGCGCCTTCCGATCATCTGGCACGTGAACGATCCCGAGGAGTTCTGGGACCCGGACAGGATACCCGCCTGGGCAAAGGAGCGAAACTGGGGCTACGGACCCGAGGACGTCCGCAAAGAGGAGCTGTACGCCGAGGTGGACGATGTGCTGGAGAGACACCCCGGCCTGCAGGTGGCCTTCGCGCACTTCTACTTCCTGTCGGCCGACCTGCCGCGGGCGGCCCGCTTCCTGGACGAGCACCCCGGCGTCCGCTTCGACCTGGCTCCCGGCATCGAGATGCTCTACAACATCTCGCGCGACCCGGAGGCCGGACGGGAGTTCTTCACCCGCTACGCCGACCGCATCGTGTTCGGCACGGACCTGGCCAGCCGCCACACCGTCGAAGAGGGGCGCATCCGCGCGGGCATCATCTTCCGCTGGCTCGAGACCGAGGACGAGTTCCGCGTGCCCGAGGAGGCGGACTTCCTCCTCGGCCCGCCCGAAGACGGCCTCATCCGGGGCATGGCCCTGCCCCGGGACGTGCTGCGGAAGGTCTACCGGAGCAACTTCGTGCACCTGGCCGGCGCTGCCCCCCGGCCGCTCAACACAGACGTCGTCATCGAGGAGTGCCGCCGGATGGCCGCCATAGCCGAAGCCCTGTCCGGCAAGCCCGCCGCCGAGACCGAAGCGGCACGGGTGATCGAACGGCTGACCGGCACGTGATGTCCGGACACTCGCGCGCAGGCGCTAAAGCGCCTCGATGTCCTCCACGGTCAGGCGTCTGCGAATCCACCGGAACTTCTTCCGGATGGCCGCATACATCCGCCTTGTCTCGTCCTCCTGCCCCGTGTAGCTGCACTTGATGCAGTAATACCTCTCCCCGTCGTGGTAGAGCACGACATCTATGTCGCGCGAGAGGCAAACCGGGCAGCGCAGGCTCACTCGGCTTTGCTCAGACATAAGCATGACGTGAAGCTCCCTCCGGCTCTCAGGGTTGTTTCCAGGGTCAGGGTGAAGTAGGGGCTGAACAGGAAACCCTCGACCGCCGTGCCCCTCGGGGCGGCGCCGTCAGCGGGGCAGAGTTCAACCGTGCAGTCTATCTGCGGGATGACCGCCCGGACGGCCGTGGCGTTCGTCGTCGCCACGGTGCGGCTCTCGTAGGCGTAGCTCAGCGCCTCCGGCCTGTCGCCGTCCACGGCCAGCGTCACCCCGTGCAGGTCCTCCGGATACTCGATGGTGCCGTAGCAGCCCTTGAAGTACTCGCAGACCTGCAGTTCCGCCTCCGGGTCCGAGACCTCGGCCAGGTTCCGCTCGATGAGGATGCGGCCGCCCCCGGGGAAGTGATAGGTCGTCTGCACTGCGGCGGTCAGGCCGTCGCTGAACCTTAGCTTCGCGGGGGTCAGGGACACGTGGACCCCGTCCTCATCCTTCTCGATGCCGCTGCACTTCGTGGGGCAGGCGCACAGGTCCACAGTCTCCTCGCCGTGCGTCACGGCCAGCGTGGTGCGCGTGCCGTCGAAGGAGTGGTTGGCGGCCCCGCTGCGGTACTGCGACTGGATCAGGTAGGGATAGGAACCGTCGTAGAGCGATGGAGAGTCCGGCCCGGTGCTCCGCTCGCACTCGGCCACGTAGGGCCGCAGGTCGCCGATGGAGCCGCCCTGCTGCGTGTCGATCAGCACGCGCATGTCGGTGTCCAGGTACCAGACGTAGTGCTTGCCGGAACCGTAGAGCATCTCTCTCGCGTGGAAAAGTTCCGGCTCCCCGAGCGGCCGGTTCGCCCTGTACCACGCGGCGAACTCGCTCATCGTCATGTCCTCGAGCTCGCCCTCGTCGCGAAGCTGGCCCAAATACTCCAGCAGTTCCCGGTAGAGCTTCTGGGAGACCTCGACCGGGTCTTCGATGTTCATGTTATGGGTCAGCCAGTTCGGCCCGACGAAGACGTTGTAGTAGGAATAGCCCCCGTTGAGAGGCTCCTGGGCGCGGTAGAGGTCCACCAGGTTGAAGTCATAGGGGTGGACTTCCCCTTCGTTGCCGAGGCCGCGCTGAACGTTGGCCGGGTGGCTGGCCCAGAAGTCGTTGCGGCTCTCGTAGGAGAGCGCCGGGTCCCGGCTCAGGTGGCAGACGCCGACGATGCCGACGGCGTCATCCTCGTCACGCGCCGGGCGCAGCGTGTTCCCCTTCGCGGGGTACCAGGCCGACCAGGGCCCGCCCTCGTTGAACAGGTACCAGGAGTTGTTGCAGCCGTGGAAGTTCTTGACGCCCTCCTCGAAGCAGGCGCAGACGGCGATCTGAAGCGACGGACACGCCTCCGTCAGCACTTCCATGGTCGAGGCGTCCATGTAGTAGGCGGCCGCCGAGACTGGATCCCCCCCGAAGCACTCCCGGAACCGCTCCAGCGCCATCGCGACCATCCGTTCCTTCTTATCGCGGCTGTAGAGCCAGATGGAGTTCATCTCACAGTGGAACTCCCGGCGGAACGTCTCGCAGTTCAGCTCGCTGAGGAACAGGCCGATCTCGTCGCCGTATTCCTCGTGGTAGCGCTTGATGTCCTCCACCATGAAGTCCTTCTCCATGGCGGGCAGGCTGACCAGGATGGTCACCTTCAGCCCGATCTCGTGGGCCATGTCCTGCTGGAGCTTGAAGAACTCGTAGTAGTCGCCCATCTTCGGGCGGTGCAGAAGGTTCAGGTACACGGTGTCGCTCCTCCGTAATGGGGTTCATCGTCAATGCACGGCCGGCCGGCAGCAGGATAGCGAAAATCCCCCATCCCGGCAAGCCCGCAGACGGACCCGGCAGTTCCCCCGCCGCCGGCACGGGACTGCAAGCACGGCAGGCAGGGTGAGCACAGCGACACAACGACCCCGACGACGAGGACAATTGTGCGGACCCGGGCGGCTGTGCCGGATGCGGCGGCTTTGACGCGGTATGGGACTTTCTTCATTCGTTGTGGTCGTGGTGTCATCGTGGTTGCAGTTGTCGTCATCTGCGTTTATCTGCGGTTGCCGGTCGAGGACGATTGATATCGCATGCCGTTTTCTCCACTCCCTGCCGTTCTTCTGTATTCTTCGTGCACTTCGTGCCCTTCTTGGCAAGAGCCGTTGCCATTATGCTTTCTCGGTGCATTCTTTACGACAAAATGGATTCGTTTCGTAATGCGTGGGCAAATCGGTCACCACCCCCCAAACCGGACACCACCGCACAAGGAAACCGCAGATGAACGCAGATGGACACAGATAACGGCAAAGGCCGCTTTGTATGCGGCACAGCCGCCCCCGGCTCTGGAAGCCTCCGCAAGGGGGCTGCTGTCCGCCGCCACGGACGTAGGGCAACCGAAGATGAACACAGATGAACGCAGATAAGCCCAAATGACGTCTGTCCTGTCCACTGTCCACCGCCCACTGTCCACTATGTGCCCCGGCCGCCCGGCTGTGACCGGCCCATCGGGCGGGCGGCCGCAGGGCGACCTGCCGTGTACCACTCACATGAATAGCCGTTCCGCCCCGTCCGGTCAAGCCCTTCGGGCGGTTCCTCGGACAGCAGCGCCCAACCGCGCCCATACCGGACACAGATTCACGACGACGGTTGCCTCACCGGTTTGCGTCGGGCCGGGCGTTCGGGTACAAAGGGATGCGACCAGTGAGGGAGATGACGATGGATAGCCGTGAGATAGTGCGCAGGACGATAGCCTTCCAAAACCCGGAGCGCATCGCGATGTCGCTGCCGGCGCCCTACCCCAACGACTTCTGCGGGGCCGGGCCGGACCCTGACCCGAACCACCCCCCGACCGGCTGGGAGCAGGTGGACTCGGGACGGTGGGAACGCACCGACGAGTGGGGCAACACCTGGGCCCGCATCGAGGGCTTCAGCAAGGGCGAGGTGGCCCGCGGCGTCATCCAGGACTGGGACCAGTTAGACGAGATCGAACTGCCCGATTACGACCTGCCCGAGAGATACGAGCGTGCCGCAGAAACCTACAGCGCCAGCCCCGACAGGTTCAGGCTGGGCCACCTGGGCGGCTTCCCGTTCAACATTGCGCGCAAGATGCGCCGCCTGGACAACTTCCTGATGGACGTCATGATCGAACCGGACAGGTGCGAGCGACTGCTGGGCATGGTCGAGGAGCAGTTGCACCACGGCATACGCCGCCTGGCCGAAGCCGGGGCGGACGCCATCATGTTCGCCGAGGACTGGGGAACGCAGGACCGCCTGCTGGTGCCGCCGGACCTGTGGCGCCGCATGTTCAAGCCGGGTTTCGAGCGGCTCTGCGCCACCGCCCACGGTAACGGCGTCTTCGTGATCATACACTCGTGCGGCTACCTCTATGAAGTCATCAATGACATGATCGAGGCGGGCATAGACGTCTTCCAGTTCGATCAACCCCAGCTCTACGGCATAGACACCCTGGCCGACGAGTTCGGCGGGCGGACCACCTTCTGGTGCCCCGTGGACATCCAGAAGACGCTCCAGACCCGCGACCAGGACCGCATCGAGGCCGACGCTAAAGCCATGATAGAGAAGCTCGGCGCCGGGGGCGGTTTCATTGCCGGCTACTACGGGGGCAACGAGGCCATCGGCCTGGACCCGAGCGTGCAGGACATCGCCTGCCGGGCGTTCGTCAAGCACGGCGCCCCGGAGCTCTGGCAGGAGCTGAAGGACACACCGGCCCCCGCGGGCACGCCCTGAGGTCTGCCCCGGTCTCGCCCCGCGACATTCCCAGACCTGCGGAGAACGAGCATGGACGAAGTACGACTCGGCATCATCGGATTCGGCGGCATGGGGCGCGGTCGTGCGCTTGAGGCCGTCAAGCTGGACGGCATGCGTGCCACGGCCGTCGTCGAGACCCGCGAAGAGGCCCGGCACAGGGCCACTACGGAGTTCGAGTTGGAGGCGTTCGAGACGCTCGATGAGTTCCTCGACGCCGGGGCCGCCGACGCCGTCTATGTCGCCACGCCCAACAAGTTCCACGCCGAACAGACGGTCCGCTGCCTGGAGGCGGGGCTGCACGTGCTCTGCGAGAAGCCGATGGCGATGAACGCGGCCGAGGGCGAGCGGATGATCGAGGCGGCCCGCCGGGCCGACCGGAAACTGACCATCAACCTCTCCTACCGGGCCACGGGGCCGGCCCGTGCGGCCAGGGCCGTAGCCGAAGAGGGGCTTCTGGGCGAGGTGTACTTCGCCCGGACCGGCTGGATGCGCAACCGGGGCATCCCGGGCAGCGGCTGGTTCGCCACACGGGAGCTGGCCGGCGGCGGCCCGCTCATAGACCTGGGGGTGCACCGCATTGACCTGGCCCTGTGGCTGATGGGCCACCCCGAGCCGGTCGCCGTCAGCGGCGCCACCTACGAGGCGCTGGGCAGGCGGCTGTGGGCCGAACGCGGCCGCGACTACCAGGTGGAGGACCTCGCCGCGGGCTTCGTCCGCTTCGCCAACGGCGCCACGCTTTCGCTGCAGACCTCCTGGGCCACCAACAGCGAATGGCGCGAGGACATGTTCACCTACGTGTACGGGACGAAGGCCGGCATCGCGCATCGGTCCGTCGGCGGCACCTACGACTTCGAGGCGCGGATGTGGGGCGAGACGGCGGGCACCTACTCCGAGACGAAGCTCGAGCCCGTGCGCGGACCGGGCCATCTGGAGGCTTTCGTCACCGCCATCAGGGACGACGGCCCGGTGCCGGTGCCGCCGGAAGACGCCCTGCAGGTGCAGCGCATCATAGACGCACTGTATGAAAGCGCCCGGACCGGCCGCGAGGTGCGTCTGAACGGCTGAGAGCAGGGGCCGGGACGACGGCATACGGCGGGCACGACATCGGTCCGGCCCGCGGCCGGAACTCCGGTTACCGGCCGGCTCCGCCCCACCCGTGCTCTTCTTCGGGCATCCACTCGTACATTCGGTATCGCGTGCCGTCCATGCCCAGCGCCTCGTAGGCGCGCCGGGCGGCGGCGTTCTCGGTCGCCACGTAGAGCCTGAGGCCGGCGACGTCGTCGCACTCGCGCACAAGCCCCTGCAGGTGACGGAACATGGCGCGGAAGACGCCCTGCCCGCGGTGTTCCGGCATCACGTAGAGGGACTGTATCCACCAGATGGTGGCGTTGCGCCAGTCCGACCATTCCGTGGTGGCCAGCAGCGAGGCGATAACCTTCCCATCCATCTCGGCCACCCAGTACGCGCCCCTGGCCGGGTCGTTCAGAACCGCGGCCACGCCGCGCGAGACAGTGTCCGGGTCGAGTTCGAGGTCCTCGGTCTCCCGGGCCAGGCGCAACTGGAACTCCACCAGACTCGCGGCGTCGTCGAGACGAGCCGGTCGTATGCGGGGCATGGGCGTACTCCTTCGAAAGGTGGCCTCCGGCTATTGTGCCCGGCCAGGCATTGAGGTTTCAAGCCGGGGCAGACCCTGGTGGCGAGGGGGGAATGGCACGGTGATTGCTTAATTCTTCGGTGGTTCGCACTGAGACACATTGACAGAGAGAAACGGGCAAGCGGCGTCGTGCTCCAGACCATGACCCAGCGACGCCCGCGTTGGCCTGGGGGCCCATAGCACAGGACCCTCCCTCGGACCGGCCCATTGCCGGTCCGCTGGACCGTGCGCCCATGGGTCCCCGGCCTCAGCCCGTTTGTGTGGCACGGACGCCTCAGGAGGGAACGCCCCCTGTGTGTCCCCCCTTGTGGCCCCGGCCGGCCGTTAGCCCCGCCCCGGGGGAGAACGGAGCAACCGGCCGGGGCCACCTCCTCCCCGCGCTTTCCTGTTGCCCGCATTTTCCGCTTGGCTTTGCTCTCGGGCCGGTGCCCGTCGGGCAAGCAGGGGGAGGACAGGCGCGGGGCCGCGCGGGACGTCACTTTTTGATGCCCCTGCTCAAAAAAAGGGAAGCGCTCCCGCGTCCCTCAGCGCGGCAGCGCCCCGTTTTCCAGATTGATGGTCCGGGCCTCAGCCCTGGACTTTGACGACGTTCGTGGCTCGGAGGCCCTTCGGGCCTTCCTCCACCTCAAACTCGACCATATCATCCTCCGCCAGCGTCTTGAAACCAACGCCCTGAATGGCGCTGTGATGCACAAACACGTCTTCGCCGCCGTCGTCCGGCTGGATGAAGCCGTAACCTTTTGCGTCACTGAACCACTTTACTTTGCCAGTAGCCATTTGCTACACCCCTGAAAACTTGACTGATTGTGGCCGCAGACCCTCAGGTAGAGTCCCGGCGATTTCCACGTGAAAGGTCCCGTGCGACCGGGGTCGTCCGGTGAGCAGAACCCTGCCGGCAGAGGAAGGAAACGAGACGCTGCGGATACGTGCGCGTTCCGGCCGGCCGGGTGAGGGAGCCCGGCCGGCATGCTCGAACTTGCAGGCATTCCAGTACGGGCATGGCCCCTCAATGCTCCAGGGGCCACGCTCTTCGTTCCTACCTACGGTGAACCTGAGGACTGCTACAACGACCCACAGCGACGCCCCGCTCACTTGCGGGACTCACAAGGGCCTTTCTTACGGCCACTATTGTAGCGGCTGCCGCCAGGAATGCAAGCACGATTTTTGACCGCTTTCCCTCTCCATGCCCCCAACCCCGGGGGTCTTCCGCTGCTGCGGCGCCTCCTTCACCACAACCACCCCCCGGAACGCCCGGCCCGCCCGTTGACATAACCGCCCACTGCCCCTACATTCGCCCTCCGGTTGAGTTTGTCCACCGGATGAGAGGAGGCTGCTGATGCACCGGATCACCTTGCTGGGCACGGGTCTTATCGGCACGTTCTACACGATGACGCTGCACGGGCAGCGGCGCGCCGACCGCGTGGAGATCGTCTACTCTCGCACCGCCGAGAACGCACGCCGGTTCGCCGCCGAGTGGGATATCCCCCACTGGACGAACGACCTCCAGGAGGCGGTCAGCCACGAGGAGACCGACACCGTCATCGTCGGGCTGCCCAACCATGTGCACCTGCCGGCCGTGAAGGCCGCGGCTGAGGCGGGCAAGGCGGTCCTGTGCACCAAACCGCTGGGCCGCACCGCCGAGGAGGCGCTGCGGGCCCTGCGCTGTGTCGAGGACGCCGGCGTTTTCGCCGGCTACCTGGAGGACCTGGTCTACACGCCGAAGACGCTGAAGTCCCTGCAGGCCGTGCGCAACGGCGCGCTGGGGCAGATACTCTGGGTGCGCTCCCGTGAGACACATCCCGGGCCGCACAGCGCGTGGTTCTGGGACGCGGAGCCGGCCGGCGGCGGCGCCATCATAGACATGGGCTGCCACTGCGTCGAGATCATCCGCAGTTTCGTCGGCAAGGACAACCGTCCCGTTGAGGTCATGTGCTGGGCGGACACCCTGGTGCACCCCATTGACGCCGAGGACCACGGCATCGGGCTGGTGCGCTTCGAGAGCGGCGCCGTGGGCCAGTTCGAGGTGAGCTGGGCCTTCCGCGGCGGCATGGACCTGCGCGACGAGGTCTCCGGCACCGAGGGCACCATATGGCTGGACCACTTCCTGCGCACCGGATTCCAGATGTTCACTTCCGGCGGCCGCAGCGACTACGTGGCCGAGAAGGCCGAACAGGAGACCGGGTGGCTGTTCCCCGTCGGAGATGAGGTCAAGGAGCTCGGCTACGTGGACATGTTCACGGACATGTTCGACGCCATGGACGAGGGCCGGGAGCCCGCTGAGACCTTCTACGACGGCTACGTGGTCAACGCCGTGGTGGATGCCTGCTACCGCTCGGCCGAATCGCGCCGGTGGGAGCCGGTCGAGCTGGACGTCTGGCGCGGCGCCGAGAAAGCCGAGCCTATCAGCGTCCCCACCACAGAAATGGACGGGCAGGTCGTCATCAAGAGGGAACGCATGCCGGACGGCCGCACCAACCTCATCCTGAAAGACCCGAAGACCGGCGCCTTCCAGCAGAAGACCGTGGACGAAAACTGACCCCGATGTGGGGAGAATCCCGACAGGGCGCCCCTTGACCGACGGACACGGACCTGTTGGGCTATAGAAGAAGGGGGGAACTGTCTCCAGACCTCATCCCTGCAAACTGAGGCGGCAAGCAATGGAGTATGCACACCTTGGACGGACCGGACTGACCGTGAGTCGGCTCTGCCTGGGCACCATGAACTTCGGGCCGCGCACAAGCCCGCAGGATGCCCACGCCATCATGGACAAAGCCCTCGAAGTGGGCATCAATTTCTTCGATACCGCCAACACGTACGGTAACGGGCGGAAAGGCTGGACCGAAGAGATCATCGGCGACTGGATCGCGAAAGGCGGCGGCCGGCGCGAGCAGATCGTGCTCGCCACCAAGGTTTACAGCACCGTCGGCGACCGGCCCAACGAGGGCCGGCTGTCCGCCTACCACATCCGCCAGGCATGCGAAGATAGCCTGCGCCGGCTCCAGACCGACCACATAGACCTCTACCAGATGCACCACGTGGACCGCGACACGCCGTGGGACGAGATATGGCAGGCGATGGAGCAACTTGTGCGCGAGGGCAAGGTGGTCTATGTCGGCAGCAGCAACTTCGCCGGGTGGCACATCGCGACGGCGAACCAGACGGCAGCCCGGCGCAACTTTCTCGGCCTGGTCAGCGAGCAGAGCAAGTACAACCTGACGTGCCGCGATGTCGAACTCGAGGTGCTGCCCGCCTGCCGGGAGTACGGCCTCGGGGTCATCCCCTGGAGCCCGCTGGCGGGCGGCATCCTTGGCGGCGTGCTGGGCGGTGTCGAGGAAGGCCGCCGCGCCGGCGAGGGCGTAAGGCGCTTTGTCGAGGCGCATCGCGAGCAGGTCGAGCAATGGGAGAAGCTGTGCCGGGACATGGGCGAAGAGCCCGCCGACGTGGCGCTGGGGTGGCTGCTGGCGAACCCGGCCGTGACCGCGCCCATCATCGGCCCGCGCACCATGGACCAGCTCAACAGCTGCCTGCGGGCGCTCGAGGTCGAACTCGACGAAGAGACCCTGGGCCGGCTGGACGAGATATGGCCCGGCCCCGGCGGCCCCGCACCGGAAGCCTACGCGTGGTGAGCCGACAGCCGAGGCCCACGGCACCAGGAAGCCAGGGCGGCAGCGCTGGCGCCCTGTCTTCCCTATGCGATGGGGGTCACCTCAGGCGGGGCGGCGCGTGTAGAGATAGGCGTTACCACACTTGCCGGCCCGGCCCACGGCCCCCATCTCGCGCAGGCAATAGGCCATCCTCTGGGCCAGCCGGCGGCGGATGGACGCCGCCTCCGACAGGTCGGCGGTGGTGAACGGGTCGGGCAGGCCCTGCGGCAGCAGCGCCCGGAAGTCGGCCGGTTCCTCCAGCAGCACGTCGTCCTGCACGTCCAGCAGCCGCCGCTCGACGATGACCCACCCTTTGCGCCGCCAGGCGCGGCCTTCCTCGCGCCGGCGGACCTCCTCCTCTTCGGTCAGCACCACGTGCAGGGAGAAGCCGGCGCGGGCGGGCAGCATCGGGCAGCTCACAAGCTCGTCAAAGACGTCCAGCGCGGTGCCGTGTTTCGGCGAGCGGCGGCGCTCCTGCACACCTTCGCCGCCCTCGGCCAGCTTCACGAGCCACTTGTCCGCCGGCACAGGATGGACGAGCCGCACAGGGTGCTCGCTGGCGAGCGCCCGGAGCTTGTCGCGGATGGCGTAGAAGCTCTTTGTCTGCACCTCGATGAGCATCTCGCCACGGACGATGTCCACCACGTAGCCGTCCACGGGCACCTCGACCTGGTCGCCCGGCCGCGCGCACCACGCTTTCAGGCCTGCGTGCAGCGGGTTCTCGTTGAGCGTGCCGATGTGCTCGGGCGGAGTGGCAGGGGTCACGGCGAGGGCGGCTCCGTGTTCGAGGGGGTGTCCACGCCCGCCATCCTACCGGCCGCCGGAAGCCTCTTTCAAGCCGCTGCACGCAACGCACACCTTCCAGGCTTCGGTCCAAAAGGGCCCTGGATCAGGATTGTGCCGCCTCGGCGTAGTCGAACAGGAACCCCCGCTGCCGCAGGCGGTCACGCAGTCTGTCAACGCTGACCTCCCGGGGGCTCATACCGTCCCGGACCGCCAGCGCGGCGGCCGTGCCCGCTATCTCGCCGCTGTGGGCCACCGAATGGATGACGCGCATCACCTCCCACCCCTCACCGTCCCAGGA
>PUMJ01000282.1 GCA_003551305.1 Candidatus Brocadiaceae bacterium
CTGGGGGCGCGTTTCTACGGCCCGCATGAGGTCTCGCTGCCCCACCGCCGGGAGGTCCCCCTCCCCTCCGAGCCCCGGGCCTCTACGGCCGCCTTCAGCTACCGCCACGTCTTCTACCCCACGGCCCAGGTGCCGGAGTGGGCCGTGCGCTGGAAGCTGAACGTGCACAACGGCGCCGACAGCCGGTGGGGCCCCAACGCCAGGGCCCATTCCTGGGGCCACTCGTTCGCGTCCCTGGTGCCCGGGCGCAGGTACTTTGCAGACCACCCGGAGTACTTCTCCCTGGTGGACGGTGTGCGCCGCAGCCACCGCGAACGCTACAACCACCAGCTCTGCTGCACCAACCCCGAGGTGGTGGACGTGGCCGCCGAGTCCCTGGCGCGCCGCATCGAGCAGCACCCGGACCGCCGCATATTCGCCGTCGGGCAGAACGACGGGGCCGGCTACTGTGAATGCCCCCGTTGCGCGGCCGTGGACGAGCAGGAGGGCAGCCACATGGGGCAGGTCCTCACCCTGGTCAACCGCGTGGCCGAGCGCTTCCCTGACCGCATCATAGCCACCCTCTCCTACGCCTGGTCGGTCGAGCCGCCGCGCAACATGCATGCGCGCGACAACGTGCTGATCGTGCTCTGCCACAACCGGGGTTGCTTCACCCATGCCCTGGACGCCTGCGAGCTGAACGAGGATTTCCTGAGCAACCTGCGCGGCTGGAACGAACGGGCCAACCACATCCTCATCTGGGACTACTTCGTCAACTACCACAGCTACCTGATGCCGACGCCGAACTTCCGGCGTATCGAGGCCGACCTGCGCACCTACCGCGACAACGGGGTGACCGGCATGTTCTGCCAGGGCAGCGCCGTGCGCGGCGGCCAGTTCGAGGGGCTGCGGCAGTACCTGCTGGCCCGGCTGCTGTGGGACCCGGACCAGGAGGCATGGCCCATCCTGGAGGACTGGGCCCGCGGCGTCTATGGCCACACCCCGGGCGACTGCATCCTCGAGTACCTTAAGATGCTCCACGACCACGTGGACGGTAACGACGTCCACATGCCGTCCTTCGGCGCCGGCCAGGAGATACAGCCCGAGATATTCACCCCGGAGGTGCTGGAGGCCGGCAAGGAGCTGTGGGACCAGGCCGAACGGGCGGCCACCACCGAGGAGCCCCGGCGCAAGGTCTTCGCCGCGCGCGCCCCGGAGATGTGCTCGCGCCTCTTCCACGCCGGCATCAAGTACGTGGTCGAAGAAGGGCGCCTGAGGCCCCGGCCCGAGCCGGACCTCGTCCTGCGCGACCGTTTCGTCAGGGCCGCCATCCTGGGCGACGCCGCGCACCTGCGCGAGAACGACGGCGCTCCGGAGGAGTTCGGCCGCTACTATGGTCGTAGCTACGAGGCGGTCATCCTGGAGACCGACGAGCTGCGCGCCGTCATCATCCCCGAGATGGGCGGCCGCCTCTTTTCGATGACCTACCGGGACGGTGGCATCGAGCTGATGCACAAGGACGATTTGGTGCGCATGGTCAACTACATGCCCTGCCACAGCGGCTACGAGTTCTCCGTGGAGCCGGTGTGGAAGGGCGCCGGCACCGAGGAGGTATACGAGGTCGTCGAGCGGGAGGAAGCGCGCGTCGTGCTGCGCGCCGCGCTGAAGGACGGGCTCGTGCTGCGGACGCGCTTCGCCCTCAGCGGAGGAGACGTCACGGTGCGCCATACGGTCAGGAACAAGGGGACCGAACCGGTCACGGTCAGCCCGTTCACGCACCCGGAATGGAACTACGAGGCGTTCGGGGCCGAGGCCGAGCTGCGGATGCGCGAGCCGGAGGGCGAATGGCGCACCACGACGCTCAACCCCGAGGACCGCACGGGGCGTAACCTGCCTTTCGAGGGGGACAAGAAACCGGCCGGGGCGTGGCGGCTGCGCTCGGCGGTGCACCCGATCAAGGTCCGCGAGGAGTTCGACCCGGAGGCGGTCGCCCATACCCGCCTGAACCTGTCCACCGGCGGCGGCAACGTCAACCTGGAGCTGCACTTCCACCCGGTCGAGATCGCCCCCGGCAAGAAGCGCCGATTCTGGACCAAGTGGAAGATCGGCACCCCCTGAGCCGGGGAGGGGAAGGCGTCCTGTTGCCAGGCAGCAATGCGGGCGGCTCCAGGAGCAGCGGGGTGCTCACCCCTTTGCGAACCACTCAACGGGTTGGCGCTGCCTTGTCACGTTCTCGATGTGTTTCCTGGGGTGAGGGGGGGTCGAGGGGATGAAGTAGCGCTAACCGCGCGCCTGGTGCCCGCCGGGCAACTGACGACTGAACTTGTGCCTTCTGCCGGATGATGCCCGAGACCTGACCGTGGGGCGCCTGCCGCTTGCGTGCCCGGTCAGCAGTGGCCTATAGTGTCCTGCGGGATATGATATGAAAGGAGAGCGGGTGTTCCACAGGCAGCGAGCATTGCTGTTGATGCTGAAGCAGACCGTTGCCAGTGCGTCAGAGACCCATTTAGCCAACTGGGCCTTTCTTGTACGTCACTGCACCACTGCGCAAGATGACGAGACCTTCTACGATTTTTTCCCGGGCAAGTGCGGTCCGTATTCCTATCAGCTGTCGCACGAGCTGGATAAGCTAATCTCAAGAGGCTACATATACTCCGGGCGCCATCTCTCCCTGACACGGCAGGGTGCCGATGCGGCCGACGGGACCAGGGAGTCACTGCGGTCTGCAGTGGCCGAAGTGCTCGACCGCTTCGGCCACCTGAGCGCCACTGAGCTGACCGACTTTGTCTATGCGCACTGGCCGTGGTTTACCGTCAACAGCCGGCAGGCGGAAAGGCGACTTCGGTCTCGCCCAAAGGGCACGCTACGCGTCTATACGCTGGGCTACGAGGGGCTGGGTGTGGACGGTTTTCTGAACGGCCTCATGAGGTCAGGGATAGCCGGTCTGGTAGACGTGAGGCGCCACCCGCAGTCGCGCAAGTACGGCTACCATAAGAGCACGTTGCACCGCCTCCTGGATGACGTTGGCATTCGTTACAGCCACTTCGGAGGGCTGGGTATCGGGACAGACTGGCGGCGCTCGACGGATACCAGAGAGAAGCGACGGAGGTTGCTGGACTGGTATGCCTCGGAATGCTTGCCGGCGAGCGAACAGGACATTTTGCAGGTCTCGGATCTGGTCCTTCAAAGCCCCACTGCGCTGCTGTGTATGGAAGCTGACCACACCCTCTGCCACCGCACTCCCCTCGCCGAGGTGATATCGGAGAGGCTCGATCTGCCGGTGAAACACCTGGACCTGTCAGCATGAAACAACACGCTGTGTTGACACGTGTTCTGATCACCGTGATGACCTATCCCCATCCTTCGACCACTTATACTGAACTCGTGTGTACTGCAGGCGTTACGGAGAACTTGGATTGGGTGCGCATATACCCGCTGGACTACCGCTACCGGCCCGGCGCGCAGCGCTTCCGCAAATACCAGTGGGTTGAAGTTGAACTCCGGCCAAGGCCCCCGAATAAGGACAAGCGACCGGAAAGCAGGGAGCCTGTCCTGGAGTCACTCCGGGTCATCAGCCCTCCGTTGGCGGAAGACTACGGGTGGCGTGCTCGACGGCGCATCATCGACAACATGCCCCACTATACCGTCCGCAAGCTAATGGAACTCTACGAGCGCGACTACACCTCCTTGGGCATAGTCCGCCCCAGCCGTGTGCTGGACCTTGAGATACGCGGGACCGACCCTGACTGGAAGCCGGAGTGGAAGGCTTTGCGCAATCAAACACGGTTGTTCGGACCTCCCGTGAAGGAGCTTCGGAAGCTTCCGTACTCCTTTCACTACATCTTCGAATGCAGCGACAGTTCTGAGTCCCACGTCTTGATGTGTGAGGATTGGGAACTTGGTGTCCTCTTCCTGAAAGAGGTGGAACGGCTGGGGTCGGCTCTTGCTGCGGCGCAGAGCGTGAAGCGCAAGTTCCTCGACGAATTGTGCGGTGATGACAGGGATACGCGCTTCTTCGTGGGCACCCGATGGCCCTTCAACCAGTGGATGGTGCTGGGCGTCTTCTGGCCGCCGATGTGGTCTGCTGGCCAGACCGACCTGTTCCTGTAGCCGGGTTCACCGTCCGCACACTTCGCCTGCGGGTGAGGCGAGTATACGCCCCGACAGCATTTGGCTTGGGCCGGGGGTGGCGGCTGCGCTCGGCGGTGCACCCGATCAAGGTCCGCGAGGAGTTCGACCCGGAGGAGGTCGTCCGCAGGTGCCCGGACGTGCAGGACGCACAGGTTATGCCCTACTTCCTGCACGTTCGGTGCCGCAGGCCGGGACTCTGACGTCCCTCGGGAAGGCCGCTCTCAGTTTGACCCCGGCGCGGGTTGCCGGTAATATTCCCCGCTTGGCCGCGGGTGGGCCGCGGCCGCATGACTCCTTCCGCCCGCTCAGCGCGGCGGACACCCTCCGGATGAGGCATCCATGTCCGAACAGACAGGCACCATCGAGTTCAGAGGCACTGAGGAAGAACGACGCCGGATCGAGGAGGCCATCCCCCGCCGGGCGCCGGCGGCCCCGGCCCGGCTGCGCAAACTGCTGGTGGTCACCCTGAACATGCGAAACGGCCGGCCCCGCCGCGGCCACCCCTCCATCGGCTACGCCAACCTGGCCCTCGATCTGATGGGCCGGGCGACGGGCGCCTACGAGGCCGTCTTCAGCAACGACGTGTCACTGTTCGCGCCGAACCGCATCTCGCGTTTCGACGGCGTCTGCTTCAACAACACCACCGGCGTGCTGACCGACGAGCCCGAGTTGCGCCGCGGCCTGCTGGACTTCGTGGCGGGCGGCGGGGGCTTTGTCGGATTCCACGCCGCGGCGGCCACCTTCGTGCAGTACCCCGAGTACGGCCAGTTCCCCGAGTTCGGCCAGATGCTGGGCGCCTACGAGAACGGCGGCCACCCCTGGCGCGCCGACGAGACCATCACCCTGAGGGTCGAGGAGCCCGACCACCCGGTGAACGCCGCCTTCGAGCAGGAGAGCTTCGAGGTGCAGGACGAGGTCTTCCAGTTCCAGGAGCCCTACTCGCGCAGCAGGCTCCGCGTGCTGCTCAGCATTGACACGGAGAGGACGGACATGGACCCCTCGCGACACTTCTTGCCGGAGCGGGCGGCCGACGGAGACTTCGCCATGAGCTGGGTGCGGCGCCACGGCGAGGGGCGGGTCTTCTACACCTCCCTGGGCCACAACAAGCACCTTTTCTCGGATCGGCGACTGCTGGGCCACTTCCTGGCGGGCATCCAGTTCGCCCTGGGCGACCTCGAGGCCGACGCCACCCCCGACGCCTGACATTTGCCGAAGTCTCGCTGTTGTGCCGGCTGCTACCTCAGCCCGCTTTCAGCGCCTCGTAACGCACGAGGGCGTAGGATCGGGGCTCAGCCAGCCGGACCCGCAGGTTGCCGTCGGTGTCCACCCGGCCGTCGGACTCGAAACCCGGCCCGTGGCAGACCTCCAGTTCGAGCGTGCCGTCGCGCACCCCGTGCAGCCGCAGCGCCGCCTCCGGCCGCTCGTTCATCTCCCGGAATACCAGCAGGTAGCCGCCGCCGTCCGGGTGCAGCGCCTGGAAGCCCGTCCACGACGTGCCGGACGGCTCCCGGCCGATCGGCCATATCTCGCACTCGAACAGCCGCTCCCGCTCCCGGCGGTAGGCCGCCATCACCGGCCTGAGCGCCTTGACCTCCCGCTCGTCCAGCTCGCTCAGCTCCATCCACGCCAGCGGGCTGCCCACCATGGTGACGGCGAAGGCGTAGTCGGGGGAGTAGTGGCGAGGAGCCAGGGGGTCGTCGGGGTAGTTGTCCGGGTTCCGGTCCAGGTCGAGGAACTCCATCTGCAGCCGCCGCGAGGGCAGGTAGCGCGACAGGTGCCACAGGTTGCGCAGCGTGTAGTGGGGGTAGTAGTTGCCCCAGTCGGTGTAGCGGTTCTCAAGGAATATCTCGCCGACCTGCGGGTGGTAGAAAAAGCCGAGGCGGCGGCACATGGTCAGGTCCATCTGGAGGGCGGCCCCGCCCCCGGTGCCGCTCACGACGCCCTCCAGCAGGCGCACCAGCCGGTCCTCGCCGAGCTTCGACTCGATGTCGAAGATGTCGAGCTTGAAATGGGTGACGCCGCAGCGGCGGAAGAGCTCGACCAGGCGGTCACGGTCAAGCTCCCAGTCGGCGAAGTCGTCGTAGTCGTCGGGCGCGAACCACACGCCCAGCGCGACCCCCTTCTCGGCTCCATGGGCGGAGATGTCGGCGAAGTCCTCGCGGAAGCGGTCGGTGCGTATCTGCCAGAAGTCGGACCTCTTGTCCCGGTAGCGCCGGCTCTTGTCCACGACGCCGTCGGCGGGGTCGGTGGTGGAGCCGCGCTGCCAGCCGTAGTCTATCTGGCAGACGTCCACGCCCAGCCCGGCGGCGCGGTCCATCTCGGCCTTCAGGAAGTCCGCGCAGACCTTCGTGTCGCGCGAGCGGTTGCCCCAGGTGTTGGCCAGGATGTAGGTGTCCCGCTCGGGCGTGCGGCGGTCCACGGCGTCGTGCCAGCGGCGCAGGGCGCGCTCCGGGCCGAGTTCGGCCGCCGGGTCATAGACCCCGACGGTGCAGCCGTAGCAGGGCAGGGCGCGCTCCGGGGTCAGCTCCTCCGGGCGCAGTCCCGTGCCGCGCACCTCCAGCACGTCCCGGCCGGCGAAGTGGAAGTCGAAACCGTGATAGTTGAGCTGCCCGACGGGGTTGGGCGCGTTCTTGACCAGGAAGAGCCCGGCGGGCTCGACTTCGTCCTCGACAAACAGCAGGCTGCCCCGCAGCGCCTCGAAGCCCGGCCCGTAGAGCAGGACCTCCTCCTCGCGCACGAGCGTGTTGTAGATGTCGGTGACGTCGAAGAGCTGGAC
Source organism: Candidatus Brocadiaceae bacterium (assembly GCA_003551305.1). Taxonomy (GTDB): domain Bacteria; phylum Planctomycetota; class Brocadiia; order SM23-32; family SM23-32; genus B1Sed10-231. The sequence goes on from PUMJ01000282.1 coordinate 6,887, forward strand.
GGCCCGCGTGCGCAGGTGGCCGCCCGGCAGGGGCAGGCACTCGACGGTGTCCGGCCGCGGCCACGGCGTCTTCTTCATCTCGCCGGCCAGCGAGCGGTGGGCGCGGAAGTCCCCGACGGCCGGATACTCCTGCTCGGGTTCGGCCGGCCGGCCCTTGACGCGATGCTCCGTGGAGACGGCGGGCACGCCGGGGAAGACGGACAGGGTGCTCGTGACGGTGCAGTCCGTGCAGGAGAGGGTCAGCCGCACGCGCAGGAACTCGGCCGAGAGGCCAAGCCGGTCGTCGGTGTCGGCGCGGACGGCGATGTCCAGGTACGGCCCTTCGCCCATGCCGGGCAGGCGGAACAGGACGCGGTCGGCACCGCCCGGCAGCCACTGCTGCCGCAACGCCTTGTCCGTCAGGCCGGTGGGCCGCACGAGGCCGTCGGAAAGGTCGTATGTTCTTTCTATGAGGTCATTTCCGATAACGAGCGTCCGCTCGTCCCACCGGCAGTAGCAATCCTGGAAGGTCTCTTCATGCATGGTGTTCCCCGCGTGGCCGCAAGCTGATGTGAAAGCGTACCGGGCGCCGGCCCAACGGGGATTATAGCACCCCACCCGCGCCCATCAACCGGCCGGGGCGGTTGTCCGATAGTATGCTCTCAGATATAATCCGCACATCTGACGGCCGCATTGCGCCGCTTTCGGGGTTGCTGCGAGGAGGTGTTGCCGATGACGGGCAGTTCAGTCCCCGCGGGCACCCTGCGCAACTACCTGCCTGCGGAACTGCGTGACGTCCGGGAACCGAAGACGGAGATACCGCGTATCGCGCGTGAGCCGGCGCTGGTGGAATGCATCGAAGCGGCGGTGAGCGAAGTGCCCACGCGACACTGCCTGTTGTGCGCGGATGCCCGGCAGATGGGCCTCAGGCCTGAGAGCATCCATCTGGTGCTGACCTCGCCGCCATACTGGACGCTGAAGGAATACCCCTCCCGGGAGGGGCAGCTGGGCGAGGTCTCGGACTACGAGACGTTCCTGGGCGAACTGGACAAGGTCTGGCGGCAGTGCTACGAGGCGCTCGTGCCCGGGGGCCGCGTCGTCTGCGTGGTGGGGGACGTCTGCCTGTCGCGCCGCAAGAACGGCCGGCACGCCGTCATCCCGCTGCACGCCTCCATCCAGGAGCATTGCCGGCTCATCGGGTTCGACAACCTGGCGCCGATCATCTGGTACAAGATCGCCAACGCCGCCTACGAGGTTGACCGCGGCTCCGGCTTTCTCGGGAAGCCCTATGAACCGAACGCCGTGATCAAGAACGACATTGAGTTCGTGCTGAACGAGCGCAAGCCCGGCGGCTACCGCAGCCCGAGCCTGGCCGCCAGGCTGCTGAGCGTCATCCCCGCCGGCTGCCATGGCGAGTGGTTCACGCAGGTCTGGACGGACATCCCGGGGGCCTCGACGCGCGATCACCCGGCGCCGTATCCTCTGGCGCTCGCCGAGAGGGTGATCCGCATGTTCAGCTTCGTGGGCGACACCGTGCTGGATCCTTTCCTTGGCACCGGGACGACCAGCGCGGCGGCCGCCCGATGGGGCCGAAACAGCCTGGGTTTCGAACTCGAGCCCGACTACCACAGCATGGCGGTGGGGCGCCTGCGCGACATCTCGGCGGGGTTGTTCGGCGCCGTGACCGTTGAGACGCACCAGGAGGGGGCTGTCGAGGATGGTTGACCTTGACAGTGCGCTCAGGGAGGCCGTGAAGCACTTCTGGCAGACCCGCCGCAGGCAGCGCGAACAGCAGGGCGTGGCGGGCGGGGAGAAGGACCGGGGGCACCGCGCGGCGGTGACGGGGGGTTCCCAGATGGACGGTTTCGTGCGTCTTGTCCATGACGTTCTGGTGGACCGTGGGATCCCGGAGCCGGGCGTCTACCATCAGCGCAAGCGCGGTGGCGTCGTGCTGCCGGGCTTCTTCCGGCCCACGAAGCAGTGGGACTTGCTGGTGCTCGTGAAGGGCAATCTGCTGGCCACCATGGAATTCAAGTCCCAGGTTGGTCCATCTTTCGGCAACAACTTCAATAATCGTGCGGAGGAAGCCGTCGGCAGTTCCAAAGACCTCTGGACCGCCTATCGAGAAGGCGCCTTCGGCTGCTCGCCGCAACCGTGGCTCGGTTATCTGATGCTGCTTGAGGAAGCGCCCGGTTCGACGCGCCCCGTGCGCGTTGATGAACCGCACTACGAGGTCTTCGAGGAGTTCCGGGACGCATCCTACGCCGACAGATACCGTCTGCTGTGCCGCCGGCTCGTGCGCGAACGGCTCTATGACGCCGCCTGCCTGATCCTGAGCGATACTGAGGCGGGGCTGCACGGCGAATACCGGGAGCCTTGCGCCGAGCTGAGTTTCAGGCGTCTCATCGCGTCGCTGGGGGCGCGAGCGGCGGAGCACGCCCGGGCCCTGGAGGACGACCAGGCCGGATAGCGTCGCTGCCATCCGCCCGCGGCTATGTGCAGCCCCCGCGTTGCGCGCCCGCCGGGGTGCGCTATAATCCTGCCCGGGGGCGCGTGCCGCCCCGAAGCCGTTCGAGACCCCACCGTTGCGCAGGGAGGATTCGCCATGGCCCGACCGAATTTCGTGTTCATCCTCATTGACGACATGGGATGGAAGGATCTCGGCTGCTACGGCAGCGGCTTCTACGAGACGCCGAACATAGACCGGCTGGCCGCCGACGGCATGCGCTTCACCGACGCCTACGCCTCCTGCCCCGTCTGCTCGCCGACGCGGGCCAGCATCCTGACGGGCCGCTACCCGGCGCGCGTGGGGGTGACCAACTTCATCGGCGGCAACACCCGCGGCAAGCTGATCGACGCCCCTTACATTGACCACCTGCCGCTGGAGGAGCACACCCTGGCCGCCGCGCTGCGCGAGGCGGGCTACAACACCTACCACGTGGGCAAGTGGCACCTGGGCGGCGAGCCCTACTGGCCCGAGAAGCAGGGCTTCGACGTGAACGTGGCCGGCTGCCAGTGGGGCATGCCCAAGAACGGCTACTTCAGCCCCTGGGGCAACCCGACCCTCGAGGACGGCCCGGAGGGCGAGTACCTGACCGACCGCCTCACCGACGAGGCCGTCCGCCTGATACGCGACAACGGCCCGGCGCCCTTCTTCCTCTACCTGCCCTACTACTCGGTGCACGTCCCCATCCAGGCCAAGGACGACTACATCCGACGCTTCGAGGCGAAGGCGAAGCAGATGGGGCTGGACGGCGTGAAGACATTCGAGGAGGGCGAGCACTACCCCTGCGAACACAAAAAGGACCGGCGCATCCGGCGGCGCCTGGTGCAGTCGGACCCCGTTTACGCGGCCATGATCAACATCCTGGACGAGAACATAGGCCGCCTGCTGAGCGCCATCGAGGAGGTGGGCAAGACGGAGGATACGGTCGTGGTCTTCCCCTCCGACAACGGCGGGCTGGCCACGGCCGAAGGCGCCCCGACCTGCAACGCCCCCCTGGCCGAGGGCAAGGGCTGGATGTACGAGGGCGGCACCCGCGAGCCGCTGCTGGTACGCTGGCCGGGCGTCGCGCAGCCCGGGACCCTGTGCGCCGAGCCGGTCACCAGCACCGATTTCTACCCCACATTGCTCGATATGGCAGGGCTCGAACCCTTACCCGGCCGGCACTGCGACGGCGTCAGCCTGACGCCGCTGCTGAGGGAAGAGGGGGGGCTGGAGCGCGAAGCCATATTCTGGCACTACCCCCATTACGGCAATCAGGGAGGAACACCGGGCAGCAGCGTGCGC
>PUMJ01000167.1 GCA_003551305.1 Candidatus Brocadiaceae bacterium
CCGGGGGCCCGCCGTGAGCACGGCCGGCCTCTGGCGGACATAGCGGCCCAATACCCCGAAATCGAGAGCCCGCAATGGTCGGACGAATGGAACGACCTGGGCGAACGTTACACCGCCGGCAGCCGCTTCGCTGACCCCTGGGGATGTGTGTGGGAGAACGTCCACGACGGCATTGTCGGCCAGCCAACTCAGCATCCGCTGGAGGACTGGTCAGCGCTCGCCGGCTTCGAGCCGCCCTGCCCGGAGCACAAGACGCACATGGGCGAGGTGGGTTGGCAGCAGGAACAACGTCTTATCAAGTCCGCCCGTGCCGAGGGCGTCCTCGTGCGCGCTGCGCTCGACCACGGCTTCTACTTCTTGCGTCTCACCTACCTGCGCGGCTTCGAAAACCTGATGACGGACATTGCGGCCGGCGACAGCCGCCTGGATGAACTGTGCCGGATGGTGCTGGAGTTCAACCGCGGGCTGGTCGAACGTTACCTGGACATCGGCGTGGACGTCATGGTCTTCGGCGATGACCTGGGCATGCAGGACCGCCTGCCCATCTCCCCGCGGCACTGGCGCCGCTACGTGCAGCCGGCCTACGAGGAGTTGTTCGGCATGTGTCGGCGCGCCGGCACGCACGTCTACCTGCACTCCGACGGGTACATCGTGGACATTATGCCGGACCTGCTCGAGTGCGGCGTCACCATCCTGAACCCGCAGGACCTGTGCAACGGGCTGGGGAATATCCGCCGTCTGCTGAAGGGGCGCGTCTGCATTGATCTGGACATAGACAGGCAGCGCATCATACCCCGCCGCAGCCCGGGGGATGTTGACCTGCACATCCGGCACTGCATCGAGACCCTTGGTTCACAGCAGGGCGGCCTTATGCTGGTCTGCGGTGTCTACGAGGGCACACCGCTTGAGAACATCCACGCTCTCTACCAGGCGATGAGCCGCTACCGCCGCCTCCCGGCTGAGATGCCGGACTGACCGCTCCACCCCTTCAGCCGTCGCCGGGCACGTTGAGACGGTGCATGTGGCAGAGGGCGAGGGCCAGGGCGTCGGCCGCGTCCTCGGGGATGTCGTCATCGGGCAGGTTGAGCAGCGTGCGCACCATGTGCTGAACCTGAGATTTGTGCGCCCGGCCGGAGCCGACCACGGACTTCTTGACCCGGGCGGGCGCGTATTCGACGACGTGCACGCCGCAACTCGCCGCCGCCAGCAGCGCCACTCCCCGCCCCTCCCCTATCTTGAGCGCCGTTCGGGCGTTGGTGCCGGAGAAGGTGCTCTCGACAGCGGCAATATCGGGCTCAGCGCGCTCGAGCACCTCCATCAGGCCGGTGAATATCTCCTTGAGTCGAACCGGGACGGAGGCATTCCGGCACCTGACCACGCCGTATTCGAGAGCGCGCGCCTCATAGCCGTCTGTCTCGATGACGCCGTAGCCGCAGAATCGCGTTCCAGGGTCAATGCCGAGTATTCGCATGTCGCCTCCCTCTGCGTGCCTCGCCCGTGGCGGCACCCGGCTGCACCATGAACTTCACGGCTTTCTCGCCGACGAGTCTTTCCACCGCTTCGGCCAGCCGTTCTCCGGCCTGCACGGTCATGCCGTTCTCCACCCTGGCGCGGAGGCGGAACGACTCGCTCTCCAGCTCCAGGAAGACGGGCACTTTCCCTTTGTGCTCGGCCAGCAGTCCCCGCAACGTCGGCCACGTGGCAGGGTCCGTCGTCTCGCACGGGATTCTCACCACCATGGCGCGGGCCTTGTGGCTCTCGATGTCCTCGAACGGCACGACCACGTCAGCCTGCAGGGAGGTTTCCCGGGCGTGGCTTATGCTCCCGGCGAAAAACAGCACCGCCCCCTCCTCGACGAGTTCCCTGTACTTCTCGTAGGCGCGCGGAAAGAGCACGACCTCGAAGACGCCCCGCGAGTCCAGCACTTTCAGCACGGCCATTGCGTCTTTGGAGCGCGTTGTGCGGCGGGTGATTTTCTCCACCATCCCACCCATGAAGACGTCCTTTCCCTCCTCGACGGCGTCCAGTTCATCCGCAAAGTGGCCGCTGTAACGCCGCAGCCGGGCCCTGTGCTCCACCAGCGGGTCATAGCGCACGTAGAGCCCCAGGGCTTCGCTCTCCTGGCGGGCAAGCTCCCGGTCGCTCAGAGGCGCCACATCGGGCAGGTTCTGCGCCATCCGCTCCTCGGGGTCGTCCTCGGCGACGGCGCCAAACAACGTCTTCTGCCCGGTCAGGCGGTTCTTCTGCGCGCGGGCGCCCACCTTCACGGCCGTTGGCAACAGCTCCATTTGCTGAGCCCTGTGCCCCGGCAGGTTGTCGAAACAGCCCGCCTTCATCAGGGCCTCCATAGCCCCCCTGGTCACCTCGCGATGGTCCACGCGCTCGCAAAAGTCGAAAAGGTCCGTGAACGGCCCCTTCTCCCGAGCGGCCACCACGGAAGCGGCGGCCTTGGTTCCGACGTTCTTGACCGCGCCGAGCCCGAACCGGAGCCGGTCGGCGCCCAGCGGCGTGAACTCGACACGGCTCTCGTTGATGTCCGGCGGCAGGACCTCGATGCCCAGAAGGCGGCACTCGTCCATCAGGCTGACGACCTTATCGGTGTTGCCCATCTCGCAGGAGATGCCGGCGGCCATGAACTCCGTGGGGTAGTGGGCTTTCAAATAGGCCGTCAGAAACGAGACGAACGCGTAGGCGCTGGCGTGCGCCTTGTTGAATCCGTAACCGGCGAAGTGCATGATGAGCGCGAAGATATCCTCTGCCGTCTCCCGGTCCACGCCGTTGGCCACCGCGCCTTCGACGAACGCCTCGTGGCGCTGCTCGATGATGTCTTCCTTTTTCTTGCTTATGGCTTTGATCATCGTCAGCGCATCGGACATGCTCATGCCGGCGATGCGGTTGACGATGCGCATAATCTGCTCCTGGTAGAGGATCACGCCATAGGTGGACCTCAGGATGGGTTCGAAGTCCGGGTGCGGGTAGCTCGGCTCGTCCCTCCCGTGACGCCGGTTGATGAAATCTTCCACCATGCCGCTCTGCAGCGGGCCCGGGCGGTAGAGGGCGACAGCGGCTATCAGGTCTTCCAGGGAACCGGGCTGCAGGCGCTTCAGCAGCCTCTGCATGCCGCCGCTGCCGAGCTGGAAGACGCCGCGTGTCAGCCCCCGGCCGATCAGCTCATAGGTGGCCTTATCCCCCATGTCCAGCTCATCTATGGCCAGTTCGGGCGGCTCCATGCCGCTTTCCTCGATGATCGAGAGGGTCTTATCTATGATCGTCAGGGTGCGCAGCCCCAGGAAGTCCATCTTCAGCATGCCGGCCTTCTCCAGGTGGTCCATGTCCCACTGGGTCATGATCTCGCCGTCGCTGTTCTTGTAGAGCGGCAGGATGTTCCACAGCGGTTCGTCGGCGATGACCACCCCGGCGGCATGGGTGCTTGCGTGGCGCGGCAGCCCCTCGATGTGACGCGCGTAGCCCAGGATGCGCCCGACCTCCTCGTCCTGTGAAGCGAGCCTTGCCAGTTCCGGCACCTGGTCTACAGCCTCCTCCAGCGTGGGACCGAAAGGTATCATCTTGGCCACGCGGTCCACCTTTTGCAGGTCCACGCCCAGCACCCGGCCCACGTCCCGCACGCAGTTGCGCGCCTGCAGCGTTCCGAACGTTATGATCTGGGCCACGTTCTCGGAGCCGTAGCGGCGCCGCACATAGTCAATCACCGCGTCCCGACGGCGCTCGCACAGGTCAATGTCAATGTCAGGCGCCTCCTTGCGGTCGGGGTCCAGGAAGCGGTTGAAGATCAGGTCGTAGTCCATCGGGTTCAACTCGGTGATACCCAGGGCATGGTTGACCAGGCTGCCCTGTCCGCTACCGCGCAACCCCACGGGGATGCCCGCCTGCCGGGCGAAGCGCACGAAGTCCCACACGATCAGGAAGTAGTCCACGTAGCCCATCTGCTCTATCACGCCCAGCTCGTAGTCGAGTCGCTCTTGCGTCGACCGGGACAGCTCACCGTATCGGTCCCGGAGCCCCTCGGTGGCCACGCGTCGGAGCAAAGCCGGATTGTCCTCGGCCTCCCCTTCGTCCGGACGAAACGTGGGGTACTTGCGCTCGGTGTCCAGCTCGACTTCGCACATCTCGGCGATGCGCACCGTATTCGCCAGCGCCTCCGGGCAGTCGGCGAACACCTCGGCCATCTCCTCGGGGCTCTTGAAGTATATCTGGTCGGTGGCCATGCGAAAGCGGTCGTCTTCGTCCAGCGTCGAGCGGGTGTTGATGCACAAAAGAACGTCGTGCCACTCCCGGTCGGTGGCGTCCAGGTAGTGGCAGTCGTTGGTCGCCACCAGGGGAACGCCGACGCGCCGCGCGGCCTCGACGGCGGGCTGCAGCACCTGCCGCTGGTCGGACAGGCCGTGGTCTTGCAGTTCGACGAAAAAACCGCCCTGTCCGAACAGGTCCCGCATCTCGCCCAAGAAGCGGTCGGCGGACTCGAGGTCATCCGTCAGCAGGAACTCGTTGACGCGGCTGCTCAGGCATCCGCTCAGGCAGATGACACCCTCGGCGCACTCCTCCATGAGTTCCCGGTCGACACGGGGCTTGTAGTAGAGGCCGTCCAGATAGGCGAGGCTGGCCATCTTAACCAGGTTGCGGTAGCCGGTCTGGTTGCGGGCAAGGAAGGTCAGGTGATAGAGCCGCTGCCCTTTGGGCCCGCCTTCCCGAGTGCGCCGGTCCCCCGGTGTGTAATAGCCTTCGTATCCGATGACGGGCTTGACGCCGTGGGAACGCATGGTGTTGTAGAAGTCCACGACACCGAACATGTTGCCGTGGTCGGTCATGGCCACGGCCGGCATGTTCAGCCGGGCGGCTCTTTCGGCCATACGGTCGATTCGGCAGGCGCCGTCAAGCAGGCTGTACTGGGTGTGCACGTGAAGGTGGCAGAACTCGGTCGTGTCAGGCATGTCAATCCCGTGAGGCTATCGTTGGCGCGTGGTCTTACTCGGACGGGGCCTGGTCCGGCCCGGCCGTCATGCGGCCATTGTAGCCCCGGGGTCATTTGGCCTCAAGGCGCGGGGGCAGGCGCCACGGGGCGGGCCGACGCGCACGCTCGGAACCCCCATCCCTCATGTCAAGGAGCAAATGGCTTCGTTTCGCAGAAACACAGCGGTGCGCCCAAATGGGACGGCAGCGCCCGGGTGGGTCATCTGCTGCATAAACGGCATCACAGATCGGATAAGGCCTGGCGAGCACACAGGTCCGGCGGTTTCGACTCCCCGCCGGGGAAGTGCACAATTTCCATGCAGCAATCCGAAGCCGGCTGCTGCCGGGAGCCTCCAGGTGTCGTAGTCAACGACCTCCAAAGTATACTATACGGCCATGGGGTTCATGTCAAGCATCTTCTCCGCGAGACCGCGGAAAGCGGCATTTCCCTCGCCGCGAACGCCCAGGTCTCATCCCGAGTTCGCCGTTCGTCGGGCGGTTGAGGGGCCTGCTGTACGCGGCTAACATGCCGGCCCAGGGCGCAGCCCCGGGTACAGAGAGGCCGCCAGGCCAGGCGCGCCCTGAAGGGGGAAAGCAAAGAACGCCGTGCCGCCCCCGGCTGTCCGGGTCGCCGTGAGGAGGTATAGCGCAGGGAGCGCGGATCAGAGCCAGTCCTGTCCGGTGTCGGAGATGACGATGTGGCGCTGCCAGCCCGGGTCGGCTTCCGGGAAGTCGCTGCGGAAGTGCACGCCCCGCGACTCCTCCCTCTGGCGGGCGCTCATCGCTATCAGCCGCGACACCACCAGCATGTTCTGCAACTGCCAGCCCTGGGGTTCGCGAAACTCCTTGTCCATCACATAGCGGCACCAGAACGTGATCATCTCGAGGGCCTCGTCCAGGCCCTCCCCTTCCCGCTCGACGCCCACGTCCCGCCACATGACACTCTTGAGGGAGTTCTCGACATCGGTGAGGTTCAGGTTTCCGTATGCCGGTTCCTGGGGCAGCCCTTGCAGGGCGTGCACAGAGAGAGCCTCGGGCATGGTCCGCAGATTCTCGGCTGCCGTCCGTGCGCAGCGCCGTCCGAACACCAGCCCCTCCAGCAGCGAGTTGCTGCCCAGCCGATTGGCCCCGTGCAATCCCGTGCAGGCCACCTCACCGCAGGCCAGCAGGTTCTCCACGTCGGTACGTCCCCTCAGGTCCGTGCGCACGCCGCCTATCATGTAGTGCGCTGCCGGCCGCACCGGGATCAGGTCTTCGGACGGCTCAAGTTCGAAACGCCGGCAAAGGGCTGTGATGGTGGGAAAACGGCTCTCCATTCGCTCGGCGCCCATGGAGGTGACGTCCAGGTAGACGTGGGGGTGGTCGGTCCGCTTCATCTCCTCCACGATGCTGCGACTGACGATGTCGCGGGGGGCCAGTTCTGCGTCGGGATGGTAACCTGGCATGAAGCGCTCACCCTCGCGGTTGCGCAGCACGCCCCCCTCGCCACGGACGGCCTCGCTGATGAGAGCGCGCGAGGCGCCCGCAACGTAAAGGATGGTGGGATGGAACTGTATGAACTCCAGATCCTGCAGCGAGGCGCCCGCTCGGAAGGCCATCGCGATGCCGTCGCCGGTCACCGATTCGGGGTTCGTCGTCTCCCGGTAGACACGCCCGCAACCTCCCGTGGCGAGTATTGTCTGCTTGGCCCGCGCCATCATGACACCGTGCGTTGCCTGCCAGGTCAGGGCCCCGTGACATCCGCTATCCAGGGTAAGCAGGTCCAGCGCGAAAGTCCGCTCGAAGACCTGGACGTTCGGCCGCTCCCGCACACGCTCAGCAAGCGCGTCGTGCATGACGCGGCCGGTGGCGTCGCCGTTGGCGTGCAGGATGCGCCGTCGGCGGTGCCCACCCTCCCGCGTCAGTGCGTAGTCACCCTCTTCGCGGTCGAACATCACGCCGCGCCCGATGAGCTCGCGGATGCGCTCGGGGGCATCCTCGGTGACGAGCCGGACGGCTTCCTCGTCGCAGAGGCCACAGCCCGCTTCCACAGTGTCAGCGAAGTGATCTTCGGGGCTGTCATCAGGCGCCAGGGCTGCCGCCACGCCTCCCTGCGCCTCGGCCGTGCTGCCGTTCGAAAGGTCTCCCTTGGTTATGAGCAGCACGGAAAGGTCTTCGGGGAGAGCCAGCACGGCACTCAGGCCCGCCACGCCGCTGCCGATGACGAGCACGTCGGTGAAGACCTGGGGAATGTTGTAGCTGCTGAAGTGCACCAGGTAGCGGCGCAGCCGCAGTGGTTTTCTCATCGTTCCTCTGTTATGGCCCGGTAATACTGGTTCACCACCTCGCGATAACGGGTTGACAACTGCTCGTCAGCCCCGTCGAATCGGCTGCGCAGCTCATCCGGTTCCGCCGCCGGCATGGCGTCCCTGACGGTCACCCCCTCGGCCGCTGCCGGAACGCCCCTCAGGATGCGCCCTTCCGGCTCAGGCGCTTGCGTTTCCGGCCGGTCCGGCTCGGTCGCCTCGTGCTCTGCCTGACGCTCGCGAAAGTGCTCAATCAGGTCCCGCAGGTCCTCTCGCCTGATGTCGAGTTCATCGAGCAGGTCGTCCGGCGGGTCATCGGCCCCCAGCAGTTGCTCGAGTTCCTGGACGGCGCCTTCCATCTCCGGGCCCGTCAGGGGGGCGTGATCAGCTCCGGGCTCGGGCAGTTCCCTGACGCCGGCCCCGGCAGCTTCCGGCCCGGTGCCGGGGGCCTCGCCGGGCAAAAACGTGGTCTCCGGCCCCTCACCTTGCGTACCCGGCCCGGCGGGAAAGCCGTCATCGCCATCTTCCTGCGGCGTCGCAGGTGACTCAGCCGTGCCGACGCCGTCAGCGGGGATGCCGTCTTCTCCCGTCTCATCACCCGGACCCGGTTCGCCTATCTCCTGCTGCGGGGCGGCCGGCTGCTCCCGCCCCACTCCTTCCGGCCCATCCTCGGCCGCGGCGGGCGGTGCATCGGTCACCTCCTCAACTCCCGGGGCGTCGGCTTCCTCCCCGGGGCGCAACGCATCGGCAGGTCGGGCATCGGGGTCCGTCTCGGCATGGTCCGGCACGCTCTCCGCCACCTGATCCTCCCCGGTCGGGTGGTCCTCACGGTCGGGACGCTCGGGGGCTTCGCCCGGCTCGCGCGCAAGCTCCTCCACCCCGTCCTCTGTTTCGACGGGCATGCCGAGTTCCTCTTTCAGGCGCTGCACGTATTCACGCAGTCTTTCCAGGCGTTCTTCCCTGGTTTCGGTGCGGTCCTGCTCGGCAGGAGCAGCCTCGCGCTCCGGCTCGGGCGAAGCCGGTTCGTCCTTCTGGGCTTGCTCGGCGGGTTCGGCGGGTTCATCCGGGGGCTCTTGGTCCGGCGGTTCATCTTCCGGGGCGTCAGCGTCTTCAGGGGCGGGCGGACGGTCCGCGTCAGGGCGGGGCTCATCGGCAATCAGCAGCCGTCGCACCTCGCTGCGCCCGGTCTGCGGCACCTCGGGCCGGTTGTCCGCGGCTTCGAGGTGGTAAGTCACCGTCTGGCCGGGCCGTAGCGGCAGCTTGGAAAGGTCCCATTCCCACTCGGCCCGATCGACCCGCCGGGCCCGGGGCCTGGCGATGACCACGGGGCGGCCATCGATACCGCCGGCGCGGTGGTGCAGGCGGACCTCCGTCAGGCCGAAATCGTCCTCCGCGCTGTAGAGGATGCGCACCACGGCGTCACGCGGCACGGTCTTCCCGTCGGGGGGGGCCACCAGCCGCACCGTCGGCGCCCTGTCCTCCAGCACGTTGAGACGATGCTCAACGGGCCCCGAATTCCGGAAAACCGCCCCGCCTGGAAAGCCGACGCTCTCGAACCGGACCGACCAGGTGTCCGAACGCATGGCCGTGAACTCCCCGCCAAGACCGGAGCCCTCCGGCAGCCGGTCCAGCGGCACACGGCGGCCGGAGGCGAAGGAAACGTGACCGCCTGCCGGCTCCAGGCTGGTTCGGGCTTTCAGGCGGATGCGCGTGCCTTTGACCACCTCGAGGTCGCCTGCCTCCACGGTCTCCGGGGCCAGTCCGGTGTAGTCCGGCGGCTCGACCCGCAGTTCCATCTCCTCGACGACCGGCCGGGGCAAGGCCCGCACATCGTAACGCTCGCTGCGCGTGTCCCCAGCCCTCACGTAGTAGGAACCGTGCTCGAGAACCGGCGGGAACCGCCCCCGCCAAACGCCATCATCCCCCTCACTCAGCAGGATGCGCCGGTCCTTGAACGAACGGCCGTCCCACATGATGGCGACCGTGTCGGGCCGCACCCCTTCCAGCCGCACGCTCACCGAGGGTCTGTCACCCGCCACAGCGTAGACGGGCCCGGGTGTGACCTCCCGCACGCGGGTCGCCGTGGGCGGCAGGATGTCGCTGCGGGGACTGAGCAGGCGTGCCGCGCTCACGAGCACGCTCTTCGGCGAGAGAAGCGAATACAGGATGGAAACAGCGACTACTACCAGCAGCATGACGCCGACGCGCAGGTAAGGGCGATAGTCTATGACCTGTTCCGGCTCGAAGGCTCTCACCGAAGCTTCCACCCGGCGGCCCATAATCATCTTGGCTTCCGTGGGGATCTGCGGGTCTTCACGCACCTGGAGGTAGCTGATCAGCGAGTTGCTCAGGTCCGGGTTCTGCTCTTCGATACGGCGGGCCACGAAAAGCCGGCCCACGCGACGCACCAGGGGATAGCCGGTGGCCAGGAGGACCGCCGCTGCAACCGATGCGACATACGTGTGAAAAAATGCCAGGCGACCGAAGCGCTGAAAGGTGACCAAGTGGTCCAGCAAGACCCCGCCAAAGAGCATGCCCAGCACCAGCAGCAAAAGACAGAGGTAGCCCCACCCCATCCGCCAGTAGGTGACGCGTTGCCGGATCTGGTCTATGCCCCTGAGGATTGGGTCGGTGGCACCTTTCCCTGTGTGCCCGGTAGCCATCGTTCGACATCCCCCCCGCCAACGAATCGTCTACCCGTATTATACGGAACGCGCCCCGGGCGCGAAACACGAAATCAACAGCGATGATGGAATATCTCCAGGGGGCTGAACCCCACCCTGTCCGCACTGACACAGCGGACGCTCACGCCCGCCACCTCCCCTTCGAAGGCCCCGGCGGCGTCCGGGCCGTGCAGGTGCCCGTAAACGCAGTGACTGACGCCCGCCCGGGCGACCATCTCCACGAGGCTCTGCTCCGCGTTGCCAACGGGGGGGTAGTGAAACATGGCGACGGCCACCTCCCAGTCCAGCGACTGCAGGGCCTTCAGCGACATTTCCAGCCGGAGACGGGCGCGGCGCCAGTGGCGACGGTCGCTCTCCTCCTGGTAATCAGGGTGGGTCGGCAGAAGCCAGCCCCGCACACCACAGATGCCCACCCCGCGATGCACGGCCGCGTCAAAGCGGATCAGGTGCGTGGTGGGGCCGAGAGCGCGGCGCACGCGGCCGGGGCGGTCGAACCAATAGTCGTGGTTGCCTCTGATAAAATACTTGACGCCGGGCAGGGACTCGATGAACTCCAGGTCGGGCAGCGCCTCTTCCAGCTTCATGGCCCAGCTCAGGTCACCGCACAGAAGGACCAGGTCGTCCGGCGCCACAGTGGCCCGCCAGTTGGCTTCGATCTTCTGCTGGTGGTCCTCCCACGCCGGGCCGAAGA
>PUMJ01000011.1 GCA_003551305.1 Candidatus Brocadiaceae bacterium
ACCAGATCATCTTCCCAGCGGAAGCCAGTGCCGCCGTGACCGGCGTAGGCAATGGCGCGGCCCATCGCGTTCTTCAGGGCCGCCTGGGTGGCCTTCAGCTTGCCGACGTCTATCTTGAACCTCTCACCGGCCGTGGCCGCGTGCTTGCTGCCCACCTCGTAGGCGATGGCGTCGGCGTTAGTGGTCTCGACGAAAGCCGTGATGCGGCGCAGGAACTCCTCCTGCTCCTCGTCGGTCATGGTCGGAGCGCCCTCGGGCGCGTCCGGCCCCTGCCAGTAGGCATACTCCTCTTCCTCGCCGCTGCTGCCGGTGGCGCTGAACTCGGCCTCGATGATGACCTCGTCCATGTCCAGCCCCGAGCGCACGGTGTCCACCATCCACTTGCTGCTGGCCAGGTTCACCGGCTGCGGCGTGTCGCCCGTGTCGATCATAACCCAGGCGGCATCACTCAGCTTGACGGAGCCGAAAAAGTCCCGGGCGTACTCGCCGAACTCGTCGCCGGTCAGGTAGTTCAGGTAGGCCTGGAACTGCTCCTTCGTGACGTCATCGCCGAGCGTCTCAATGGCCTCCTCTAGCAGGGCGCGGGCGACCGGCTCGTAGATCCCCCCGGTGCCCTTCGGGCTGCTGTAGGCGTCCACGGAGAACTTCGGGGAGGTATAGTGGTCGAGGCTCATCCAGACCAGATCGGCCTGGTAGTCCTCGGTGTACCAGTCAAGCATGACGGCGGCCCGCTGGGCGCCCAAGGCGGCGGGGCGCGTCTCGGTGCTGCGCTCGACCCCTTCTATGGGGGGGAGCTTTTTCGGGTTCGTGCCCGTCTGGTCGGCGGCGGTATAGCTTATCTGGATGATCTGGGGGCTGCCGTCGTGGGCAGCGGACGCCTGCGTGAAGCCCCGAAGCTGGATGGGCAGGTCGAAGTTCGCGTTCGAGGCCAGAAGCGTGCAGCGATCCTCCAGGGGGAGCAACTCCCCGTTCGCGTCGAAGGGGTAGAAAGCCTCCATGACGGCTCTCAGTTCCCTGCTGGTTCTGAGCATTGTGTCCTCCTTGTTGCGGCGATCGCGGAAAAGAAAGAGAATGGGGGTACGTCAGGGAAAAGCTGCCGACGAAACACCATAGCCCTTCTGCCTCTCCGCGTCAAGCGCCGGGCGACCACCGTCCACCGGTCCCGGTGACCATCGTTCAGCCGGGGGGTA
Organism: Candidatus Brocadiaceae bacterium; assembly: GCA_003551305.1. Taxonomy (GTDB): domain Bacteria; phylum Planctomycetota; class Brocadiia; order SM23-32; family SM23-32; genus B1Sed10-231. The sequence continues at coordinate 1,191 of PUMJ01000011.1, forward strand.
GCCGTTCTGCTCAAGAGCCCATCGAGGTTTCGGCAGCCGGGGTTGTGCAATCCGCGGACAGAACCGGCCAGGAACGCATTCAGCGACGGGAGAACTCGCGGCACACGGCGCGGTAGCTCTCCAGCGTGCCGATGTCGTGGGTGCCCTCGGGGCGGCGCAGGGCGTAGACGGGCAGTCGGTCGGTGAGCCAGTCGAGGAAGTGCCCCGGCGCGTCCGGGTTGCTGCCTTCGGCCAGGAACTGCTCGACGAGCCTGACGGCTTCGGCCGTGTAGCAGTAGAAAGGGGGCACGCGATGGTGGCCGCGGGGCTCGTCCGGTTTCTCCTCGAAGCTGATTATCCGCCCGTCCTCTGCGAGCTGAGCAACACCGCTGCGCTTGAGACGCTCCGGTTCGCTCTCCGGGCAGGCGAATACTGCGCTGGCGTTCTTCTGCCGGGCCAGGTGTATTACGTCACGCAGGTCGAAGCGTGGCAGGTTGTCCGTCGCCAGCACATACGCCGCTTCATCCCGGATGTCGGCCTCCGCCAGGGCAAACTGGATGTCGGCCACGGCCCCGCGGCGATTTTCGTTGGCTGTAGAGCCGTCATTCAGGATGCGCAGGGGTTTGCGGAAAGAACGGGCTTCGGCCCAGCGCTTGAAGTCATCGTAAAAAGCCGCATTGCTGACCAGCACGAGCTGCTCAATCTCGGGTGCTGCCTCCAGCCGCTCGACCAGTTGGTCAATGATGGGCCGTCCGCCAACCGGCAGCAGCGGCTTGGCCTTGTCGCGCGTCAGTGGGTAGAGCCGCGTCCCGTACCCGGCCGCCAGCAATATGGCGTTCATGAGTCCGTCTCCTCACAGGCATCCCGGAGGCGCTGCTCCCAGGCGGCGCGCTCCCCGGGGGTCAGTTCCTCGAAGGTGCGTCCTTGCGATTTCAGCGTTCCCTCTTCCTTCCGAAAAGCTTGCGCGAGGCTTGCCAGCGTCTTGCGCAGGGCGTCCTCGGCATTCGCGCCGGCCCGGCGGGCCAGGGCAGCCGCCGCCAGGCACAGCATACCGGCCGCAGCCTCTGCGTCGCCGTCGGCGCCCGCGGCCGCCTCAATGAGGCGGTCAAGCCCGGCGCGGGCCATGCGGACGGCCTCCGGACCGGCGACAGGCTGGAGGCCCGTCTGCTGGATCTTGCCCAGCAGCCGCGTCGCCTTCAGCAGGGCCGGCAGTCCTTGAGGGACGCCGGACAGAACGGATTCCTTCCGCTCAACGCCCGTCTTGATGCGCTCCCACCGGCGGACCACGTCCTCAGCGGTCTCCGCCTCGGCGTCCGCGAAAACGTGCGGGTGCCGGCGTATGAGTTTTTCCGTTATCCCGTCTATGACCTGGCCGATGCCGAACCAGCCCTCGTCCTGCGCCACCTGGGCCTGGAAGACGACCTGCAGCAGGAGGTCCCCCAGTTCTTCGTCGAGCTCCTCGTAGCGTTGCTCGTCAAGTACCTGCAGCACCTCGTGTGTCTCTTCCAGCAGGTAGGCACGGAGGGTGTCGTGGGTTTGCTTGCGGTCCCAGGGGCACTCGCGGCGCAGGGTCTGCATCACCTGCACCAGTCGTTCGAATCGCTCTCCGGTATCCATTCGCGCCCATGTCTCGCATGAGGTCTGCGGTCGGTAGAGGAAAACACCCCGCTCACCGCCGCTGGAGCAGCATCACGCCGTAGCCGGGGAGTGTTAAGGAGCCTTCGTGCGTCTGCTCAGTGAGCAGGTCCCGCACCCTCTCGCCATCGGCCAGTTCGAGCTCCGCTGGCTGAGCGGAGTGGTTGAGCACAAAAGACTCGGGGGACTGCTCGTCCGGGCCCCCCGACAGGGGTATGACCTCGACCGACTCTGACGCCCAGGGGCTCGTCGGCACCCCGGCGGCCTCCAGCAGGCGGTCAACCACGTGCTGGTAGAGGGCCTCCTCGCCGACGGCTCCCAGGAACCAGGCCTCCCCCTGCCCGTGCCGGCAGCGCGTGATGGCCGGGCTGCCGGCGTAGTATTCCCTCTCGTACGAAGCGAGGCTTTCGGCGCCGCAAAGCTCGATGACGCTGCAGAAGCCCCCGACCTCGAAGCTCTGCCCCCCGAGGGTCAGAATGTTCATCCGGCCGCGGCCGAGGGCATCGTGCTCCGGCACCGTGACGCCCAGCAGTTCCTTGTGCGGGCCGGGCGGGGGCGTCATCAGCCAGGCGTTGTGCTGGTCCCTGTAGCCGACGGGCGCCGTGACCAGGATAACGCTCCCCTCGGTGGCGAACTCCGTCCAGGCGCGGGCGTCTTTGACGCGCCCGATGACGGGCATGGGCGCTATGAGAAGCGAGTAGCCGCTGAGGTCGGATTCCGGCGGCAGGATGTCCACGGCCACGCCGCGGCATAGCAGCGCCGCGAAGAAGGCCCGGAACTGCGCCAGCGGGTCCAGCTCGGCCCCCATCGAATCGGCCCCCAGCGCCCAGACGGCGTCGTAATCGAGCAGCAGCCCCACCTCGGCCCGGGGCGGGCGCCCCTCCCAGAGGTGCGCTTTCTCCTTGAGGAGGGCCATCGTCGAGCGCAGTTCTTCCGTGCGGCGCCCGGAGGAGCCGTCCGCATCCAGGATGCCGTACCAGTGCATCTCCTGGCCGGCCGGACACGTGCGCCAGCGGAAGTAGCAGATCATGTCGGCCCCGCGCGCGGCCGCCTGCACGCTCCACAACCTCAGCTGGCCCGGCCGCGGCTGGGAGCGCTTCCGGCGGATGAGGGTGGCCCCCGCCTGCTGCTCCATCACCCAGAAAGGCCCCCCGCCCGCCGCCCGCGCCAGGTCCAGTTGCATGGCCACGAAGCCGAGGTCCTCCCCGTCAGCGGGATAGTTGTCGTAGGCCACCACGTCCAGCAGCGCGCCGAGCACGAACTGGTTGACCTGTTCGGTGCCCAGCCCCAGGGTGTTGGTAGTGACGGGCCTGGTCGCGCCGCCGTAGTTCTCGATCAGCTCGCGCTGCTCGGCGCAGAAGTCGCGAATGGTGGCGGCGGTGAACCGCTCGTAGTCAAGGGCAAGGGAGGGGTGCAGCCCGGCCGGCGTGCGACGCGGGGCGGGGATGTAATGCCAGTCGCTGTACTCCTGGCTCCAGAAAGGGCCGCACCACATCTTGTTCAGCCGCTCGATGGTGCCGTAACGGCGCTTGAGCCATTCCCGGAACGCCTGTTCACAGTCGCCGCAGTAGCACCGGCCGCTCTCGTGGCAACCCAGTTCGTTGTCTATCTGCCAGGCCAGCAGGTGGGGATGGCTGCCCAGGTTCCGGGCCAGTTCCCGCACAACGCGCAGCACGTAGCGGCGATACGGCCTATTGTTGAGGCAGACCTCGCGGCGGCTGCCGGGATACCACTTCTTGCCCTCCCTGTCCTCTGGCGCCATGGTGGGATGGCGGTGGAAGAGCCACGGCGGCGGAGCGGCCGTCGGTGTGCACAGGATGACACTCAGCCCTTCCGAACCCAGCACTTCAATGGCACGCTCGAGCCAGTCCAGGTCGTACTGCCCGCGTCGTGGTTCGAGACGCGACCAGGCGAACTCACCGACGCGCACAGCCTCAACGCCCATCTCACGCATCAGACGGGCGTCTTCGGCCCAGCGTTCCTCGGGCCAGTGCTCCGGATAGTAGGCCACCCCGATTCTCATCCAAGCCTCCCTGGTCGCGATGCGCGCCGCCGGCCCGGCAGCCGGCAAACGCAGGGCATTATAATAGGGCACGCCTTGCGGAAATCAAGCTTCGGGGCGGCCCCGCAGGCCCGCCCGCAGACTGCCCCCGGGCGTTTGCGCGGCCCGCACCGCTGCACTATACTTGGCGCAGGCTGCAGGGATAAAGCCCCCGGCCCACCCTCTTCCTCGTGATACCTGATTTCCTCGGAGGATTGCCCAATGGTCAGCAGAATCATAGTAGGCGAGTCTGGTGGACCCACCCCGGTCATTGACTGGGAGGTGGCCGGCATCATAGATGCGGCCCAGAAGGCCGGGCTCGAAGTGTACGGCATGATCAACGGACTGGAAGGTCTGCTCAACGCCAACATAGCGGGCAACATTGTGGACCTTTCGGACATGGACCCGATGGAGTTCGTCTTCAACGGCCCCGGCGCCGGCCTCAAGACCACGCGCATCAAGCCTACTGATGAGCAATACGGCAAAATGGCCGCCAACCTGCGAGAGCTGGGCGTGGACGGCGTGGTCTACATCGGCGGCAACGACAGCGCCGACCAGCTGCTGGGGCTGACCAGAGAGACCGACGTGGCCGCCATCCACGCCATCAAGACCGTGGACAATGACCTGCCCGCCACGCATCACTGCCCCGGCTGGGGCTCGGCCTCCCTCTATAACGCCACCGCCCTGAAGAACGTCCACAACGACTTCTCCTCCTACCGCGTGAAGGCGAATTTCCCCGCGGACGGCGGCGTCCGCCAGGGTTGGGCCATCGCGCCGGTCATCGTCTATCAGGTCATGGGACGCAAAGCCGGCTGGCTGGCCCAGGCCGCCGCCTTCGCCCGCGTGGACCCCAAAGGCGACATGGTGCCCGACGCGCCCCCGCAGGTCATCATGTGCAAGGAGAACCTGTTCGAAAAGCAGGCATTCCTGGACCTGGTGGACTGCTGCCTCAGCGAGCTCGGCGAAGCGGTGATCGTGGTGCAGGAGGACCTCACAGAGAAGGAAACCGGCAAGAGCATCGCCGAGGTCTACGGCACGGAGGTCATCCGCGACGCCCACGGCAACATCCAGCACGGTCGCGCCACCTCTTTCTCGCCGGCCGTCTTCCTCAGCCAGATCGTGGCCTCCGAACTCAAGGTTGAGAGCGTGCCAGGGACCGTCAAAGACTGCACGCTCAACCCCCAGCACATCCAGCGCAGTTGCATGATGTCCGACGTGGACGCCTCAGAAGCTTACCGCGTCGGCTGCGCCAGCGTCGAGGCCATGGTGGCGGGGGAGACGAAAAAGTCCGTCGTCCTGCAGCGCGACGGCGCCATCACCCGCACGGGCCTGACTGACCTGAGCAACATAGCAGGCAAGGAGCGCCAGGTGCCGGCCCACTACATCAACGGCATGGAAGGGCCGACGCAGGAGTTCGTGGATGAGTTCATCTACACCATCGGCGGCCCCGTGGCCCTGCCGCAGTACTCGAAGATGAAGTTCCGCCCCGTGGCCGTGCCGGAAGCCATAGAGAAAGACCCTTACGTGACCGAACCCTGAGCAGGCGCCTGCAGCCTGCGCGAACTCAGCGGGCCGGAAGGGGAGTCATCGTCCCTCCGGCCCGCCTCTTACGTACTGCTTACTCAGAGGGACGAATCTGCCGGGGTCAGCCTCAGCAAAATCAACGGGCGGAACCATCTCGGGGCTCCGCCCGTGGGATACTCACCGGTGGACCGTCTGGGAAGGCGCGTGGCCCGCTCAGACGGCCTCGACCTGTTTGATATCGGGGATCTCCTTTTTCAGGCGTGCCTCGACCCCCTGCTTGATGGTCATCGTGGCCATCGGGCAGCCCTGGCAGGCGCCCTGGAGTTCCACCTTGACCGTTCCGTCTTCGGTGACATCCACCAGCTTCACGTCCCCGCCGTGCATCTGCAGGGAGGTGCGGACGTCATCAAGCACTTTCACCACGTCTTCACGTGATACCATGGTGTTCCTTTCCTGTTCCGTTCAACGCGTTGAGCCGGGTGCGCTCACCCCGCCAGGGCGGCGCATCAGGTGCCGGGTGCTTCCTCGGAAGGGGTCTCGATCTCCACGGGCCGGCCCCGCTCCGGTTGCTTCTTCTTCAACCGCACGGTCAACACGCCGTTCTCGAGAATGGCAGTGACGTCGGCCTCCTCGTCCACGGCCGCCGGCAGGGCAAGGCGCCGGCAGAACTCGCCTTCGCCTCGTTCGTCCAGGCAGCACTCGTATCCTTCATCAGTCCCCTCTGCCCGCCGGCTCTCCAGCACAAGCGTACCGGGCAGCAGGCTCAACTCCAACTCCTCCCTGGCGAACCCGGGCACCTCCGCCCGCACGATGATATCCTCACCGCTCTCGTGGATGCTCACGCGCGGGTAACCGGCCCGCACCAGGTGGCTGAGGCCGGGCACCCGGCGCAGAGCCTGGTCCATCGTCTCCGTCATATCGGAAAGCTGCTTGCGCATCTGCTTCAAAATGTTCTCCTGCTCCATGGTCGCCTCTCCTGCCTCTTGAGCTTCCCAGTCCATACCATTATACCGCAGTTTCGCCCGGGGTTAAATACCATCCGGGTCTTCTTCCCCCTCACGGCGCCTCCTGACGATCTCCTCCGCCAGACTCTGTGGAACGGCCTCGTAGTGGTCGAACCGCAGGTCGAAAGAGGCACGGCCCGCCGTTATGCCCCTCAGTTCCGTGGCGTAGCCGAACGTCTCCGCCAGCGGGACGACGGCCTTGATGACCTGCACCCCGCTGCGGGTCTCCGTCCCGGTGATGCGCCCACGCCGGGCGCAGATGCTGCCCACCACCGGCCCGCTGTGCTGCTCCGGCGTCGTCACGTGCAGCGTGCAGACCGGCTCCAGCAGCCGGGGCCGTCCCTTCATGAAACCCCGCCGGAACGCCTCCCGGGCACAGGTGTGGAAGGCCACCTCCGAGGAGTCCACCTCGTGTGCCGAACCGTCCACCAGGTGCACCCCCACGTCTACCACAGGCGCATCGGCGTAGATCCCTTCGGCCATGGCCTTGACGACGCCTCGCTCGACGGCGGGGATGAAGTCCCGGGGCACGGCGCCGCCCCGGACCTCGTCATAGAACTCGAAGCCCTGCCCCGGCTCCAGCGGTTCGAGCATCAGCTCCACGTGGGCATACTGCCCCCGCCCGCCCGTCTGCTTGACGTGCTTATAGTCGATGGTGGCCGGCCGTGTCATCGTCTCCCGGTAGGCCACCGCCGGCCTCCCCACCTCCGGGGCAAGCCCGTATTCACGCCGGAGCCGCTCCAACAGCACCTCCAGGTGCAGCTCCCCCATGCCGCTGATGATCGTCTCTTCGGTCTCGACGTTGTGCCGGACGGTGAAGGTCGGATCCTCGTCGGCCAGGTGGCGCAGCGCCTTCGCCAGCTTCTCTTTCTCGGTCGAGGAGCGCGGCGAGACGCGTATGGACAGCACGGGCGCCGGGAACTCGATGTTCTCCAGCAAGATTGGGTTCGTTTCGCAGCACAGGGTGTCGCCGGTCGAGGTATCGGAAAGCCCGACCGCCACACCGATCTCTCCGCACCAGAGCGCCTCCCGGTTCTCGGTGCTGTCCGCGTGCATCAGCAGCAGGCGCGAGACGCGCTCCTTTTTCTGTTGCGTCGCATTGTAAACGTAGCTACCCGCCTCCAACTTGCCGGAATACACGCGCACGTAAGTCAGCTTGCCCATGTGGCGGTCGGTGACGACCTTGAAGGCCAGCGCCGCCAGGCTGTCCTCGTGGGTGTGGCGCCGCTCGGCCGTCTCCCCTTCGCCGACAAACCCGACAACCGGAGGCAGGTCCGCCGGCGAGGGCAGGTAATCAACCACGGCGTCCATGAGGCGCTGGATGCCCTTGTTCTTGAGGGCCGAGCCGCACAGCACCGGCACGATGGCGCCAGACAACGTGCCGGCGCGCAGGGCGCGTCTCAGCTCGGCGGCCGTGACGGGCTCGTCCATGCAGAACCTCTCGAAGACCTCCTCGTCCGCCTCTCCGGCGTGCTCGATCAGCACGTGACGCCACCGGGTCGCCTCCTGCGCCATGCGGTCGGGGATGTCCTCTTCGTGGTAGCGCGCCCCGAGGGTCTGATCATCGTAGAAGACGGCCTTCTCCTCGATCAGGTCGATGACGCCGACAAAAACGTCGTCCCTGTACAGCGGCAGCACCACCGGCACCGGTGTCGCCTGGAGGCGATCCCTTATCTCCTGCACAACGCGCTCAAAGTCGGCCCCGGCACGGTCCATCTTGTTGATGAAAGCTATGGTGGGGACGTCGTATTTCTCGGCCTGTCGCCAGACGACTTCCGACTGCGGCTCCACCCCCCCGACGGCGCAGAACAGGGCGATGGCGCCGTCCAGCACCCGCAGGGAGCGCTCCACCTCCACGGTGAAGTCCACATGCCCCGGCGTGTCTATCAGGTTAATGCGGTGCTCGCGCCAGCAGGTCGTGGTGGCGGCGCTGACGATGGTGATGCCGCGTTCGCGTTCCTGGTCCATCCAGTCCATCGTGGCGTCACCCTCGTCCACGCTGCCCATCCGGTGCGTGCGGCCTGTATAGTAGAGCATGCGTTCGGCGACGGTGGTCTTGCCGGCGTCAATGTGCGCCATGATGCCTATGTTGCGCACGCTCTTCAGGTTGATCTGCTGTTTCAATACTTCGGCTGTGCTCATGGTTTGCCCGCAAAGGATATTGGAGATTCTCGCCCCCGGCGCGGACGCACACGTACGGCGCCGAACCGTCACACGAGAGCGCAAAACCCCACACGAAGAGGGAGGGCAGCAACGCTGCTATCCTCTATTATATCCGCTCCCCACCCCCGTCGCAAGCACGAAAGGTTACTGGGGCATTTGCGCTGTGGTGGTTTTCGGGGGTAGATCGGGGCGAGAAGTCACGCCGGGGGACCGGTCTGTCGAGGACGAGTGCGCCACATGGGGCCCCTTCACTGCGCGGCGACGCAATAGTCGCGTTCTTTGCTGCCGACCGGCCGCCCCGCGGCATACCCCGACCCCGGTGGCCCGGTCCGTCCCTCATTACTGCCCGGTGGGCCTACGCCGCACCCACCAGGCTGCGCACCGTCGGGGCGTCGGCGTCCTCCTCTTCCTTACGCTGGCGCACCCGGCCCAGCGCCATCGCCGCGCCCGCCCCGAGGGGCGCGAGCATTACTATTATTGGCAGGCTGCAGCGCAGCCGCATCTTCGCCTGCCCCCGGATGAAGTGCCTCTCAAGGCCGTAGGAGACATCCATCCGGTGGCCCCGGTAGGTCTTCTTGCCGAAGCCCGCATCCGTATCGCGCCGCCCGTCCGGCTCCAGCCCCTCGCAAGCATCCCTGCCCCGAGGGGGGATGCTATCAGGGTTTCGTCAGTTCCCTTGACTTCCGGAACTTCGTTTCAATCCTCATCCCCCCCTGAGGGGGGATGCTATGGTTGCGTCTGCTGCCCGTATGCCAGCGCCGCCGAGTTTCAATCCTCACCCCCCCTGAGGGGGGATGCTATTCGCCCGCATTGCCGACACGCTACACAAGTGGGCCGTTTCAATCCTCACCCCCCCCTGAGGGGGGATGCTATTGGCGTGAGGATGGCACCGACCGGCCTATCAAAGAGTTTCAATCCTCACCCCCCCCTGAGGGGGGATGCTATTTGCCGACGCGTGCCTCATACAGACCTGGGATGAAGGTTTCAATCCTCACCCCC
>PUMJ01000298.1 GCA_003551305.1 Candidatus Brocadiaceae bacterium
CCGCTCGGCGCATTCCCATCCGTCGCCCGTGCCCAGCGGGCAGAAGCATGCGGACTGGAGCTGCGCCAGCCACCTCTGGTAGGGCTTGTCGCCGTACTGCCAGTCGTCCACGTCCCGTTCGCCGCAAGCGACGTCCGCGGCGAACCGCAGCCCGGCCCGGAACGCTTCGCAGGGGGTGAGGCATTTGTCCGCCTCCCGCAATATGTGCAGGCGCGAATCGCGCCTGATCCCGCAGGGACACTCAAGGTCGGCCGTGGAGACGACGGAACGCTGCGACAGGTCCTCGTTCCAGTCGGCCAGGATGCTCCAACAGGGCCAACCCCGGTCGAGCACCACGGCGCCGTTGCCGGCGGCGCGACGCGCCCGCTCGGTGAACTCCCGGACTCCGGGAGCAGTCGGCCCGGCGGCGCTCTCGACGCTGAAACCCAGGGCATAGCCCATGAATTCCAAGCGGATGTCCGGACCGTGGTTAGCCCGGCAAGCGGCGCAGACGCAATTGTCCGGAATGCCCGGGGAAAACACCGCACCGGAAAGGCCCGCCACGTAGTCGTAGGAGACGGAACGGCCCCAGTAGGAAAGGGCCGCATGCACGCAGGCCGCCAGGGAATCCACCTCGTAGAAGCGCCCGGTGACATTCGTGAGCCGCGGTGGGGCGTCGGCTGTCGACCGTTTCGGGAGGGAAGACATCTGCGCTGGGAACCCGTCTTTCGTAGCAAATGTTACGCGAAAAACCGGTTACGTTCTCAGCCGTGCGCCGCTGGTGATGCAGAGCACTACGCCAATTCCATGTTATCCGAACACGTCCATTTTCGCAAATCATATTCTGCGCCTTGGCGAGGGGCGCCCGTGGTCCTAAAATGAGCCGTTGCTCACCGCCCGATTTTTCCCGGAGGAACGGATAATGTCCTGGCCGACCCGGCAGGAAGCCCTTGACCTGCTGTACGAGTGGACGAAAAACAAGAACTTGCGCAAGCACGCCTACGCTGTCGAAGCTGCGATGCGCGCCTACGCGCAACGTTTTCGCGAAGACCCCGACAGGTGGGGCGTGGTGGGACTGCTGCACGATTTCGATTACGAGAAGCACCCTGACATGGAGGAGCATCCTCGTGTCGGGGCAGAACACATACGCCGGATAGGCTGGCCCGAGGAACTGGCACAGTCAGTGCTTGCCCATGCCGAGCATACCAGCGCCGAGCGGAACACGGCGATGAAGAAGGCGATATTTGCCGTGGACGAGCTGACCGGCCTCATCGTGGCCGTCGCGCTGGTCAGACCCTCGAAGAAACTTGAAGACGTAACAGTCGAGTCCGTGATGAAGAAGTGGGATGAGACCCGTTTCGCGGCCGGCGTTGACCGCAACCTCGTCGAACGGGGCGCCGAGGAACTGGGCGTGCCGCTCGAGGAGCACGTTGGCGTCGTGCTGGACGCCATGAAGGGCGTCTCCGACGAGCTCGGCCTCTGAAAATCAACTGAACGGAGATGGATGGGATGCGAGTGCTCATGTCGCGGCATTCGGAAGGCTTCGAGCATGCCTTCTTGCCGCACGCCGAAGTGGCCATCAAGAAACTGGGGCGGGGGTCCGGGCTGTTCGAGACCGTAACCACGGCCCGCAGCCGGCTCATCACTGCCGAGGAACTGGCCGACTATGACGTGCTGGTGTTCGCCACCACGGGTGAGCTCCCCTGGGGAGAGAGCCAGAAGCAGGCCCTGCTGGACTTCGTGCGCGGGGGCAAGGGCTTCGTCGGCATCCACAACGCCACTGATACCTTCTACGAGTGGTCCGAGTACGGCCGGATGGTCGGTGGCTACTTCGCCGCCCATCCCTGGACGCAGCGAGTAACGGTCAACGTGGAGGTGCCCGACCATCCCGCCGCAGCCATGCTCGGAGAGTCCTTCGAGGTCTACGATGAGATCTACACCTTCAAGAACTGGGAACGCGACCGGACCAACGTCCTGATGAGCCTGGACAACGATTCCGTTGACTTGACGAAAGGGACGCGTGAAGACCACGACTACGCCCTCGGATGGTATCACCCGTACGGGGAGGGCCGGGTCATCTACACCGCGCTGGGCCATCCGCCGGAGTTATGGGGAGAAGAGTGGTTCCTGAAACACGTCTTTGAGTGCATCAAGTGGGCCGGCCAGGTGACGTAGCCTCTGTCCCCCCGTTCTGCAAGATTCGCCCATTTGCTCGTGCAAAGGGAGGCCGTATGCGTGCTTCGACAAACCGTCGTGGCGGACGACCGATGGTCATGGGGCGGCGAGGCGTTGTCGCCGCCGGCCACTACCTGGCAGCGGAGGCCGGCGTGCACATACTGAGGTCCGGTGGCAACGCCGTGGACGCCGCCGCGGCAACCGCCTTCGTGCTGCAGGTGGTGGAACCCCACCAGAACGGACTCGGCGGCGAGGTGCCCGTGCTGTTCTGCGCGGCCGGCTCCGACCGGGTCTGGGCCATCAGCGGCAACGGCACTGCGCCGGCGGCCGCGGACATCGCCACTTTTCGCTCGCTCGGCGTCGAAGGCGCCATCCCTGGCGACGGATACCTGCCGGCGCTCGTGCCGCCGGGCCCGGCCACCTGGACAGCAGTTTTGCGGCGGTTCGGCACCATGCGGCTGGCCGAAGTGCTGGCTCCGGCCGTGGAACTGGCCGAAAGCGGTTTCCCGGTCGGCGACAGCCTGCACGAAGTTATTGCCGGCAACGCAGGGCGCTTCGAAGAAGAATGGCCCACCTCGGCCCGCAACTATATGCCCCGGGGCCGGCCTCCCGGCGTGGGCGAGGTCTGGCACCAGCCGGACCTGGCGGCCACTTTGCGCAAGCTCATCGAGGCGGAGGAAGGGGCGGCAACGCGAGAGGCGGGCCTCAAGGCCGCGTGCGACCGGTTCTACCGGGGGGACATGGCCGCGGCCATCGTGGACTGCGCCCGCAGCACCCCTGTGCGGGACGCGACCGGACGGGAGCACACGGCTCTTCTGACAGAGGACGATTTCGCCGGGTTCGCGGCCCGCCTTGAGGAAACCGTGGCCGTCGAATGGGGCGACCTGACGGTGCACAAGTGCTCCTCCTGGACCCAGGGGCCCGTACTACTGCAGTCCCTGAGGTTGCTGGAAGGCCTCGATGTGGAAAGGATGGGCCACAACACGCCCGACTACATCCACACCGTGGTCGAGTGCATGAAGCTCTCGTACGCGGACCGCGAGTTCTACTACGGCGATCCGGAGTTCGTGGACGTGCCCTTGGAGCGATTGCTCAGCAGCGAGTACGCAACCCAACGGCGCGGGTTGGTGGAGGCGCGGCACGCCTCCATGGAGCTGCGCCCCGGCGGCCGTGCCCCCATCATGGCGAAGGACATCCGCGACGAATGGGCGGCCTTCGAGGCAGACTGGCCCCACGCGACGGGGGACACCACCAAACTCGAGGTGGCCGACGCCGAGGGCAACATGGTCTCGGCCACGCCCAGCGGCGGGTGGCTGATGAGTTCGCCGACGTTGACGGGGCTGGGCTTTCAGCTCGGCACCCGCGGGCAGATGTTCGAGATGGCCGAGGGCCATCCAAATGCTCTGGCGCCCGGCAAGCGCCCGAGGGCTACTCTCACCCCGTCCCTGGCCACGCGCGAGGGGACCCCGTACCTGGCGTTCGGCAGCCCGGGCGGCGACTGCCAGGACCAGTGGGCGCTGCAGTTCCTGCTGAACGTCACCGTCTACGGCATGTCCCTGCAGGAGGCCGCGGAAGCCCCGGTGTTCTACACCGCGCACTTCCCGAATTCGTTCTACCCCCGTGCGGCCGAACCGGGTGTGCTTTACGTGGAGGGCCGTATCCCGGACCAGGTTCGTCGTGACCTGCAGGGCCGCGGCCATATCATCAAGGTGACCCCGGCCTGGAACGAACAACAGGTCCTCGGCGCTATGCGCACAGCATGCGGCGCCTTCTGCGCCGGCGTTTCCCCGCGGCGGGACGCCGGCTACGCGATCGCGTTCTGACGGGGCCCTCGCGTTGGGAAAATACGCCCCCGGCTGGTATCATGGGGGAGGTGACCGGTCAGCTAACCAGGTCCGGAGGGGTGCGCCCCATGGGAAAGCGCGTGAGACTGATTCTGATGATTGCTGCCGTTGTGTCGCTGGCGGGGCTGCCGGGCGGTGCCGCCTTCGCTGAAGAGGGTGCGGAAGAGCTCTTGCGGGATGACTGGTATGCCGCCTACCTGGGTGGGCAGAGGATAGGCCATGCCAACGAGAGGGCCGTCGTGGAGACCGGCCCTGACGGTGTGCGCTATCGAACGACAGTGCGGCAGGAGTTTGCCATCGGCCGCGGGGAGCACGTGCTCCGTTTTCTTAGCGAGACGGTCATCCTCGAAGACACGGAGGGGCAGCTGCTGGAGTTCGAGCACACGCAGCAGCAGGGGCCCACCTCGCAGATCACAAAAGGGCGGGTCGAGGGGGACGAACTGATTGTGCGGGCCGGGGCCAGCCCGCGACTCACCGAGACACGCCTGCCGGTGCCGGACGGTATCTCCCCGGAGGCGCAGCGCAGGCTCCGCCGGGGAAAGGGTTTTGAACCCGGCACCAGCTATAGCATTGATGTATTCGTGCCGGAGTTCGTAGGCCATGGGGTGACCGTTGACGTGGAGGTGGGGGCGAAGGAAGAGGTGGAGGTCTTCGGTGTCACCAGGATCCTGCAGCGCATTGAGAGCCGGCTCAGCGTTCTGCCCGGCCTGCGCCCGGTCGAGTGGGTGGACGCCGAGGGCAACCCCGTGCTGGTGCGGGTGCCGATGGCGCCGGGTATGGACGTGGAACTGCGGTTGACAACCCGCGCCGCCGCCACCGCCCCGACCGAAGAGGTGGACATCATGGCTCTGGCGGTCATCCGGCCCGAGGGTGTGATTGAGCGGCCCGAGGCCGCCGAGCGCGTGCGGCTGCTGGTGAAAGCGAGAGACGGCCGGGCCGACCTGTCCGATATACCCGAGGGGCCGCATCAGTCCGTGGAGAGGACGCCCGAGGGCGCCGTCGTGACCGTGACCCGGGCCCGTCCGCCCGTCCGGGGCGGTTACACGCTGCCGTACGACGGCCGAGCGCACGAGCACCTGCTGCGGGCCAACCGATGGCTTGAGGTGGACGATGCCCTGATACAGGAGTTGAGCCGGGAGGCGTTGGATGACGAGACAGACCCCGCGAGGGCGGCGGCGCGTATCGAGTCCTTCGTCGCCGCGTACATCGAACAGAAAGACCTGAGCCTGGGCATGGCCACGGCCGCCGAAGCGGCCCGGCATCGGACCGGTGACTGCACGGAACACGCCATGCTGGCGGCTGCCCTGGCGCGCGCGGCCGGCATGCCCGCACGTGTCGTCAATGGCCTGGCCTACGTGCCCATGCCGGGGGAGGGCGGCTTGTTCGGCTACCACTCCTGGACCGAGGTCTACGTGGGCGAGTGGCTGCCCATAGACTCTGCCCTGGGCGGGCACAGCGCCACGCATATGGCGTTGGGGCGCACTGACCTGAACAGCCCCGGCAGCCTGTCGGACATGACGGACTTCATCCCGTTCATAGGCAGGATTGATATCGAGATTCTCGAGGTCAGCTACGCCACAGGACGGCAGGGGCGCGCCCGATTTGCCCCGGCGGGGGACGAAGCAACCGGGCTGACCCCGTGGGCTGCCCTCCCCGCGGGCGGAACGGGCGCCCCGTCCGGTCCATAAGCCCCCAGTTCCGGAGGCAGATGTGCACAGGAAGAGCGTCATCCTGGCGGCCGTCGGCGTTGCGATTGTCCTGGCGGTTGTACTGGTACTCAGGCTTTTGTCCGGGGTGCTGGTAGACTACTGGTGGTTCGGTGAGCTGGGCCAGACGGCGGTTTTCACTCGCATCCTGTGGACGAAGGTCTGGATGTGGCTGGCCGGCTGCGCGGTCGGGTTCGGAGCCGTGGCGCTCTGCATCTGGCTCGTCAGCCGGGGTATCCCCTCGGAGCAGGCCACCTTCTACCGTTGGGGGCGTTGGACGATCCGCGTGCCTTCCATGCGGCGCTTCGGCATGCTGGCCTGCTGGGGCATTGCGGGCTTTTCCGGTATCGTGGGCGGCGGGCTGGCCGTGGCGCTCTGGCACCGCGTGCTGCTGTTCATGCACCGCGTCCCGTTCGGCGTGGCCGATCCCATATTCGAGAACGACATCGGGTTTTACGTGTTCACCTACCCTCTATTGAGCACGCTGCAACCCATGCTCCAGGTGCTGGCCTGGGTCTGTTTGGTGGTGACGGCAACGCTGCATTTTACGGCGGGGGCGGTTACCGTCAATAGCATCGAACAGATGCCTCGGCAGACCTTTTCGCACCTGGGACGCATCGTCGCGGTGATATTCGTCATCAGTGCGGCCGGTTACTTCCTGGACCGTTACGGCCTGCTCTACAGCCAGGCCGGCACCGTGTACGGGGCCGGCTACAGCGATGTAAGGGCCCGGCTGCCGGGCCTCTGGGTCATGGTGGCGGCCAGCCTCGCCGCTGCGGCCGTGTTCTTCTCAGTCAGGTCCAGCCGCCACCTGCGGCGGGCCATAGTGGCCGTAGCCGCGTGGTTCAGTTGCGCCGTGGTCTTCTTGCTCTTCATCCCGTCGGTGGTGCAGTCGGTTCGGGTGGAGCCGAACGAACTGGAGCTGGAGCGGCCTTTCATTGCCCACGGTATCGAGATGACGCGGATGGCATACGGGCTGGACGCCGTGCGTCAGGAGAGCTATCCCGTGCGGGACGACCTGACGCTGGAAGACATCCTGGCCGAGGAGGCGACCATCGATAACGTGCGCCTCTGGGACCGGCGGCCGCTGCATGTCATCTTCCAGCAGCTTCAGGCGATACGGCCTTATTACGAGTTTACGAACGTGGCCGTTGATCGCTACCTGTTGGAGGATGGCTACACCCAGATGATGCTGGCATTGCGCGAACTGAACCATGACGCGCTGCCCGCCCCGGCGCAGACTTGGGTCAACCGCCGCCTGCAGTTCACCCACGGCTATGCGGGCACGGCCAGCCCGGTGAACCGGCACACGGAGGAAGGGATGCCCGATTTCCTGATGCGGGACATTCCTGTCGAGGCGCCCGAGGGCATGGAGCTGGCCCGCCCCCAGGTCTACTATGGCCTGCGTTCCGGGGATTACGTGTTTACCAACACGCGCACCGATGAGTTCCACTACGCGGCCGAGGGGGAGAACGTCTATACCCGCTACGAAGGGACGGGCGGAGTTCCCGTTTCCGGCCTGTTCCGCAAGATATTGCTCGCGATGCACCTGCGGGACATGAACATCCTGCTCTCTGATGACCTGGTGGACGGCAGCCGGATCATGTACCGCCGGCTTGTGCAGGATCGGGTTCAGGAACTGGCTCCTTACCTCCGGCTTGACAGCGACCCTTACGCGGTGGTGCACGACGGGGGTCTCGTGTGGATCCAGGACGCCTACACGACCAGCAGGTATTTCCCCTACAGCGATCCGACGCCGCTTGGTGGCATTGGCCGCATCAACTACATGCGCAATAGCGTGAAGGCTGTGGTTGACGCCTATAACGGCAGCGTGACCCTCTACATGGCTGACCCGGACGATCCGTTGATTCAGGCCTATGACCGCATGTTCCCTGGTCTCTACCGGCCCATGGAGCAGATGCCCGAAGGGCTGCGCCGGCACGTGCGCTATCCGCGGGATATCTTCAACGTCCAGGCGGGCAAGTACCGCGCCTTCCACGTGCAGGACCCACGCGTCTTCTACAACCGGGAAGACCTCTGGGAGATACCGGTGGAGCAGTACCGAGGGCGCGAGCAGCCTGTCGAGAGCTACTACGTGACGATGCGGCTGCCGGACAGTGAGGAGGCTGAGTTTCTGCTGATGCTGCCGTTCACGCCGCGTGGGCGCCCAAACATGATCTCCTGGCTGGCGGCCCGCTGCGACGGGGAACGCTACGGCGATCTGGTGGTGTTCATGTTCCCGCGGGGGCGAACCATCCACGGCCCGAACCAGGTGGAGGCGTTCATTGACCAGGACCCGCTCATCTCCCAGCAAATCACCCTCTGGGGGCAGAGGGGCAGCGAGGTCATCCGCGGCAACCTGCTGGTTATCCCTGTGGCTGGAGGCGTGCTCTATGTGGAGCCCCTTTTCATCCAGGCGGATTCGCCGGCCGTGCCCCAGATCAGGCGGATCATCACCGCCTTCGGCGGGCGGGTTGCCATGGCCGAGAGCCTGGAGGCTTCCCTGGAGGCCCTCTTTGCCCGCCCTGTGGCGGAGGCGCCCGACGAGGCACCGGCGCTTCCGGCCGAAGTGCCGCTGACCCGTAGCGCAGAGCTCCTGCGGCAGGCCATGGAGCACTATGACGCCGCCCAGGTGGCTCTTCAGGAATACGGTCGACGCATGGAGCAGTTGAGAACGGCACTCCAACAGCTTGAAGAGACGCTTGAGCCCGCCGAGGAGGGGTTGCAGCCGTGATGCCTGCCGGACCGTCAGGGCATGCTGAGCCTGTGTAAGACCCGTTGGGCAGGCGCGTCGCGGGGGTTGATGCGGTGCTTGCCGCTTCCGGCAGAGGCCGATACACTATAATCGTTGCGCAACCCGTGGCTCCGGCTGGTTGCGGGCAGGCAAACCTGTTCGGAAGGAGATTCTATGCCTCACGACTCGTCTTCGACCGATCCGCATGCCACCGAGGATGAGACGCGGGCGGGCGTTGTGATGCTGGCGCTTTCCACCTTCCGCCACTCGGAGCATGCCGTCGCGCTGGCCCTGGACAAGGCCGCTGAAGGCGGGGAACTCGTCATCGCCTACATCGCGGACATCAACGTGGCCCGCTACCTCGTCGGGACGGATGTCGGCCTGTATCCGGACCTGAAAGAGGAGACTGAGAAGGCACTTCTCGAGGAGAGCGAGCGAAGGGTGCAGTCCAAGATCGAAAGCATCGCCCAGAGGGCGGCCGAGCGAGGCGTGCCCGTGCGCACTTACGCGCGCATCGGCCGCTTCGCCCCCGAGTGTATGGAGATCATCGAGCAGGAACAGCCCGACCTGGTCGTCACCACCCGCTCACAGCGCTCGGACTGGTTCCGCCGCTTCCTGGGCTCCCCGGTGGACAGGCTCCGCCAGCGGGCCGGCCGACCGGTCATCGAAGCCTGAGTGGTCCCCGGGGGGAATGCACCATGGCCGCTTCCTTTTGAACGCAGAACCCGCGCTTGCTAAACTCACGGCCTCACTCGCCGGGCAGAGGAATCCCGGGCACAACCGATGGAGAAACGCATCTATGGCGGAAGCCAGGGTCAGGATTGGTTTGATGTCGTTCTCGGACGGGCGCCGGCGCGTCCACGAGGGACTCCGCCCCCGGATACAGCAATACCAGGACCGCGCTGAGGGGATGATCCGCGCGGCGGGCGCTGAGCCTGCCGTGGCCGAGGAGATCGCATGGTCGCCCCGGCGGGCGGTCCGGCAGGCCAAACGTCTGCTGGCCCGGGACGTGGCGGCAGTGGTCTTCAATATCTCCGTCTTCTCGTTTCCCAGCTTCGCGGCGCTGGCGGCGCGAGTCCTGCAGAAGCCCGTGGCCATTCTGAGCGCGGGCGAGGCCGCTCTGCCCGGCATGGGTGGTATGCTGGCTGCGGGCGGGGCCCTGCACCAGATGGGCTTGTTCCAGCAGCGTATCTGGGGTAAGTTCGGCAGCGAGGAATCACAGAAAAAACTCGACACGTTCATCCGCGCCACTGCCGCCGCGCACGCCCTGGAAGGCCAGGTCTACGGCCAGATCGGCGGTCGCTCCATCGGGATGCTCACCGGCGTCTCCTCGTCACCGGCCGAGTGGCTGAGGGTCTTTGGTGTGGACATAGACCACGCGGACGAATCCGAGATACTGCGACTGGCCGAGGAAGTGGACCCCGCCGAGCGAGCCCGCATCGTGGACTGGCTGGAGGACAACGTCCGGAGCGTGCGATACGCCGAGGGCACCAAGCTGACCCGTGAGAACCTGGAATACCAGGCCGCCGCGGCAGCGGCCGTCAAACGCATCGCCCGGGAGCGCGAGTTCGACTTCCTGGGCATCAAGTGCCATTTCGACCTCTCCGAGTACTACTGCACTCAGTGTCTCTCGGCGGCCTTTCTGCCGAGCTGGCTCGACTGGGACGGCCACAGAGCCCCCATGGTCTGCGCCTGCGAGGCGGACGGCGACGCCGCCCTGACGATGCAGATACTCCAGCTTATCTCCGGCCTGCCGGCCCTTTTTCTGGACCTGCGGCACTATGAGGTGGAATCCGGCCACTGGGTGCTGTGCAACTGCGGCGGGCAGTCCGTCTATTACACCCGGCGCAGCGAGCAGCCGGAGGAGAACCTGAAGGCGGTGGACCTTGTGCCCGTGATCCCGAAGTACGGCGGTGTCGGTGCACACGTCCGTTACGTGGGTTGCGAGGGTGAGATGACCTTCGCCCGCATCCAGCATGACGAGAAGCAGCCTTCGCTCATCGCCTTCCGGGGGAGGGCGGTGCCCGGCCGGCAGGAGTGGCTGCAGAAGAGTTGCCCCGCCTGGCCGCACGTTTTCGCCTCCGTCGCTGCAGACCACCAGGAGATCCTGGCGCACCTGCACGCCAACCATATCCACGCGGTGGGCGGGGACTGGCTGGATGAACTGAAGCTGTTCGCCTGCGTGGTCGGAATACCCTTCAAAGCCCTCTGAGGAGCTTCTGCAAGCAGGAAGGCTGCACGATGTGGGAACGGCCCGCCGAGGAGATGCGGCCCGAACAGATTGTGGCGGCGCGTGACGGCTCCGGCTGCGCGTTCATGCCCGTGGGGCCCGCGTTCGAGTGGCACTCTTTCCACCTGCCGATAGGCGCCGACGCGCTCATCGCGGAAGCCGTCTGCCGCTCGGTGGCCCGGCGCGTCGGCGGCATCTGGTTCCGACCGCTTTCGTTCGGGCTGGACTCTTGGCGCGGTGAGGACCTGCGGGAGCAGTGGGGCTTTGCGCCCGACGAGCGGGTCTTCGGCATGCGGTTCCCGGAACTACCGGTCTGCAGCGAGTACTGCGAGACCGAGGAGATGTCGTCCGCCGTGCGCAATCGCCTGCATGCTCTGCGACGAACGGGCTTCCGGCATGTGTTCGTTGTCAACCATCACGGTGGCCGGGGGCAGTTCGAGATGCTGGATGCCGTGGCCGCCGATGCCTCCCGCGAGGACTTTGCGGTCCGCGCTGTCAGGACGTACGAGTTCAATGACCTGCAGGAGGAGAGCCTCCTCGTGGGAGGGCACGCCGGACTGGCCGAGACGACCTGGGTTCTGGCGTTCCGGCCGGAACTGGTGGAGCTGGCGAAAGTTCCGGAAGGGGAGTTGTCCGTGCGCCGGACGGGCATCCTGCACCGGCGGCCTGCCATCGAGGCGCGCCACAACCCTCGCAACGTATCCGCCGACGTGGCCGCCAGGCTTCGGCAGCGGGTGCTGGACCGCTTCGCCGACTATGTGAGGGAGAGGGCCTGTCTCCCTGATCCGTTACCCTGATGTCGAGGAGGTTGCACGAGACAATGGAATGCAAGAAGGACGAGAATCTGGACCGATGTAACTGCAGCTATCCCGGCTGCTCGCGCAAAGGCATGTGCTGCGAATGCCTGCACTACCACCTGAGGATGCGGCAACTGCCGGCGTGCTGTTTCCCGGACGACGTGGAGCAGACCTACGACCGCAGTTTCGGCAAGTTCGCCGAGCTCGTCGGCGAAGGCGCGGTCTGAGCGTTCGCTTCTTGTCCTGCGCTGATCGCTCCGGCCCGATCCTCGCGCGCAGATCCGGCCACTCTTGTTCGCCGGCCCGTGTGGGGGTGGAGGGCCTGTGCCTCGTTCTAAGCTCCTACTCGTTCAAACCAGAGTGAAAAGATGAAGATCCTGACTGTTCTGCTTTTGGGATTTTGTGCCGCGGCCCTGGCTGCCGGTGCTGTGCACGCTGAGAACCTCGACCGGAGGGGAGGACATACGGACATGAACGGGAGCGACAGTGGACTGATGATCGGATGGGGCCAGGCGGACATTACCCCCGAGTTGCCGGCTTTCGTGAGCGGGCAGTTCAACGCGCGTATCGCCGAGAGGGTGCGCGACCCCGTCACGGCCACGGTGCTGCTGCTGGAGTCGGTGCGCGACGGCGAGCCGCGCGAACGCGTCGTGATGGTCAGTTGCGACCTGAGTTCGATCCAAGCAGAGGTGCTGGAGGGGGTGCGGGAGCACCTGCGCAGGGAACTACCCGAACTCGACCCCAACTGCGTCTTTTTGAACGCCACGCACACTCACGCCGGTCCCTACACCGCCATCAGGCCGCGCTACCGGCCGGACTTGCCCGACGACTACGAAGACACCGACCCCTACGGGTTGGGCGTGAAGGTCACCTCAGCGGCCGAATACGTCGCGTTTGCCACGCGCCGCATCGCCGACGCCGTCCTGCAGGCGTGGGAGAACCGGGCTCCCGGTGGCGTGGCGTTCGGCCTGGGCCACGCCGTCGTGGGCCACAACAGGCTGACCGCCTACACCGACGGGACGAGCCGCATGTACGGGGGCACTGACAGCCCCCGGTTCAGCCACCCCGAAGGCTCCGCGGACCACTCCCTTCATGTGCTGGCCACCTACGACACGGACGCGCGCCTGACGGGCCTTATCGTGAACCTGGCCTGCCCCTCGCAGGTGACCGAGCACCTGTTCGAGATCAGCGCCGACTTCTGGCACGAGACGCGCCAGGAACTGCGCGGCCGGTTCGGCGAAGACTTGTTCGTGCTCGCCCAGACGGCCCCGGCCGGTGACCAGTCTCCGAGGGACCTGATCAACCGCGCCGCCCAGGAGCGTATGTGGCGGCTGGCAGACCGAGACCAACGCCGGGACATCGGCGTGCGGATAGCCGACGGGGTCGCCGCTATACTGCCGCACATCGAAAAGGAGATAGACTGGAATCCGCCCCTGCGGCACCGCGTCGAGACGGTCGAACTCGACCGAAGGCGCATCAGCGAGGCCGATGCGGAGGAGGCCGCCGCCGAGGCGGCGGCCCAGAGGGAGCGGTACGAGACCCTGATCCGTGAACATGAAGTGGAACCCGAGGCCGCCAGGCGGGACTCGAGCTGGTACATGCGGGCCGCCGTCAGCGAGGCCGAGCGGCGTGAGCGGGACGGCACGAAGATCGGTCAGGACGCAGACTCCGTGCGGCGTGACCCGCGCTGGTATGTGCCCATCAGTCGGGCCTACCGCCTTTGGCGACGCAACGAGCGCGTCGTAAACCGCCTCCGCCTGCAGGAAGAGCACCCGACCATTCCGATCGAGCTCCACGCGGTGCGGCTGGGGGACGTGGCCTTCGGCACGAACCCGTTCGAGTTCTACCTCGACTACGGCCTCCAGATACAGGCTCGCAGCCGGGCGGTGCAGACGTTCCTGGTCCAGCTTGCCGGGCCGGGTTCCTACCTGCCGACGAAACGCTCTATCGAGCGGGGCGCCTACGGCGCGGTGCCGGCCAGCACGGAGGTCGGCCCCGAGAGCGGCCGCACGATAGTTGAATGGACCCTCGAGTCCATCGAAGGCTTCTGGGCCGGCGAATAGCGGCGGGCTCAGGGCGAGTGGGTGTCGGTGGCGGTCGGGTCCAGTTCAACCTTGCACGCCCGGCCCGTGAGGATGGCCTCCATGGCCTGCTCGATACCCGACAGGGGGAAGGTGTGCGTGATCAGGGGCCGGATGTCCACGTTTCCCTCCGCCAGCAGGGCTTCCGCCTTACGCCATGTGCGGTACATGCGGCGCCCGTGCAGGGTCTTCAGAGTCACCTCTTTATGCATGAAGTCGCGCATGACGTTCGTTACCTTGACCGGTGCCTTGGGGTTGCCCAGCACCACGAGGCGACCGCCTTTGCGCAGGCAGGCCAGGCATTGAGCAACGGCGCCCGCTGCCCCGGAAGCCTCGATGACGCAACCCGCTCCGTCCCTGGAGGTGGCGTCAAGCACGGCCTCGCGCACATCGGTCTCTCGCGGGTCGAACACGAGGTCTGCCCCCATTCTCCGGGCCAGCTCAGTGCGCACCGGGTTCACCTCCGTGGCGATGACACGGCGCGCCTGCGCAGCTTTTGCCGCCGCAACGGCCCCCAGGCCGATCGGTCCGCACCCGTAGACCAGCAGATCTTCGCCCTGCACTTCCGCCGCCTCGACACCCCGCAGCGAGACGCCGAAGGGTTCCAGCAGGGACGCCACCTCCGGCGGCAGGTCGCGCGTGAGCACGTACACCGAACCGGCCGGGACGCGCGCGTACTCCGCAAAGCAGCCGTCCGTCTGGTGGCCGAACAGGACCAAGTTGCGGCAGATGTGCGGCATGCCATGGCTGCACTGGTAGCACTGGCCGCATGCAATGTGGGTCTCGGCGCAGGCGCGGACCCCGACGGGAACATTCTCCACCTCGGCTCCCACCGCAACGACCTCCCCGCAGCACTCGTGCCCGGGGATGAAAGGCAGGGAAGCGACGAGCCCGTGCACCAGAGGGTCCCACTTGTAGAGCAGGATGTCGGTGCCGCAGACGGCGGCACGCTCCACGCGCAAAAGCACCTCGCGAGGGCCGGGTCGGGGCATCTCCTTCTGCAGGACTTCGTAACCGGGTTCGCGTCGCACCTTGGCGACGGCGGTCATGGTTTCAGTCAAAGTCCTCTCCTTTCGGACAGGAGCCGGGCCGCGGCACCTCAGCGCCCGCGCTCCCGGCTCAGGATGTCCCAGTAGGCCCCTCGGGCGCCATCACGTATGGCCTCGCACAGGGCCGCGTTGTCGTTGTAGTTGTAGTCCTCGACCTGCTGCGGCGCCGCGGGCGGGAAGAACCTGCGGTCCTCGGCGATGATGTTCCGCACGAGCCGCGCCGGCTCCGGGCCGAGTTCGGGACTGATGTAGAAAACCGGCATGAGCAAGGGGGCGTCGGGGCCGACCGAACCTCCCAGTACGTGCACGCCGGGCCGGTTGGGCAGGCCGCCGTCCGCGCGCAGCCGACGGGTGAGCGGTGTGCCGGGATAAAGCCTCACGCCCAGCGCCGCGCCCACGCAGTCGGGGTCCGTGGCCTTCATGAAGCCGATGCTCTCGCGCACCGTCTCCGGCGTCTCCCCGGGGCCGCCCAGCAGCAGATCAACCATCACGCGCATGCCGTTCTCTTTGCAGAGGCGCACGGCCCGGGCAATGTCCTGCTTGCCGTGGCGTCGGCCGTAGACGCGCAGCATGTCGGCGCTCGCGCTGTCCGTCCCGAAGTTTACCCCCACGCATCCGGCGCGCCGCATGGCACGGGCCAGCTCTACGCTGAAGGGCACTACGGCGGCGTAGGTGTACCACCGGAGGCGTTCGCCCAGTCCGCGCCGTGCGAACTCCCGGCAGACGGCAAGCGCATGCTCTTCATCGGCGTTGAACTCGCTGTCGCACAGGTGCAGCACGTCCACCCCCCGGGCCAGCAGGCTCTCGGCTTCGTCGGCGACTTCGCCGGGGGGCCTTCCCCGCACGATGGCCCCTTTGATGAGTGGGTCGGCGCAGTAGGCGCAGTGCCTGTCGCAGCCGCGCGCGGTTTCCAGACCCACCTGACCGCCCTCGCGGAAGTAGCGCGCGTTGTCCGCTACGTCTCTCGCCGTGGGAAGAGACAACGGGCGCGGATACTCCTGCGGGTTGATGCGGCACGGGCCACCATCGTGCGGTCGCCAGACCAGGCCCGGCACGTCGGCCGGTTCGCGACCGGCTTCCAGAGCGTCCAGCAGGCGGACGATGACGGCTTCCCCCTCTCCGGCGATGCCGAACTCACAGCCGGTCGCCTCCACTATGGCCCGGGGGAAGACGCTGAAACCGGCCCCGCCGAGCACGACCGGGGCGTCGGTATGGCGCCGAACACAACACAGAATCCCCTGCAGCCCGGGGACGAACGACTGCCCGCTGGGCCAGAAGCAATCGTCGGTATTTCGAAAGCTAACGCCCACCAGCAGGGGGGTGGCGTTCCTGAGTCCGGCTTCCAACGCCTTCGCGGCGTCCTCGGCCAGGTTCAAGTCTATCAGGCCGACGCGCCGGCCCGATCGCCGAACGGCGCCGGCCAGGTAGTCCAGCCCGATTGGCGCTATGGGTGGGCGGACCTCGTTGGCGTTGATGAGTATGAGGTCGTCCGGCATGGGACGCATTCCCTTTGTAGTTGCCCTCTCGAGTCCGGCCGGTATTATAGACGCCTCAGGCACTTTGTGCATCATACCGGCCAGCGCACGCCTGTGGGCGTAACCCGGCCGGGGGAGGGAAAGATGAGAAGGTCATATGTGGCGATTGCGGTGTTGCTTGTTCTGTGTGCCGGCGCCCCTGTGCGGGCCGATTTCGAACTACCTTCCATCATCGGCGACAACATGGTGCTGCAGCGCCGAACCGACGCCTCTGTCTGGGGATGGGACGAACCCGGGACGAGAGTGATCGTGGTTTTTCGCGACGAGGAGGTTGCGGTCCGGGCCGGCGAGGATGGCCGATGGACGGCGCGCGTGCCGACCGGGGAGGCCGGTGGTCCGTTCGAACTCAGGATCCGCGGCACCGAGCACAGGACGCTGGGTAACGTCATGGTGGGCGAGGTCTGGGTGGCCGGCGGGCAGAGCAACATGTGGTGGTTTGTGAGCCGATGCCTGAACGCGGAGGAGGAGATCGCGGGGGCCGACTTCCCGGACATCCGCTTCTGGGACGCCAACACGGGCCCGCGGCAAGCTGGCTGGCCTGCTGACCGGCCTCAGCGCACCGTGCAGACCCGCTGGCAGGTTACCAGTCCCGAGGTTGTGGGTGAGTTCAGCGGCGTGGCGTACTTCTTCGCACGGGCACTGCACCACGAGCTTGGGGTTCCGGTCGGTATCGTTCATCTTGCGGTTCCCGCTGCCCCCATTGAGCCCTTCCTGAGCGAGGGGTTTGCCCGTGCTCACCTGCCGGAGCAATTGGAGAACCTGCGCTTGAGACGCCGGCTCTATCCCGACGATCTGAGGCGTTACGAGCAAGCCGTGAGGGAGTGGGAAGAAGAGCGCGACGCCGCAGAACAGGAGGGGCGGGAGCCACCTGACAGGCCCCGTGCTCCGGCGGATCCCGACGCTGCGCGTGGGCCGGGCAGCCTGTTTAACGGGATGGTCTGGCCGGCGCACCCGTTCACCATGCGCGGTTTCCTGTGGTATCAGGGCGAGAGCAACGCCTCGCGCAGCCTGCAGTACAGCATGCTCTTCCCGGCGCTTATTGAGGAGTGGCGCGAACTCTGGGATGACCACAGCGCCCCCTTCCTGTTCGTCGAACTGGCCCAGTTCCTGGATGAGCAGCGCCGCCCCGTTGAGGATGCCACCTGGCCGGCCCTCCGTGATGCCCAGCATGCCGCGTTGAGGTTGGACAACACCTACATGGTTTCGGCCATTGACGTGTTCGCCGACGGAGAGTCGGCCCACGACATCCACCCGCCCAACAAGCAGCTTGTGGCGCACCGCCTGTTCAAAACGGCTCTGGCCAACATATACGGCCGCGATGAGGTTGTCTGGTCCGGACCGCTGTTCCGGTCGGCCGACTTCGACGGAGCACGGGTGACCGTTCGATTCGACCACGCCGGGGGCGGGCTGGTCGCCCGCGGGAGCACCCTCAAGGGCTTTGCCCTCGCCGGGGCTGACCGGCGCTTCCACTGGGCCGATGCCGAGATCCGAGACAATAGCGTGGTGCTCGTCAGCGAGCGGGTGCCCCAACCCGTCGCGGCGCGTTACGGGTGGGCGAACAACCCCATTGGCAATCTTTATAATGAAGCGGGCCTGCCGGCGTTTCCGTTCCGCACGGACCACTGGATACCGGCCGTTGGCCGGCATCGCTGGTATGTGCCGCAGGACCAGTAACGGGAACGAGCCGGGCATTTGCTGACCGAAAGGAATCCGACTATGAGCGAAGAAGCGAACGGCAAGCGTCTATTCAGCGCGGGTGGAGTGATACCGAATCTGGCGCTCAGAGCGGAGCTTGGCCCGCCCCGCAGCGAATGCGGGGTGGGGGCGCTCATGCCCTGGGCCGGGCGCCTCTGGGTGGTGAGCTACGTGTCGCACAAGAAAGGGAGCGGGGTCGGCACGGGGTTCTACGAGATCGACGACGATTTCAACCTGACTAAACGCCCCGAGAGCCGCGTCGGCACCTACACAAACCGTATGGTCCACTACCCCTCCAATCAGCTCATCATGGGCCCGCATGTCGTTGACGCCGAGCGCAACGTGCGCACCGTGGAGGAACTGACTGACGTCCGGCTCTGCTCGACCATGAGGCACCTGGAAGACCCCGACAACATGGTGTACATGCTGGGCATGGAGGGAAAATTCTTCGAGATGAACGTCGAGACACTCGAAGTGACTCACCTGTTCGACCTGACCGAGGAACTGCGCGTCGAGGATCCGCCCTTCGTCCATTTCAAGGCCGGGTACTGCGCGATGGGCAGGGTGGTCGTCGCCTCGAACAACTATTCGGAGGCCGACTTCCTGGGCACGGCCCAGGAGGGCCGGCTGGCGGAGTGGCAGGGGCAGGAATGGCGCATCCTGGAGCGCAAGCCGTTCGTCGAAGTGACCGGCCGGGGCGGCTTCGCCGGGACGATGTTCGCCACGGGCTGGGACCGCGCCTCCGCCATCCTGAAAGTCTACACCGACGACGACCGGACCTGGCGCACCTACCGCCTGCCGAAGGCCAGTCACACGTTCGACCACCTGTGGCAGACTGAGTGGCCGCGTATCCGCGAGACCGAGCACGAGCGGTTCCTGATGGACTGCCACGGCATGTTCTACGAGCTCTCCCCCTGGGCCTACGAGAACCGGATCTGGGGCGTGCGGCCCATCTCCACTCACCTCTGGGTGCTGGGTGACTTTTGTAGCTGGCGCGGAATGCTTGTACTCGGGGCCGACAACGCGTCGCCCTCCGGCCGGTTGAACCACCTGGCCGGAGAGCCCCAGTCGGGGCTCTGGTTCGGCAAGACCGACGACCTATGGCAGTTCGGCAAGCCCGCCGGATGGGGAGGACCCTGGTGGAAGGACACCGTCGAGGCCGACCGGCCCTCTGACCCCTATCTGATGACCGGCTTTGACAGGAAGGTCCTGCACCTCTCGCACGGCGAAGCCAGCCTCGTGACCTTTAAAGTTGAAGTGGACTTCCTGGGCGACGGGACGTGGCGGGCCTATGACGAGTTCGAAGTGGCCGCTGCGGGTTACGTACACCACGAATTCGCCCCCGGTTTCAGCGCGCACTGGCTGAGGGTGAGCGCCGACACCGACTGCCGGGCGACAGCCTATTTGCACTACACGTGATGCCCGAGGAGGTGTACGGTCTGTCGCCGTTTGCGTGGCGCCGTTGCCATCCTGCCACCGTGCGGTCCTGTTCGTTGCGCTGTGACCGTCGTGTCCGCCCCGCGGTGGGCAGACGGAGTGGTCAGCCTGTGCCGTCCGTGCCCGGGTCGGTCACCGGCGGAGAATGCAGTTGACTTCCGGATACTTAGCGGCTAGAATGCTGGGTACGTGGATGGCCCGGGAGGGCCCCCTGAAGAGGGAAGAGCGGTGCAACTCCGCCGCGGACCCGCCGCTGTGACCGGGGACGAAAGCCGCAAGTGAGCCACTGTCCCGCCCGCGGGACGGGAAGGCGCGGCCGGTAGGACGATCCGGAAGCCAGAAGACCTGTCCACGGCTTGCTGCGTGCCGGGTGTTCCCGTGGCCTGGAACCTCGTGGAGACGGTGCGCACCAGAGGATGGAATACGGCATCCCCGCAACCCGCAAGGGTTTCGGGGTTTTTTTGTTGGGCGGCGCCGCGTCGGGGTCGCTAGGGAACGGACATCGGATCAAGGGAAGGGAGTGCGAATCTCCCGCTGCCCCGCAACTGTATCCGTGACGAAGGCCGCATCAGGGCCACTGTCCCGCCCGCGGGATGGGAAGGCGCGGCCGGAGGATGAGCGGAAGCCAGGAGACCTGTTCCGACGTCCCATCTGTAACCCGCACTCCCCGAGGGGGGAGAAAGGAGTGAAGCATGTGGCGGATCGGTTGCCTTCTGCTGGCTGTGGGACTGTGTGCGTTGGGACCGGTGGCGAGGGCATCAGAGGAGCCCGAAGAGGAAACGCCCTCCGGGGAAGTCGAGCTTGCGCCCGAGGCGCTGGAGGTGGATCCGGAGCGTATCGTCGTCACCGCCACGCGCATATTGACACCCGAACGGGAAGTCGCCAGTTCCATTACCGTGATCGACCGACAGGAGATCGAGCGCAAGCAAAGACGCTTCGTGGTCGACCTCCTGCGCGAGGCGCCCGGGGTCGACGTCGTGCAGAGCGGCGGCCCGGGCCAACCGTCCCAGGTCTTCCTGCGGGGGGCTAAACCGGAACACACCCTTGTCCTCATAGACGGCATCGAGGCCAACGACCCCTTCTCGCCGGGGCGCACCTTCAACTTTGCCGGGCTCACCACTGACAACATTGAGCGCATCGAGATCATCCGCGGCCCCCAGAGCACCCTCTACGGCTCCGACGCCATGGGCGGGGTCGTCAACATCATAACCCGGCGCGGAGTCGGCCCCCCCAGCGGTTTCGTCACGGGTGAGGCGGGCTCACGGGACACCTACCGCACTGCCGTCGGCCTTCGCGGCGCCCAGGGTGCCTTCGATTACTCACTCAGCCTCAGCCATTACACCACTCGCGGCATTTCGGCCGCCGACGCCTCCCTGCCCGGCAACACAAAGCGCGACGGATATGAGAACACCACGCTTTCGAGCCTGCTGGGCTGGACCCCGAACGATGCTTTCAGCCTCGACCTCATCCTGCGCTACAGCGATGGAGAGGGCGAACTGGACCAGTTCGGCGGCCCTTTCGGGGACGACCCGAACTACTTTTTCAGGGACAAGGCATTCTTCGGTCGCCTCCAGGGAACCCTGGTCACGCCGGATGGCCGTTGGGAGCAGAAGCTCGGCGTCTCGTTCACGGACTACGACCGGCGTTTCCGTGATGATCCGGACCCGATGCGCCCGATGACGATGCTCCGCAGCAAGTACAAGGGCCGGATCCTGAAACTCGCCTGGCAGAGTGATTTCTACCTGAGCGACGTGCACACCATCACCTTCGGGCTCGAGACCGAGGAAGAATCCGGCCGTTCGCGGATCCACTCGGAGAGCGAGTTGGGGCCGTTCACCAGCGTCATCCCCGAGCAGAAGGCCCGCACCAACAGCGCCTATTTGCAGGACAGCATCAACATCGGGGACACGTTCTTCGCCACGGTCGGCGCCCGCATTGACGACCACGAGGAGTTCGGGTCCGAGACCACGTACCGCATTGCGCCGGCCTACCTCATCGAAGAGACCGGCACCAAGCTGAAAGGAAGCTGGGGCACCGGCTTCAAGGCGCCGACGCTGTTCCAGCTTTTCTCCGAGTTCGGCGACCCCGACCTCGACCCCGAGCGGAGCAAAGGATGGGACGTCGGGGTGGAGCAGCATCTGGCCGGGGACCGGCTGATGGTGGGCGCCACGTACTTTCACAATACGTTCGACGACCTGATTGATTTCAACCCGGCCACATCCACCTACTTCAACATTGACAGGGCCCGCACCCGGGGCGTGGAGCTGACGGGGGCCGTCAGGGCAACAGACGATCTCTCGTTCCGGGCGACTTACACGCGGCAGGACACCGAGGACCGAAACACGGGCGAATCCCTGCTGCGCCGCCCGGAGGACCAGGTCAGCTTCGACGTGAACTACACCCTCCGCCGTAAGACGAACCTCAACCTGAACGTGGTCTATGTGGGGCGGCGCGAGGACATGGACTTCAATGTGTTCCCTGCCGAGCGCGTGGACCTGAGCAGCTACATGCTGGTGAACCTGGCCGCTGTGCACGACGTCAGCGATCGGTTCCAGCTCTTCGGGCGGATTGAGAACGTGTTGGACAAGGACTACCAGGAGGTCTTCGGTTTCGGCACGCCGGGACGCGGTTTTTTCGGCGGAGTGACGGTCAGATTCTGAAAGGGGGTAGTCGGGCATGTACGAAGTGTTCAGCAGAGGCGGCCCGCTGATGTGGCCGCTGTTGCTGTGTTCGGTGGTCTCGCTGGCCATCGTCATAGAGCGGGCGCTGTTCTGGTGGCGGCTGGGGCGCAACCGCGACGACGGTGTCGTTGAGGACATGCTGCAGCGGGCCGAGCAGGGGGACTTCGAGGGGGCGGTGCGGCGCGGCGCCGGCATCGGGGACGTGGTGGCCGAGGTGCTGGCGGCTGGGCTCGCCCATCGCGACCACGGCCTGACTGAGGCCATGCAGGTGGCCGCCGAGGACCAGGTGGCGCGTCTCAAGCGCGGCGTGAGGGTGCTCGACACTATCATCACCCTGGCGCCGCTGCTGGGTATCCTCGGCACCGTCCTGGGCATCATCCAGTCCTTTGACATGCTCGGCCAGGCCGGTATAGATGACCCGCGCGCCGTCACCGGCGGCATAGCCCAGGCGCTCATCACTACAGCGGCCGGCCTCTCGATAGCCATCATCACGCTCATCCCGCACAACTACCTGGTCCATGCCGTGGAGCGGGCGGTCGTGCGCATCGAGAGCATGGCCACGAGCATGGAGGTGGCCTACCGGAGAGGTCTGGAGAACGGCGATGAAGCTGCGTAGCGGTTACGAAAAGCACAAGGCCCGTGTCGAGATGCTGCCCCTGATAGACATCGTATTCCTGCTGCTCGTGTTTTTCATCTACGCCATGCTCTCAATGGTGGTGCACAGGGGGTTGCCGGTCAACCTGCCCGGGGCCGCCACCGCTGAGCCGGACCAGCGGGACTACGTTGGCATCACGATCACGGCCGACGAAGCCGTCTATTTCAACAGGGAGCTTGTAGAGCCCGACGAACTGCCCCGGCGTATACGCGCGGTCCGGGAGGAGCATCCGGAGATGCCGGTCTTCATCAGCGGGGACGTCAGGGCCAGTTTCGGCCTCAGTGTGCAGGTGCTCGACCTGTTGCGCCAGGCCGGGGTGAGCGAAGTGAGTTTCGAAGCCCGGGAGGTGAGCGAACCGTGAGGGGGCGCTACGGGGTGTCATTCCTGGTCTCCCTTCTGCTGCACGGGCTTTTGCTCGGCCTTGCCGGGTGGTATGTTGCCCCGGAGGTCATGTTCGATCCCGGGGCGGCGGCGGTCACTCTGAGCGTGATGCCATCCGTGGCCAGCCGCGCCGGTGATCCCGAACCGCGGACGGAGACGCAAAGCGCCGAGCCGGCGCCTCCCGAAACCCCTCCGCCCGCGGAAGAGCCTCCGCCACCCGCGGAAGAGCATGCGCCGCCGGAGGAGGTGCCGGCTCTGCCGCAGGTTGTGCAAAGGCCCCCCCGGCCGCGGCCGCTCCCCGAACCGCCGGATCCGACCCCGCAGACGCCCCCAAACGCCGAAACCGCCGAGCAGGACAGGCCGGAAGAGAGTTTCGAAGCCGCCCGCAACGAGGCGCCGCAACAGGAAGAGACAGAACCGCAGGCAGAGCGCGAACCGGATGCGACTGGCGAAGAGAGCGCTGTCGCCGCCCCACAGTCTGAGTCCGAGCTGGACTCGGTGGACGCCGACGCCGACCCGCGTGAGACGGGCGTCACCGCCCCGGCGCGCACGGCCCGGCCGCCCAGCCCCACGTATCCTCTGCTGTCGCGCCGTCGGGGAGAGGAAGGCGACGTGGTGCTGGAGGTGCTCGTGCTGCCAAGCGGCGAAGCGGCAGAGGTGACGGTCGTGCGCTCCAGCGGGCACCGGCGGCTGGACCGCGCCGCTGCGCGCGCCCTGGAGGAGGCAGAATACGTCCCCGCCCGGCGCCGCGGCGTTCCCGTCGAGGCGCGTCGGCGCCTCACCATATCCTTCCGCCTTGACGGTGTGGATGGGCGGTGACGGCACAAACCGCAAGGTTGTGCAATCGAGGAGGACAGGCGATGCTGGACTCACCTCTCGGCAAGGCTGTCGTGGTAGTGATCGCGTTCGCCGCAGGCCTGGCGGCGTCCATAGGTCTGGCGCGCCTCCGGCCCGGCCCGATGGCTCCGCTGACCGGGGAAACCGAAGCCGCACAGGAACCTCGCCGGCGCCACTACGAGCGCATCATCTGCATGTCGCCGGCCGCCACCGAGATAATCTTCGCCATCGGGGGGGGGCCACAGGTCGTGGGTGTCAGCCAGCACACCGTGTGGCCGCCGGAGGCGCTGGACAGGCCTCGCTGCGGCGGCTTCTTCAACCCCAGCTACGAACGCATTCTGAACCTGGAGCCGGACCTCATCGTAACGCAGGGGGAGGCGGCCGGGCTGTCCGCTTTTGGGGAATCGCACGGCATAGACGTGTTCCGCCTGAGGCTCACGGACCTGGACTCCATTTTCGCCGAGGTCAACCGTGTGGGACGGATTCTGGGGCAGGAAGCCGGCGCAGAGCTGGTGAGCGCCGAGATGCGCTACCGGCTGGCCCGGGTGCGGGCGAGGATCGCTGACAGGCGCCCCGTACCTGTGCTCCTGGTCACCGGGCGGCAGGCGGACACACTCAGCGACATCCGGACCGCGGGCAAGGGCACTTTCCTGCATGATCTGGTCGAAGCGGCCGGGGGTCTCAACACCTTCGGTGACATGGACGAAAGCTATGGGCTGGTCAACAAAGAGGCGCTGGTGGAGCGCGCCCCGGAAGTCATCGTGGAACTGCACGGGGAGGGCGGCGACCCGGCGAAGGCCCTCTCTGAGGCGCGGGCGGCATGGGGCGAGATGGCGTCCCTGCCGGCCGTGCGACAGGGGCGCATCCACGTCATCGAGGCCACCTATGCCATGATACCCGGGCCGCGCGTGGTCGAGCTGGCCGAGCGCCTGGCCAAAATGCTCCACCCGGAGGAGGCCCCATGAGCGAAGTGCTGCTTTCGGCCCGGGGCTGCTCATACGTTTACCCGGACGGAGGTTTCCGCCTCGATGACGTCTCGCTGGACGTGCATGCCGGAGAGGTTCTGGCCCTGGTCGGCCCCAACGGATCGGGCAAGAGCACTCTGGTGCGAGTGATGAGCGGGTTCTACACGCCGGACGGAGGTATGGTGTTGCTGGACGGGCGGCCCATCCACAGGATGCCGCGCCGCAAACTGGCCAGGGAGCTTGCCTTCCTGCCCCAGGAGATCCCGGCTGCTTTCCGGTTCAGCGTCCGCGAGGTCGTCGCGATGGGGCGGTTCCCCTACCAGAGCGCCTTCGGTTTCGTCTCCGCAGAGGACGCGGCCGTCGTGCAGCAGGTGATGGAGGAGACGGGCACGACCGGGTTGGCCGATCGCGTATTCAGCACGCTGTCCGGGGGGGAAAAGCAACGCGTCCTGGTGGCGGGCGTGTTGGCCCAGCAGCCGCGCGTAGTGCTGCTGGACGAACCCACCGCCGCCCTGGACATCCACCACCAGGCGGACGTGCTGGACCTGCTGTGGCGGCTCTCGCGCAAAGGCATCGGCGTCGTGACCGTCACGCACGACCTGAACGCCGCCAGCCAGTTCTGCGACCGGCTTGCGCTGCTGTCGCGGGGGCGCCTGGTGCGGGTGGGTCGGCCGGCGGAGGTCATAGACCAGGATTTGCTGTGCAACGCATATGGGGCTGACGTGCGCGTGCTGGAGAACCCGCTGACGGCGGGGCCGCTGGTGCTGGTGCCCGGGGAGGCCGCTCATGAGTCGCGATAGGGGGCACGTGACAGCGCGGGCCCTGGTGCTCTCCCTTCTCGGAGGGCTGGCGCTGTGGGTTGTGGTGGGTGCTGGATGCCTGTTTTTCGGCCAGGTGCCTCTGGCGGCAGGGCAGGTGGTGCGTGTCCTGACCGGGGGCGAGGCACCGAGCGTAACGGCCGGTATTGTGCTGACCCAGCGGATGCCGCGCGTGCTGCTCGCCTTGCTGGTTGGGGGGGGGCTTGCGGTGGCCGGCGCTGCCTTCCAGGCCTTGCTTCGCAATCCCCTGGCCACGCCGCATACGCTGGGCATCTCAGCGGGGGGCGCCCTGGGGGCGGTGGCTGCCCTTGCGTTCGGCTTGCCGGCCCCCTCGCTGGGCCCGCTGGGGCCGGTTCAGTTCTTCGGCCTGCTGGGTGCGCTGGTCAATGTGGGTATCATCTACATGCTGGCGCGTAGCCGGCGGGCCATCTCCCCCCTGAAGTTGCTGTTGGCCGGCGTCACCCTCAGCCTCATATGTTCGGCCCTCATTTTGTTCGTCCGGTTCGTCAGCGATCCACACTTGCTGGTGATGGTGGACCGCTGGTTGATGGGCGGGCTGGACGTGCAGGGGTTCGGCGGCGTGGCGTCCGTGCTGCCACTGCTGCTGCCGGCGCTGGCGCTGATGGGTCTGGAAGCCAATGCCATGAACCAGCTTGCCCTGGGGGAGGAACTGGCGGTGGGGCGCGGGGTCAGCGTGGGCGCGCTGCAGACGGAGGTCTTTCTGGCGGGCTCGGTCTTGACGGCAGGTGTTGTGTCAGTGGCCGGCCCCATCGGGTTCGTCGGGCTCATCATCCCCCACGCCGTGAGGGGGCTGGCCGGTCCGGACCACCGCCTGCTGCTTCCGCTGTGTTTGTTCGGGGGCGGGGCGTTTCTGGCGGTGGCCGACACGGTGGCCCGCTCGGCCTTTGCGCCGACCGAGATGCCGGTAGGCGTGCTGACGGCTATGCTGGGCGGCCCCTTCTTCCTGCTGATCCTTGTGACCCGACTCGGCGAGATGTAGAGTTGCCCGACGGCTTTGAGTCTTGACCATCTGGTGCGATGCCGCTACACTCAAGATTGAGCCATCGAAATAAGGACGGAAGACCGGTTTCCGAAAGCAAGTGCTACGAGGCGGCGCGCGGGGTGAAGTGTTGGTGCGCCGGTTCTTGTTACTCGCATGGGGGAACGGACGCATGGTTTTCGAGAGGGCGGCACAACTTGCAAAGGCTTCTGTTGCAGAGCAAGTCAGTGAACTCATAGCGCACTCCTCGCCGGAGTCACTGGCGCGCATATGGTGGGTTTTCGAGAAGGTTGCTTCCCAAAAGTCGGACAAGCTCCAGGCCAGGCGCTTTCGGTGGTTGGTCGAGACAGGCCATCCTTTCGGCCAGTGGCTCCAGCGTGTATCAACCGAACTCAATCCGAAGGCCCGTGCGGGCCTCATCCGCAACCTTTACGGGCATGCCTGGTTCCTAGGCCGGGGCACGCAACGCAGATTCCAGGAGAAGCACGGCTTCCAGCCGCCGGACATCATCGTCATTGACGTAACCAGCCGGTGCAACCTCAACTGCGAGGGTTGCTGGGCGGCCACATACGGCAAGGGCCCGGACCTGCCCCTGGACCTGCTGGACCGGGTGGTCACGGAGGCTGAGCAGGAGATGGGCGTACATTTCTTCGTCATCTCCGGCGGCGAACCTACGATCCGAGAAGACCTCTACGAATTCTACCAGCGGCATCCGGACTCACAGTTCCAGATTTATACCAACGGCACCCTGATTGACGATCAGATGGCGGCCCGGTTTGCCGAATGCGGCAACGTGATGCCCATGCTGAGCATCGAGGGCGACGCTGTGTTGACCGACGACCGCCGCGGCGAGGGCACTCACGCCCGGGTGCTGCGTGCCATGGAGCACCTCCGGGAACACGGCGTGTTGTTCGGTTTCAGCGCCACGGCCACCCGCAAGAACGCTGATTCCATCATGCTCGACGATTTCATCGAGCGGATGATAGAGCTCGGATGCCTTTACGGCTGGTACTTCCAGTACATGCCAATCGGGCGGAGTCCCAACCTGGACCTGATGGTCACCGCCGGGCAGCGCGAGACGATGCGCAGGCGCACCTACGAACTGCGCAACTCCTATCCCATCTTTCTCGCGGACTTCTGGAACGACGGCACCGAGGTCAACGGCTGCATGGCCGGGGGCAGGCGCTACTTCCACATCACCAACAACGGCGATGTCGAGCCGTGCGTTTTCTGTCATTTCGCGGTGGACAATATCCGCGACACAACGGTGACCGAAGCGCTGAAGCACCCGTTTTTCCGGGCTATCCGTGAGGGCATCCCCTATGATGGGAACCTGTTGAGGCCCTGTATGCTCATTGACAGGCCCGATGTTTTCAGGCAATACGCCCGCGAGCACGGCGCCAGACCCACCCACCCAGGAGCGGAGACGCTTATCGAGGACCTGGCCCCCGGATTGGACCGGCATGCGCGGGCATGGGCCAAGATAGCGGACCAACGCTGGGAGGCGGGGGAGCAACTGCCCCTCTACCCCTACCCGCCCGGGGAACTGCCTGAACACCTCGAGCGCTCGGCGCTGGCGCGTGCCGACCGTTGACTCTGCCATCGGGCACAAGCGATGACCACGCTGCGGAGCTTCGGCCCCTTTCTGCGTTGCCAGAGACCTGCTCATGTCCGACAACGACAAGAACCCTGACGTGCTGCCACTGATCGCTTTGCGGAATCTGGTCGTGTTTCCCGGCGTGATGACGGTTCTGCGCGTGGGACGGCCGCGGTCGCTGGCCGCGCTCGAGCAGGCGCGGCAAGTGGGCGGGCGCGTGGTGCTCCTCGCACAGAAAGAGGCAAAGGTTCAGGAACCGGGGCCTGAGGACCTCTACGACGTGGGCGTTGTGGCGTTGCTGCGCGGGGTCAACCCGAAGGAACAGGCCTGGAACGTTCTTGTCGAAGGGCATGAACGTTGCCGGGTCGCGGCATACGAGCGGACGGAACCCTACCTCGCCGTGCGGTGGGAACGGTGGCCTGACACCGACCCCAGCGTGCCATCCGAACTCAAGGAACGGCTGCGGAAGCTTTCGACAGCTGTCCACGGGGTGGCGGTGGAACACGATGTGCTGGTCGAGTCCGAGCATCTGGAGTATGCCGTCGCATTCGGGCTGGAACTCCCTGTCGAGGGCAAACAGCAGCTCCTGGAGCAACGCGTTGCGGAAGACCGCTACCGCGTGCTGCTGCCGGTGCTGGAGACGGAGAGCCGCATCACGGCTGCCAGGGGCCGCCTGCAAGAGGATGCGCCGAAAGGCGCCACCGAGCAGGACAGGCGCCGCTACCTGGAGGAAAGAAAGAATCGCATCGAGAGGGCGCTGGACGAACTGGGCGGAGCGGGAACGGACCTGGAGGAGATACGCCGCCAGCTCGGTGAGGCCGATCTGCCCGAAGAAGCACGCCGCGAAGCCGACCGCGAGCTCGACCGACTGAGCCGTATGCACGCCGGCGCCCCCGAGATGAGCGTGGTCATGGACTACCTGGAGTGGCTCAGTGAACTGCCGTGGAACAAGACGACCGAAGCCGTCGTGGACCTGACGGAAGCTCGGCGTGTGCTCGACCGCGACCACTATGACCGCGACGAGGTCAAGGAGCGCATCCTGGAGTACCTGAGCGTGCGGAAACTGCGCCCTGAGCGGGACGGCGCCCTGCTGTGCCTGGTCGGGGCGCCGGGAGTGGGCAAGACATCGCTGGGGCGGTCCATTGCCGCGGCGACGGGGCGCCGCTTCCAGCGTATCTCCCTGGGCGGCGTGCGCGACGAGGCGGAGATCCGCGGTCACCGCCGCACTTACCTCGGCGCTTTGCCCGGTCGCATCATCAGGGCCCTGCGGCAGGCGGGCGTAGCTAACCCCGTGATGATGCTGGACGAAGTAGACAAGCTGCAGATCAGCTTCCGCGGCAACCCCACCTCGGCCCTTCTGGAAGTGCTGGATCCAGAACAGAACCGCGAGTTCGTGGACAACTACCTCGCCGTGCCCTTCGACCTCTCTCGCGTTATGTTCATCGGCACCGCCAACACCACGGGCACGATACCGGCGGCCCTGCTGGACCGCCTGGAGGTCATCGAGCTTTCCGGTTATTCGACGGAGCAGAAGATGGCCATCGCCCGTGAGTACCTGCTGCCCCGGCAGCTTGAGCGGACGGGCCTGCAGGCCGATTCCCTGAGGTTGACCGACGAGGTCCTGGAGATGCTCATAGAGAGTTACACACGGGAAGCGGGGGTGCGGAGCCTGGAGCGCCAATTGGCCTCCATCTGCCGAAAGCTGGCCCGCGAGCAGGTGGGCGGCCACTGGTGCCTGCAGCAGATTGACACCGAGCGTGTGGTGGACCTGCTCGGCCCCCCACAGCACTTGCCGGAGGGGGCGGAGCGGCCGGACCGCCCCGGCATCTGCCCGACGCTGGCGGTCGGGCCGGCCGGCGGTCGGCTGCTGATGGTGGAGGTCAGCCGTGTCCCCGGCATAAGTAAGCTCATTGTCACCGGTCGGGCGGGGGACGCACTGAAGGAAAGCGCCAGCCTCGCCTTCAGTTTCTGGCGAAGCCAGGCCGGCAAGTTCGGGTTCGAACCCGACGTGCTGGAACAGTCCGACTTTCACGTTCACCTACCGGCGGGGGCGCAGCCCAAAGAGGGCACCTCGGCAGGGCTGGCGATCGCTCTGGCTTTCGCCTCGATTCTCGCCGACAGGGCGGTGCCGGAGGATGTAGCCGCCGTGGGGGAGGTGACACTGCGCGGGCGTATCCTGGGGGCCGACCGGCTGCCGGAGCGGCTTATGGCTGCGCGCCGCGCGGCGGTCGGGCGTGTTCTGGTGCCTCACCGTAACCGCCCGGATGTGGAGAAAACGCGGCGCGAGCAGACCCTGGAGGACGTGCAGGTCGAGTTTGTCGACAGCGTCGAACAGGCCGTTCGCCTGCTTTTTGACCTGACAGAGACAGCAACCCGAAGGTAGGGCACCTATGAAGCTGCTGGTCGCGACGGGCAACCCCGGAAAACGCAGAGAGATAGAAGCGTTGCTGCGCGGACTGCCCGTGGAGGTTCTTTCTCTGGTAGATTTGCCGGACGCTCCGGAGGTGGAAGAGGACGGGGCGACGCTGGAAGAGAACGCAGCGAAAAAGGCGGCGGAGATGGCGCGCTTCGCCGCCTGCTATGCGATGGCGGACGACTCCGGCCTGTTCGTGGACGCGCTGGGCGGGGCGCCCGGTGTGCACAGCGCCCGTTACGCAGACGGCGAGCCGACCCCGGACAACCTCTGCGGCAAGCTGCTGCGCGAGATGGCGGACGTTCCGGACGAGGAGAGGGGGGCGCACTTCCGCTGCTGCATCGCCCTGGCCGAACCCGAGGGCAGGGTGCGGCTCACCGCGGCCGGGCGCTGCGACGGCAGGATTACGCGCCGTATGCTGGGAGACGGAGGCTTCGGCTACGACCCGGTCTTTTACTACCCGGAGGCGGGATGTACATTCGCGGAGATGGCGCCGGAAGAGAAGAACGCCGTCAGCCACCGCGGCCGGGCGCTTCGCGAATTCCGGCGCCGCTTCGCCGATTTCGTACGTTGCCCGTCTGATTGACGAAACAGGCGTCGCGCCATATCATTCGGACTCTGTCCCGGATGGGCCTCTGCCCCGGAGGGCGCTGGATGCGTGAGACCATCCACCACGACTGGAGAGGAGACTCCATGGATACCGCGAAGGCTGTTGACGACGTGCTGTCGCGCATGACGCTCGAGGAGAAGGTCGGTCAGTGCCTGACGCAGTCATGGCGGGGCTCGGTCATCACGCCGTGCCTCGTGGAGACGCTTGAGAAGCTGCACGCCGGCGGCCTGCGCATCGAGCCCTACACGACGGAGGCGACCTCCAGCAAGGCGTACGGACACGCCATTGACACCGGCGACTGGGAGCCGCCCGAGGGCTACTTCGAGGTCACCGAGACCTACTGGCGCATCAAGCACCCGGGCTTCAACATCCCGGCCACGGAGTACGCCCGCCGCCTGAACAAGGTCAAAGAGATCGCCATGAACCGCCCCTCCGGTGTGCCGCTGCACATCACGACGGATTTCGAGGGCGACTTTTCGCACGATTACCCGTTCGACGGCATCAACATGTTCCCCGCCCCGATGGGGCTCCGCGCGGCGGGCGGGCCGGAACTGAGCTATCGCGTGGCCAACGCGCTCGGACGTCAGCTCGCCGCCCTCGGCGTCAACATGATGCACTCGCCCGTCTGCGACGTGAACATCAACCCGGAAAACCCCGAGATCAACATCCGTGCCTTCACCGACGCCCCCGACGTATTCTCAGACCACGCGCTCCAGTTCATGAAGGGGCTTGAGGATGCCGGCATCATCGCCACGGCGAAGCACTTCCCCGGGCGGGGTGATTCCGCCATTGACGCCCACGACGAACTGCCGGTCATTGAGGCGGAGCGGGACCGCCTGGAGAGCGTCGAGCTGGCGCCGTACCGTCGCCTGATCGCCGAAGGGCTGCGGGCCGTTATGATCGCGCACAACGCCTACCCCGCGCTCGACCCGGAACTCGTGCCCGCCACCGTCTCGCGGGACATCATCACGGAACTGCTGCGTGAGGAGATGGGCTTCGATGGGGTGATCACCACGGATGCCATGGGCATGGGCGCCATCGTGAAGCGCTGGGGGGTGCCGGTGGCAAGCGCCATGGCCTTCAAAGCCGGCGTGGACCTGATACTGCTGAAGTTCGACAACGAACTGCGCAGTCAGGTCTTTTTCGAGCTGAAGCGCTGGGTGGAGCAGGGACGCATTACGGAGGACGAACTGGACAATTCGGTACGCCGCGTTCTGGCGCTGAAGATGCGCAGGGGCCTCTTCGAGGATGGCGGGATGGTGGATGCCGAGAAGGCGACTCCGACTCTGCGGGACCGGGAGGTCGTCGACCTCTCCCAGCAGGTCGCCCGGGATGCCGTCATGGTTTTGCGGGACCGCGACGGTCTGCTGCCGGTGCGCGCCGAACAGCGGGTTATGGTCGTCGAGCAGCTCATCATCCCCGAGTTCGTGCCGGAAAACGTCCACTACCACGCGCACTCCTTCGGTGAGGCCATGCTGGGCCATTCGCTGAACGCCGTGCCGGTGGACTGCGACTTCGAGGCTTCCGAAGGAGACCGCAGGACGGTGCGGAGTCTTCTGGACAGGGTAGACGTGGTCGTGATGACGAACTGGTTCTGGCGTGTCATGGGGGCCAGCAATGAAGCGCTGGTGCGGACCGTTGTCGAGTCCGGCAAGCCGGTGGTGGTCGTAACGAACAATCCCTATCCGATGGGGGCCACGCCGGAGGCGGGCACCGTGGTTTGCACTTACAGCGTGACGCCGGAGTCGCTCAAGGCAGCGGCCGACCTCGTCTATGGCGAGCTCGAGCCCCGCGGCGAATGGCCGCTGGTCAACTACAAGCTGCCCGGCTGAGGGGACGTTCCGTTCCCCATAGGCCCGAGGCGGTGAACGTGCGCAGAGGCACTGTGCCCCGGCGCCGATTGCTCGGGGAGAGCCGGGCCTCGCCCGATGGCCTATTGCCCCAGGGTGAGGTCGTGCGGCAGCCCGAGTTCGTCGTATTTCCTGGCCCGGCTCTGCCGGTCGTTTTCCTGGATGCCACGCGCGACCGGCAGGGCGTCCTCCACCAGATCGGCCGGTATCACCATCACCCCGTCACCATCGGCTACCACCAGGTCACCGGGTTGGACGTACACCCCGCCGCACTCGATGGGCTGCTGGTATGAGTCCACGCGCACGCGGTTGGGCTGAATGCCCCGGCAGAAACCGTTGTGGTACACGGGCACGCGCTGCTTTATCAGTTCGTCGGTGTCGCGGGCGCCGGTGTTGCTGACGCAGCCAACCACACCCCGGGTGAGCCAACCCATCGAGTTGTTGGAACCGATGAAGCCGCAGCCCGGATTGCCGCTACCGTCGAAGACGATCAGGTCGCCCGCCTGAAGGTCATGGGCCCAGGGAAGCTGCGAGCCGTACCACTCATTGACTTTGCGCTGGTATTCCTCGGTAGTCTCTGCCGTAAAGCGTTCCCTTGCCGGCACGTAGCGCACCGTAAAGGCGAACCCCACGATGCAGTGTGACAGGTTCTCGATGTCCCGCCACAGGGGGCGGATCGCCGGATCCATCAGGCCCCGGTCGAAGTATCCCAGCGCGTCGACCGCGTCGTGCCAGTCCGTGACGCGGATGCCCTTGCATTGTTCCAGCAGGCCTTTCCGTTCAGGGTCCATGAACTGCCCTCCGATTGTCAGTGATACGGGGCGGATCCAGGGGGCACCGGCAACTCCCACAGGGTATCAGCGGCCTATTCTTCGAGCATGGCTACCTCTGCGCCCGCCGCGCGCAGTAGATCGCAGAACTCGGGGAACGTGACTGAAACCGACTCGGCGGTGTCGATGAAGGTCTCCCCCTCGGCGGCGAGACCTGCGACAGCCAGCGCCATGACGATGCGGTGGTCGCGGTGGCCGTCCACCTCGGCGCCCCGCAGGCGGCCGCCGCGGACCACCAGTCCGTCGGGCCGTTCCTCCACGTCGGCGCCCATTTTCGCCAGTTCCGCCGCCATGACGGCGATGCGGTCGGTCTCCTTCTGCCGGGCCTGGGGGACATTGAGCAGCCGGGTTGTGCCGGCGGCCACGGCGCCCGCCACAGCCATGGTCGGCAGGGCGTCAGGTGTTGCGTTGAGATCGAAGGTCGCGCCTTCCAGCTTGTCGGGGCCTTCGATTGTCACCTCCCCGTGGTCACGGCTGACCGAGCAGCCCATCTCCACCAGCATGTCCACGACGGCCTTGTCGCCCTGGACATCGTCCATGTCGAGTCCCGTGAAGTGGAGTCGGGAGG
The DNA here is from genome assembly GCA_003551305.1 of Candidatus Brocadiaceae bacterium. Lineage (GTDB taxonomy): Bacteria > Planctomycetota > Brocadiia > SM23-32 > SM23-32 > B1Sed10-231. The sequence goes on from PUMJ01000298.1 coordinate 34,468, forward strand.
CGGTGATGGCCGCTGCTGCCAGAAAAAAGGTAGCGCTCGAGAAATCCCCGGGGATCGCGCGGGTGAAGCCGGGATAGCGCTGTCGGCCGGGGATATGAAAGCGCGAGTAGTCGCTGGCGGCCTCATACTCGATGCCCAGTTCGTCCAGCCACTGGAGCGTCATGGCTACATAGGGCTTTTCATTCAGCAGCGGCACGTCTATGACGGTGTCGCTTTCGGCCGGGGGACAGCCGATCAGAAGGCTGGAGAGATACTGGCTGGTCGGGCATTCGATCTCGACGTGGCCGCCCCTCAGCGGGCCGCGTAGCGAAAGGGGTGGACAGTCATTGCCGGCCAACGAACGCGCCTCCGCCCCAAGACCCTCCAGCGCCCGCAGCAGGGGGCCGGCTGGTCGGCGCCGGATCTGCTCGTCGCCGGTGAAGCGTGTCTCACCCTCGGCCAGGGCCGCGGCCGTGAGGCCGAGGTAGAGTGTCGTTCCGGAATTGCCGACGTCAATAGGCTCCTGCGACGGACACGGCCGGCCGGCCCTTCCGAGGATGCGCCAGGCGTCGACCGACTCCGCGTTGACCTCCGCGCCGAGCGCTTCGCACGCGCGCAGGCAACTCAGAGTGTCGCTCGAGACCAG
>PUMJ01000159.1 GCA_003551305.1 Candidatus Brocadiaceae bacterium
GGGACTTCACGGGCCGCAAGCCGTTCAGCCGCAGGGATGCGGGTGCCATCCAATCCGCCGACCAACGCTGAACCGCCCGGATGCGACTTGCGCCCCTGGAGGCGGCGTTGCAGTCCCGGAGGAACCCCATCGCGTGCGACGCCGGCTGAGAGTCAACGAACGGGGTGTGCGCAACAGGTCCCGAGGGCGCGCTTACCTGTCCTTCGCTGTTCTCAGACGGCTTCTCTGCTACAATCACGGCCGGCTCGCTGCGTGCGGGCCACGCCACGAGACCACAACCGGGGAACGCGACATGCCGGACGAACGAGAGCAGCAGAAGCTGGCCCTGCAGGGCGGGCTGAAGGCCGTCACCAGCATCGAGGGCAAGGGGAAGCCGAAGATCGGGGTCGAGGAGTTCATGGCCGTCGCACGGCGGTTCGGCTTCAGCGAGAAAACCCTGGGCGGCATCCGCGAGGTTGTCGAGGCACAGGACCTGGGGGGCGGACCCTTCCTGGCGAACTACTACTCGGATCTGGAAGAGACCTGTGTCCAGGCGTTCGAGCGCACAGCGCGGGAGGTCTTCGGCGCGAAGTATGCCATCGGGGTCAGCTCCGGCACCGGCGCGCTGCACGCGGCCTTCGTGGCGGCCGGCGTGGGGCCGGGCACGGAAATCATCTGCCCGGCCATCGGGTTCTTCGCCACTGCCGATGCGGTGGTGATGGCGAAGGGCGTTCCCGTCTTTTGTGACGTGGACGAGTCCCTGCACATGGACCCGGCGAGCATCGAGGCGCTCATCACGCCGCGCACCGTGGCCATCGCCCCGACGCACGTCATGGGCGGGGTCTGCGAGATGGGCGCCATCATGGAGGTGGCGCGCCGGCACGACCTGAAGGTCATCGAGGACTGCGCCCAGTCCTGCGGGGCCTCCTGTAACGGCCGGCCCGTGGGCACGTTCGGGGACCTGGGCTGTTTCAGCATATCCGCCTACAAGATCGTCGGCGGCGGCGAGGGCGGGTTACTGCTGACGGACGACGAGCGGCTCTGGGAACGGGCGCAGAACACCGTGGAGTCCGGCGGTCTGTGGCGACCGGACCGCTTCGGGCCGCCCCGCTACGAGGGCGAGCTTTTCTGCGGTACGAACTACCGCATGTCGGAGATGGAGGCCGCCGTGGATGCCGTCCAGCTCCGGAAAGTCGGGGACGTGGTCGAGCGCTTTCGGGGCGTCAGGGACGCCGTGGCGGGCGCGCTGAAGACCTACCGGGAGATAACGCCCCAGAAGCTGAACGACCCGGAGGGGGACGTCGGCTACGTGCTGCGCTTCTACCCGGAGACGCTGGAGCTGACCGAGAAGATAGCCGAGGCCCTGCGGGCCGAGGGCATCAACGCCTCCTCCCGTGGCCGGACTGACCGCCCCGACTGGCACCAGTATTCGTTCATGTTTCCCATCACGCTGAAGGCCGCCCCCACGGAGGTCCGGTGTCCGTTCGAGTGCCCGGTTTACCGGGAGGCCGGCGGGCAGGTGGACTACGCCCGGGGGGACTGTCCCATGGCGGACGACCTGTTCGACCGGGTGGTGACGGTCAGCCTGAACCAGTGGTACACGCCCGGCGACTGCGCCAGCATCGCCGCCGGCATCAACAAGGTGCTGTCCGCCTACTGCACCGAAGCACCCGACGGGGCCGCCTGGCTGTGAGCCCGACCGCCCATCCTTCGGCGGTGATGCCCGCATGCTGCGCGCAGTCCGCCTTTTGACCTTCGCTGCGCCGTGCGGTTAGCATGCGGGGGTCGGTTTGCCGGTTCATCCCGGCTATTGAGCCCGGTAAAGCCAATGATGTCATTCTGAGTTCGCCGAACGGCGCAACGGATAATCTCGCCGTTCAGGGGCGCAATGGACTCCGGCGTGGAGAGTCTTCGTCAGGGCTCCGCCCCTCCTCAGAATGACAACGTTCTTTCTGGCTAAACATTGCTTTTGCAGGTCTCCATAGGAGACCGCTTCCCCCGACAAGGAGAGTTCCCGTGATGCGAAGGATGATAGCCTGCGCGACGGCGCTGGCGTTGCTGGCCTGCGGGGCGGCGGCGTCGGTGCTGCACCTGTTCGACGCCTGCGTGCCTCTGCTGGACCCGCAGCAAGGGGTCGTGGTCCGGCGGGTGACGTTCCTGTCCCGTTACAGTCAGCCGGAGTCCACGGTCAACGCCGCCGTCTGGCCTTACCGGCCCAACGTCGGCCCCGAAGAGGAGACCTCCGGCGAAGCCAACCCTGCCGCGCTCCTCGGGGTCAAGGTCTCTGTGGTGGGGCTGGTGCCGGGCGAGGGCGAGCAGCCTGCGCTGACCGTGGACCTGCGGCAGCTACGGCCCCTGCCGGAGTCCATGCGCGAGCGCCATCCGGAGGTCTCGCGGGCGGAAATCGTCCGCGGCGTCATCATCGCGCTGAACGAGAACCTCAGGCTGGCAGGCGTTGAGGACTGTCGCCTGGTCGTTGTGGGAGCCCGGGAGCATGAGGACCTTGCGGAGATGCGTTTCCCGCCCGTGCTCAACCGGGAACCGACCGAAACCCCCGACCAAGGGGAGGGGTAGAGTGAGATGAACCCGCCGACGCTGACGCCGGTCGAACGCGCCGCCCTGGCCAGGTCCCGCTACGAGGCGCAGTATGCGCCCACGGAGAAAGTCCCCACCATCGTGGTGGACCACTTCCCCGAGCTGGGCCGCCTGACGGCGCTGCGGTTCCTGGAATGGGTGCAGCAGAACCCCGAGGGTGTCGTCTCACTGCCGACGGGCAAGACCCCCGAGTACTTCATCAGATGGGTGCGGCACCTGCTGGAGACGTGGGACGAAGCGGAGACGCAGGCGATGCTCGAGGGGTGCGGACTGGACCCCGCCCGGCGGCCCGAGACGGGGGGGCTGCGCTTCGTGCAGATAGACGAGTTCTACCCCATTGACCCGCGCCAGGAGAACAGCTTCTACCACTACGTCAACCGCTTCTACATCGAGGGGCTGGGGCTGGACCGGCGCAGGGCCCTGCTGATGAACTGCCGCGAAATAGGCCTCGGGCCGGGAGAATCCTTGCAGGACGTGTGTCCTGACAATACGGTTGACCTCAGCCTGCGCTATCGCCCGCCGGAAGACGGCCTGGAGCGTCGGCAGAAGGAACTGCTGGCCCGCGTGGACCAGTGGTGCCAGGACTACGAGAACCACATCCGCCGCATGGGCGGCATCGGTTTCTTCCTGGGCGGCATCGGCCCCGACGGGCACGTGGCGTTCAACGTGCGCGGCTCGGACCACCACTCGACCACCCGCCTGACCAGGACCAACTACGAGACCCAGGCGGCCGCCTCCACGGACCTGGGTGGCATCGAGATAGCCCGGCGCCGGCTGGTCATCACCATCGGCCTTGGCACCATCACCTGCAACCCCGACTGCACGGCCGTCATCATCGCCGCCGGGGAAGCCAAGTCAGGCGTCGTGGCGGACGCGGTGCAGCGGGAACCTGACGTGCTCTACCCGGCCACGGCACTGCACGCCCTGCCTAACGCCCGCCTGTTCGTGACGCAGGGGGCGGCCGGCGGCCTCATCGAGAGGCGGCTGGTCCGCCTGAGGACCGAGCCGGTCACCGACGCCGACTGTGAGAGGATACTGGTGGACCGGGCAGTGGAGACGGGCAAGAAGGTGATTGACCTGACCGAGAAGGACCTGCGGGCGGACCGGCGCGGGGCCGCCTTGCTGGAGCGCCGACCCGAAGGACTCCGGCGCCTGGCCCGGACGGTGCAGGGCCGCCTCCTGGAGCGGATTGAGCACGGCTCCCAGATGCTGAGCAACACGCGCTTTTTGCACACCGAGCCCCACCACGACGACATCATGCTCGGCTACCTGGCCGACGTGGTCCGGCACGCGCGCGACCCGAGCAACACGCATCATTTCGTGACGTTGACGAGCGGTTTTACCTCCGTGAGCAACCACTTCATGCTCCGCCAGGTGGAGTTGCTCCGGCGTTTCGCTCGCTCTAAGGAGTGCGCCGCCCTGATGGCGGAAGGCTACTTCGAGCCCGACAATGACATTGCCTATAACCGGGACGTCTGGCAATACCTGGACGGCGTGGCGGCCGACGACCGGCGCATGCGCGAGGAGGGCGTCGCCCGCCGGATGCTGCGCAACCTGCGCGAGGTCTGCGGGCGGGACACGCTGGAGGACCTCCGCGACTGCATCGAGGAACTCCATGAGTACCTGTCAACCCGCTACCCCGGCGGCCGCGACGCGCAGCACGTGCAGAAGCTGAAGGGCATGTGCCGCGAGTGGGAGGCCGAGTGCCTGTGGGGCTACCTGGGCTGGAGCTGCTCCTACATCCACCACCTGCGGCTCGGCTTCTACACGGGCGCTATCTTCACCGAAGCGCCGACGGTCGAGCGGGACGTTGCGCCCGTCCTCGGCCTGCTGGAAGAGGTGCGGCCGGACGTAGTGACCGTCGCCCTCGACCCTGAGGGCAGCGGACCCGACACCCACTACAAGACCCTGCAGGCCATCACCGAGGCGTTGAAGCGCTACGAGCGCCGCACGGGCCGGCGGGACGTCAAGGTCTGGGCCTACCGGAACGTCTGGCACAGGTTCCACCCCGCCGAAGCGAACATCTACGTGCCCGTTTCGCTGAACATGTTCTCCATCATGGACAGCGCCTTCTACAACGCGTTTGCGTCCCAACGGGACGCCTCCTTCCCGAGTTGGGAGCACGACGGCCCGTTCAGCGAACTGGCCCAGCGCATACAGGTGCGGCAGTACCAGGTGCTGAAGACGTGCCTGGGGCGGACGTGGTTCCACGAGAATCCCAGTTCGCTGATCAGGGCCACCAGGGGGCTGGCATTCCTGAAGGAGATGAGTCTGCCCGAACTCTACGAGCACAGCCGCCACTTGCGCCAGGCCACCGAAAGCCTCTGAAAGCGGTCCGTATGCCCGCCGGGAGCGATTTCACCCGGCCGGTGTACGTGAGCGATCCAATCGAAACGGGGAAGACGATGCGAGTGCTCACAACCGACGCCGCTTCGCGCATAGCGCTTTCGGTTCTGCGGAGCCTCGGCCGGCGGGGATTTCGGGTGGACGTGATGGGTACGGCGCATAGCGCCCCCGGTTTCCACTCGCGTTTCTGCCGGGGCCGGATACTGCACGACCGCCCCGAACGCGACTTCGAGGCTTATGCCCGTCTGCTCCAACGAACCGTCGCCGGAGCGATCTACGATGTGTTGCTGCCCATCCTGGACGGGGCGGTCCTGGCGGCTTCCCGCCGGGCGGACGACCTAAGTCGGCAGGTCGGCTTAGCGGTGCCGTCCCAAGAAGCGCTGGCGGTCAGCCGGGATAAAGCCCGGACTCTCACCGTCGCTCAGGAACTGGGCATCGAGGTCCCCCGCACTTTTGTGCCTTCGGATGCAGGTGAGCTGTCCGACATCGCCTCGTGCGTCTCCTATCCCTGCGTCATCAAGCTGCGGCAGGGGGCCGGCGCGTTGGGGCTTCAATATGCCGACAGCCCGGCTGACCTTCAGGCGAAATACAACGGCGGAGCCGCCGCGTCGGACACCGGGCATGACCATGCGTGGCCGCTGGTTCAGGAGTACGTGCCGGGCCAGACCTGCGACGTCTGCGTGCTGTTCGACTGCGGAGAACCGGCGGCCGTGCTCACCCAGCGGCGCCTGAAGACCTGGCCGGTTTCGGGCGGTCGCGGGGTTCTTGACGAGACCACCGACGAGCCGCTGGTGGCCGAGACGGCCGTCCGCCTGCTCCGGCACCTCAGGTGGCACGGCCCCGCGCAGGTGGAGTTCAAGATGGATGCCCGCACCGGTCGGCCCGTCCTGATGGAGGTCAACGGCAGACTCTGGGGTGGGCTCGCGCTGTCAGTCGAGGCGGGCGTTGATTTCCCCTATCTGACTTGCCTGCTGGCGACCGGCAAGCCGTTGCCCCCTGCGCCGCGCTATCCCGTCGGTCTGCGCTATGCCTGGATGATGCCCATGGGCCTGGCCCACCTCCTGGTCGGTCCCGATCGGCTCCGCGCGGCGGCTGCTTTCGCGCGGGAAGCCGCTGCCGGCCGTTGCGATGTCGAACTATCCGACCCGCTGCCCGCGCTGGCGGCCCTGGTGCACGCCCAGGGTTCCTGGCGTACCGTCAGACACAAAGGACCGAGTTGATAGGCGAAGGCCCTGAGCCCCCCCGGATCCGTCTCCAGGGGCGCTCTCCTCTAACGTCTCTTTTTCGGGGCTCGGAACGGAAGCCTCAGAGCCTGCCTGTTCGGGCTCCAGTTAGATGGGCTGGCGGCGCACGTCAATGCCCGGGCCGCTGACCCACTTCGACTCGTCCGAGGCGAAGAAGACCGCCGTGCGGGCCACGTCTTCGGGCCGGAGCAGCTTCGAGCGGTCCTCGTCGGGGAAGTTCGAACGCCGCTGGTCGGTGTCGGTCGGGCCGGGGCAGATGACGTTGCAGCGGATGCCGTGCGGCCGGCCCTCTTTGGCCAGGGCGTCGGCCAGCCCCATCAGGCCGAATTTGCTGGCGCAGTAGGCGCTCCAGCCGGCGTGCGCGCGCCGCCCCGAACCGCTCGAGATCATGATGATGCTCCCTGACCCGCGCTCCCTCATATGGGGCCAGAGGGCGCGCGTGACCCGGTAAACCCCCACCAGGTTGACCTCGACCATGCGCACCCACTCCGCGGGCGGCATGCGGTCTATGTCGCCCAGGGAGGCGATACCCGCCGCGTTGACCAGCACGTCCACGTGCCCGAGCTGCTCCACGGCGGCGCCGACGGCCGCCTCCACTTCCTCGCCCCGTCTGACGTCCGCACGCGCGGTGACCAGTGCCGAGGGCGCGGCCCCGGCCCGCAGCCGGGCGGCGGCGTCTTCGAGGCGTTCCTCGTTGCGGCTCAGCAGCGCGACGCCCGCGCCTTGCCGGGCATACTCGGCCGCTATCGCGTAGCCTATCCCGCGGCTGCCGCCGCTGATGAGCGCGTTCTTGCCGGCCAGCCGTCTCTCTGCCGTCGTCATCGTCACACGACCCCTCTCAGCCTTTGTTCAGCCACATCTCGACCCGGTTCTCCGGATGATACGGCTTGCCGACTATGGACGGAAGGGCGGCCTCCCCGATGACACCGACTTTGGCGTGGTGCGTGGCGTGCGCGTTGTCCACCAGGACCTCTTCGAAAACTCCGTCCCCGCGGTTCAGGTAAATGAGCATCTCCGGATCGGGGTTGCCCCCCAGGCCCATCTCGGCGACAAAGATGTCCGGGCGGCCGTCGCCGTCCATGTCGGCCACCTGCAGGCTATGCGGATGGAACAGGTCATCCCGCAGCAGGTGCATCTGCCAGTCCGGAAAGCCGGAGAACCAGGCCAGGCGCGCCGGGTCGCTCTCACCCTCTGCCAGGACCACCTCGGGGCGACCGTCGCCGTCCAGGTCGCCCACGGCGACGCAGGTCAACACGAAGTCGGGCGCTATGAGGTGTCGCTCCCACTCGTCGCCGTGGCGTTTGAACCAGTAGGGCCCGGCCACGACCTCCAGCGCTCCGTCGCCGTCCAGATCCACCAGCGCCACCCCCTCCACCTGAAGCCCCTCGCAGATGGTGTGGCGGCAGAACTTCGGCCACGGGCTGACCGTCGGGTCGTCCGGGATGTCGTAGTAAACCACCACTTCGCTCTGCTGGGAGAGGACGACTATCTCGTCTTCGCCGTCCCCGTCCACGTCGCCGACGGCCTGGTCATGGTACTTCCACAGGCCGTCCTCGATGAGGCGCATGGGCCAGTGCTCGTAAGGGGGCCCGGGGTTCTCGAACCACCACAGCTCGTTGTGGCCCCAGTCGCTGCCGGCCACGACGTCGGCGCGCCCGTTGCCCGTGATGTCGAACGCCACCCCGCCGGCCTCGAAGCGGGCCGTACCGATGGTGTGTCGCGTCCAGTGGGGATACTCATACCAGACGATGTTGCTCTCGCCCTCCTTCCCGCCGATGACGATGTCGTTGTGGCCGTCGCCGTCCACGTCCACGATCAGGCAGACATCGTTTTCGGTGCCGGGCGGGTCCGGGTCAATGACTCTGTGCTCGAAGTCCATGGCATCCTCCCTCCGGCGTGAGAACGTCAGGCTGTTGAGGCGGGAAAAACCCTTCGGGCGCCGGGTGCCGCACGCCGCCGCGCCGCCTCAGCGGTCGGCCGCCGGGCCCCGCAGCGAGGCGATGCTCCGTGCGGGCACTTCCAGCACGACCCTGTCGTTGCGGACTTCGAGACGCCCCGCCGGGTCGTAGCCCGTCCCGTCTGTTGTGCGATAGAGGTCGAGCTCCTCCACGTTTCCCACGTTGTGCAGCGTCAGCCGGACGGGGTGATCATCGTCGGTCGGGTTGATCAGCACGATGCCCAGCCGCCCGTCATCTGGATGCCGGTAGGCGCTGGCCAGGATGTCGCCGTAGGCGGGCTCGGCCGCTATGCGGTGGCCGTCCACGGGCGCGGCGTGGGTGAAGTGCCGCACTGTGTGGCTCTTGGGTGTCATCTGCCCATCGCCCATCAGGTTGTGCGTGGTGGGTTGCACCCCGTTGATCTGCCAGGGCGTCCAGGCGCCGGCATTTCCGGCGACCAGCGCGTTGTGCAGCCCGATACCGACGCCCTCAGTCACCGGGCGGGGCCAGTCGTGCGGACCGGTGCCGCCCTCGGTCATCCAGAAGGGCACGCCGTGCGGCTCGAGCAGTTCCCACAGCCCCCGGGCAGATATCTCAGACATGTCCGGCGCCACGCCATCGGTGTAGCCGTGCGTGGCGAAGCGGTCCAGGTGCCGGCGGGCGCGCTCGTCCTCCAGCAGCGCGCGCAGGTAAGCGGGCGTGGCCTCATCGTGCAGGTGGCCGGTCATGTCCTCCGGGCCGAACAGCAGCACATGCCCGTAGCCGGCTTCCTCCATCCGGTCGCCCAGCAGCCCGAACATCCGGGCGTAGTCCTCGGCCGTCCAAACACAACTGACATACCACTGGGTGAAGCGTATCTCGTTGCCGGGGCTCAGGGCGTAGAGCGGGATGCCTCTCTGGTCGAAGAACTCGGTCACGGCGACCAGCCAGGCGACGAAGTGCTCATACTTCTCCGGCTTCACGCGGTTCTCGGAGACCTCGTCGCTGCCGCGGATGCGGTAGCTGGAGGCGTAGATGGCGCGGTTCTGGCCGCGCTCGCGGCCGCTGTTGGGGCGCTGGTTGACCTTCATCCAGGCCGGCGGGGTCCAGACGGTCGCTATGAGCCGCACGTCGGGGTTGATCTCCTTGAGCCGCTCGGCGAACTCGGTGAAGACCCGGGCGTTCTCCGTCTCCTCGATGATGCGCCAATCCACCTCCGCCGGGTTGTCGAACGGCTCGCACTCGAAGAAGGTGATGTTGACCCTCAGCATGTTCATCCCCATCTCCTCGGCGTAGACGCCGGGGAACTCCTCGCGCCGGTAGTACTCCGGATTGGCGCCGTGGGGGAACAGGCAGGTGCCGAACCCCTCAATACGCTGGAAAGTCCGCGAGCCGTCAACGGTTATCTCCTGCACCACCGGTTGCCCCTGCACAATGAAGCTCATGGTACTGCCGCCGGCATATGGGGAGGCCATCCACGCGGCGACCATCACCGCCACAACAAGGGCCACTGCGGCCAACAGTCCGCCATGACCAGCAGCCCGTCCGACCTTCACGTGGTGCGTTTCCATCCGTCGGCTCCTCTCCCGTTATCCCGTCGTGCAGCACCGGGCGAACCCGCCGCCTGCCGGTCAGTAGAGTATGAGGTACATCGTGTTCTCGGGCAGCTCAACGGTGAGCGTCTCACCCTCGCGCCGGACCTCGACTTCCCGGTCCGGATAGCCGGCCGGGTCCAGCAGCATCGCCCGGCTCAGGTGGGGATTCTGCAGGCTGACCGACGCCAGGATCTCCTCGACCAGGAAGGGCGGCTTGCCCGTGGCGACTATCTCCTTGCCCTGCACCATCCGGTCGCCGTGCTCGAACTCGGCCGGCTGTGTCTCCCAGCCGGTCAGCCGGTTCGTGGTGCCGGCCTGAACCAGCACCCGCCGGGACTCGCGCAGCGGCCTCTCGTCCATTGACACCACCTGCAGCGTGGCGTAGTCGTTCTCGCAGCGCATGGTCAGCCCGTCAAGCTCGAACCTCTCGCCGGCCTCGCGCAGGAACCCCGTCACGCCCTTCGCCTTCGGGGCGTCCAGGGTAAATAGGCCCTTGTCCCAGTTGAGGGCAATCTGGCCGGTGTTGGACCGGACGACGTTCTGCCGACCGTCAATATAGGGGGTGAGGTCGGCGACCTGCGTCAGGTCGGGGTCGCTGTCGTAAGTGACGCGCACCGGGCCGACCAGGAACGCCAGCCGGCTGACGTCCAGTTCCTCAAGCTCCTCGTAGCGCAGGTCCTCCACGTCCCGGTTGGGGTCGAAGGTGGTCGTCTCGCTGATGACGGGCCGCTCCCGCTGCCAGATGGACTCCAGCGTGCGGTGCTCGTGCACGACCGGCTCGCCC
>PUMJ01000136.1 GCA_003551305.1 Candidatus Brocadiaceae bacterium
GCTTCGCAGCCGCGAAACTCCACGTTGTCGAGCCATGCCCGTCTATCCATCGGAGGCATTCTCCTTTCCTGGTAGCATAGCATGCGCGAGTGCCGCCGTCACACGCGCGGCATTGTTGCGCCTGGGCATCAAAGCAGACGCCACAGAAGGCCCTCGTAGAGACGCGCCCCGAGCAGTTGGACGAAGATGCCGTGCACCACCACCCAGACCGCGCCCGCCATCCCCAAAGCCAATGGCCAGCGCTCACGGGCCTGGTGCTTCAGGTAAGCCAGGGTGAAAAGGGGGAGCGCCGGGGCAAGGCCGACCAGCATCAGGAGGCTAAGCAATCCGGCCAGCCAGCCAAACGCAGAGAGTTCCCGCTGCCGAGGGCGCGCCTCACCCCGGCCGAGACCATCGCCGGTCGCCGTGGCCGCGCCGAGACCAAATGCATTCTTGCGAAATAAGCGACTCCAGGCTTCAGCCAGGTCCGGTGTCAGGTCCAACGCCGTCTGCAGACCGAGAAGCAGGAGCGTTGGGACCAGGACGGCCAGGGGTACCAGTCTTGCCGGGCCGCTCAAAGAGGCACTGACGTAGAGCAGCCCGGTCGTCCCCAGCAGGAGCAGAACGGTGAAGGCAGCCTTTTCATCGAGCTTTAGCATCACGCCTCCTCTGGTGAGGAAGTCGCGCGGTAACGCAGAAGCGGCAGCAGGAGGCTGAGGACCGTCAGGACCAGCAGCGTCATGGCGATGGGGCGATGCCAGAAAGAGACGCGGCCGATCCTGTGGAGCCGCAGTGTTATGTGGAAGTTTGCCTCGAACATCGGCCCCAGCACAAGAGCAACGATGGCCGGGATACGGGGCCAGTCGTGCTTTTTCATCAAGTAGCCGAGAAAACCGAAAGCGAAAGCGACGAACACATCTGTCACGCGGCCCCTGAAGGCCCAGGCACCGGCCGATGCGAGCGTAAGGATAACCGGCACCAGCACCTGCGTGCGGACAACGGTGAGGCGGGTCAGAGGGTTGACGACGGCAACGCCGAGCATTGATGTGAGCCAGTTCGACAAGAACAGCGCCCAGATGAGTGCAAACACAAGATTCAGGTTGTGCGTCATGATGTAACGTCCGGGGGTCAGTCCGTGCACGGTGAGCGCCACCAGCAGGAGCGCCGTGCCCGTGCTGCCCGGAATGCCAAAAGCGAGGGTCGGCAGCAGCGAGGCGCCATCCTTGGCGTCATTGGCAGACTCAGGAGCAATAACTCCCCTCACGTTGCCTTGCCCGAACTCCGGCCCGCCCCGCCGGGTTGACCTCGCCGCGCTGCCGTAAGCCACAAAGCTGGCCACGGTGCCGCCCGTGCCGGGGATGATGCCGATGACCGTGCCGATGCACGAACTGCGCAGCAAGAGCCAGATGTTACGCATGCTCTCGACGATGCCCTCGCGCACGGTGCCGCCCAACTCTTCCAGCCGCGTCCGGCCGCTGATGGTCGGCCGATTGGTCACCATCAGGTCAAGCGTCTCCGTCAGGGCGAACAGGCCCAGCGCCACGGGGATCAGGGGCAGCCCGTCCACCAGGTAGGGCGAGCCGAAGGTATAGCGCAGTTCCGCCGTCCTTGCGTCGGCGCCCACCATGGCCATCATCAGACCGAGACCGCCGACGATCAGGCCTCGAACGATGGAGTCCCCGGTCACGGCCGCGATGGTAGTCAGACCCCAGAGGGCGAGCATCATGAACTCCGGTGGGCCGAACAGCAGAATGGTCTGCCGAAGCAGGGGTATCATGCCGATCAGCACCAGGATGCCAAAGCTGGAGCCGATGGCCGACGAAGCAGCGGCGGCGCCGATAGCCGTGCGGGCCCGGCCCTGGCGCGCCATCGGGTGACCGTCCAGCATCGTGGCGGCGTTCGGTGTCGTGCCCGGCACGTTGAACAGGATGGCTGTGACAGAGCCCATGAAGGTGGCCCCGCCCATGAGGGCGCCGAAAAAGAGCACCGTTGGCAGCGGTTCCCAGCGGAACGTGAGCGGGATGGCCAGCGCCATCAGCGTGCTGCCCCCCACGCCGGGCATGAAAGCGAAGCCCATAGCAATAAGGGTGCCCACGATTGGGTAGAGGATATTGGGCCAGGCAAGAACCAGCAGAAGACCCTCGACCGCCGCCTCTGTGACATGCTGGAGCATTCAGGGCGCGCGAGCCTTCTCAATAGCTTCGCTGACCAGAGGGGCTATCCGACGCGCACCGGTCACTGCGTCCTGCAATTGCTTCCGGGCCTCCGGCCCGCGCACTGCCTCGACGGGAAAGCGGATACGCGCCGCCGATTGCCGGAATTCCTCGTGGCTTGCCGCCCGGTGCAGCCCCTCTTCCATCCGGTCGTATGTCTCGGCCTCCAGGCCCTTTGGGGCAGCCACTATGCGACCCACCCGGAAGACCTGATCAAGCGCCTCCGCCAGCTCCACGGCTGCGCTTACGTCCCGCCCGAGCTCGGCCGCCCGCCGCGCGGCCAGCCCTTCAGGCCCTCCGAGCACCGGGACCCCATCCAACGAGGGGTGGGATGCGATGCGTTCCGTGGTTAGCTGGAGTATGGGGCGCAGGTCACCCTCCTCGATGGCGTCCAGCCTGCTGGCGAAGGTGCCGCACACCAGGTCCACTTCTCCGCGCACCGCTGCCAGCACCAGTTGAGGCGATGAGCTGTAGCCGCTGATAAACTCGACCTCGATGTCCAACAGGTGGGCCGCTACCACCATACTCACGAAATTGCTGGCGCCTATCTCGGTGACGCCACATACAAGCGGCGCCTGGCCCGCATGCGCCAGTAGGTCATCCACGTTCCGGACGGTGGAGTCGGCCCCGGCCAGAAGTACCTGCTGGCTCCCCATCAGTCGGCCCAGGATGCTGTAGCTTTCCTGCAGATCAGGCGTCCTCATCTGTCCCGCAAGCCCTGTGACCAGCAGGCCCGGGGCATTCAGTATGCCGATGGTCCGTCCGTCCGGTTCCGCCCGTTTCAGCGCTTCGGAGCCGATTATGGTCCCGGCCCCGGCTATGTTATCTATGCGGAGGTAGGCCCCAAGGGCGTCTTCGTAGTAAGGCTCAATCAGGCGGGAGAGAGTGTCAAAGCCGCCGCCGGTCGCCGCGGGCACAATCCAGCGTATCCGGTCCCGTTGGCCCGGGGAGGACCGCGACCGCTGTGCCCAGGGCCCCCGTGCGGCGAGGAGCAGGCCGGCCGCGGATACCGCGAAGACCACCGCCGCCCACGTCACCTTGAATGCTCGCCCCGAGTCTTTACCTTTCCCCACATCGCCTCCTTTGTCGCGTCCGGGCGGCGAATCAGAAACTCAAGAACACCTTGCGCGGCCTTCGGCCAGTTCGATGAATGTCGCCACTCCAGTCGGCGCATGTCCGCATCGACGGTTACACCGGGCCGCACGGGTCCGGCCTCCGTGTGAGAGCGGTCCCAGGTCACCTGCCCGCGTTCTGCCCCTATCAAGTCCTTCCCGGATGGTGCGTGCCGCCTGCGCGCGCGAGGGCGATGGCGAACTGAGTCCCGGATGCCGCCTCAGCCGGGATCCTCCGCGTTCGGGGTCTGGACGTCGAGGGGCTCCAGCCGGTCAGGCAGTATTTCGGCGTGGTTCTGATAGCGCCACCGCCAGCCCCTGTCCCATCTTCCGTTGCCGTTCAGATCTATGAACGTGTCGCCCGGCTCGGCGCGGCCGTTATTGTTGCGGTCCTCGATAAGCGGCTCGTCGTCAAGCAGGAAGGGTGTGTTCCCGGGCATACTACCGGCAAGGGTATCATATACCCTCAGCATGACGGCCCCGCTGTCCAGGCCGGCAGAAGGGATGCTCAGGCGCCCCTGGTCCCCGGGGATGAAACGGGCGAACGGTAGCAGTGTCCAGAGGATGAGGAAGGTGCCAGTGACGATGTAAGCATTCGTAAACCCGACAAGGGCCCCGCCGATGCGGTCCACCCATTTGGGGCAAACCACGTCCGGATAGACGTAGCGGATCTTGAGCCAGCGTCCCACGCCGAAGGTTACGCCGAAAGCCAGCGCGTAACCGAGGGGCAGGAAGTACTCGGGCGCCGGGTGACTCTGCGAGATCAGGTAGCTTAGCAACCTGGCCAGCGGCTGACAGAAAGTCATGGCGGCCACAAAAGCGATAAGGTTGCGCATAAGGGCATAGGTGGAGAAGAAAAGCCCATCGCGTGCTCCTGCGTATGTCATAGCAAGCAGGAGCGTTAGAACAATCAGCACGGCAATAGTGGTAATCATTGCTTTTGCTCAATCGCTTGGGGCAGCAGAACTGCTCTTGAGGACGCGCCGCACTTCCTCCAACGTAGTGATGCCGGCGGCTACCTTGCTCAACCCGTCTTGCTGGAAGCTGCGGAATGCCGCTTTGCCCGCTTGAGCCAGGATGTCCGAAGGAGAAGCCTCCCGCTGGGCCAACGCCTTCCGTACGCTGTCGGTCATGATAAGCATACTGAACAGGCCGATCCGCCCCCGGTAGCCGGTGTTGAGACAGTGCGGGCAGCCGACAGCCTGGAACCAGGATCCGGGGTCAGCGGGGTCAAGGTTGAGCTTGCGCAGGAATTGCGGGTCGGGCTCGATCTGCTCCCTGCATTCCTCGCACAGGCGCCGCACCAGCCTCTGGGCCACCACGCAGATGACCGCCTGCCCGACCACGTCGGCCGAGCCGGTTGTCCGGCAAAGGCGCAGCAGGGCATCGGGAGCATTCTTGCCTCGCAGGGTGGTCAGCACTTGCCCTTGCCGGGCAGCGAACTCCAGCAGCGGCTCTGCCTGCTCCTGTGCCTGCAGGCCGTCGAAGACGATCTTGTGTGGCCCTTCGCGCAACACCTCGGCCATGACCTCGCCGAACGGGCGGTCCTTGGGAACGGGCCATCGGCGTACGTGTTCAACTTCAGGACCTTCTTCCGACTCCAGCGCTATGACGTCAGTGGTGAAGAGGTCCATCAGCGCGATGGTCGCGTAGAGGGTGGTTGTCGTGCCTGAGCCGGCGCGTCCGGCAACGAGGATTGCGCCTTTCTCCTGCTGGACAGCCGTGCGCAGCCTTTTTACCAGCGCATCGTGCATGCCGAGGGCTTCCAGGCCGGCTTTATGCAGGTCGGGCTGCCAGTCGGGAAATTCCAACACCAGCGCCGGCTTCTGCCTGACGGCCTTGATTCGGCCCTGCACCTCGACGGTGCCAGCCTCCGGCAATGCAGCACGCAGCGAGGCGGAACCCTGCCTGACACGCCCCTCGCTGGAAAGGCCCAGCAGCGCCGACGCACAGGCTATCATCTGCCGGCCGGTGTCCAGCTCACAAGTGGTAAGGGTCTGTGGCACGCCGTCCATGACAAGTTGAACGACGTACTGTTCGTCGTGGGCAAAAACGCGGACGGTCCGAGCATTCACCGCGGCGGCCCGGCTCACAGCATCGGCCATCACTTCGGCGGCCTGGTTGAAGGCGGGGTCCTGTGTCACGATGCTCTCCAGGGATTCCCCTCCGGGACCGCTCAGGTCCACGTCTATCTCGGCTGTGAAGCCCGGTGCATATCCGACCAACCCGCCCACCAGCGGGAGGCGAGATAGCAACTCGGCGCGGTGATGGGCTCCCAACAGTCGGTGGCGCTCAGGTACGAAGCGGTTCCGGTGCCAGACATAAATCGCGCCCGTTGCCAGCACGACGCCGATCATCAAGAACGCGAACGCGACGTGGAAAAGCACCGTAAAGGCCAGCCCGATGAAGCCGGTACCCATCATGGCCGCGCTCCATAGCGAACTGCTCACCGTCCCGAGCCCCTTCGCGTCCATGCTTACGCAGGAGGTAAGAAAGAGCCAGAGTCCGACTGTCAAGCCAAACAACAGAAACCACAGCGGATGGATGTAGAAAGGTACGCGCGGAGCCGGCGGCGGTTCGGCTTCAACCTCGGCGACCTCGGCTTCCTCAGGAGTCGTTGCCGCCGGGGCGTCCGCGGCAGCCTCCTGCGTTACCTCCTGGGCCCGGGCCGAAGGCATGGCAGCAACCAGCCAGGCCCCGAGCCCCAGTGTCATCAAAACGACAGCGTAAGCAACAGCGGTGCGCCCTGGTCGAATCTTCATATTCTTGGCAATTCCGACAGCAGTCATCCGATGGAGGGTTTTGAGACCCCGATGCCGCGCAGAGCCATTTCAAGCTGGTCCTTGTTCGGGGCGTATTGCACGGCGACCTTCTTCTCGACGTAGCCTTCTCTTATCATCTCGACAAAGGAGTCTGTCCAGGTCTTCATGCCCTCCTGGGTGCCTACCGAGATCAAGTCGGTGATCCTGGCATCCTCGCCCTCCTCAATCGCCTTCTGGATTGAGGCGTTCATGAACATCACCTCCGTTACAGGCACCACATCCACTTCCTCCCGGAAGGAAGGTACGAGTTTCTGGCAGATGATGCTGTTGAGGTTAAAAGCGAGGCTCTGGCGGATGAGGGCGTGGCGGTCTGTGGGAAACAGATCAAGGATGCGTCCCACCGTGCCCGCTGCGCTGGAGGTGTGGAGGGTGCCGAAAACGAGATGACCCGTCTCGGCCGCGATGAGACCCGCCTGGAAGGTCTCCTGGTCGCGCATCTCACCCACGAGGATGATGTCCGGGTCTTCACGCACCGCGGCGCGGAGGGCGTCGGCCCAGCCGGTGCAGTCCAGGCCGATCTCGCGCTGATTGACAATGCTCTTGACATCCTCATGGAGATACTCGATCGGGTCCTCGATCGTGAGGATGTGGTAGCGGTACTTCGCATTGATCATCGCCAGCAGGCAAGCCAGCGTGGTGGATTTGCCGGAGCCGGTGATGCCGCACACAAGCACCAGCCCCTGTTTCATGTCCACGATGCGGGCGAGTGAGTCGGGCAGGTGCAGTTCCTCCAGGCTCGGGATTCTGCTTTCCAGCAGCCGGGCGGCCAGCCCAACGCGGCCCTTCTGGAGGAATACGTTGATGCGCACGCGCCCGTCCCGGACGTCGCGCCCCAGGTCCACACTGCCGCGTTCGTAGAGGTCGGCCATCGTCTCGTTGCCGAGCAGTTCACTCACCAGCGACTCAATCTGCTCCGCTGAGAGGGGCTCGGACTTGGCCCGGTGCAGCACCCCTCGCACCCGGTACAGAGGTGGGTTGTCCGCCTTCAGGTGGAGGTCGCTGGCGTCCAGCTCTAACATCTGGTTGAACAGCACGTCGAGTCGTATGTGTTTCTTATCCTGCGCCATGGCGCACTCCCGGACAGGGGTAGTTTTCAGGTTTCCCCTTCGGCGTAAGTCAGTCCAGCGCGATAGGCGGGGTTGTTCAGGCGTTCTTCGACATCCACCTGGAACGCCTGCTCGATGGGTTCCAGGACCTGCGGGTTCTCCTTGTTGACGTGGCCGACGGCCTGCAGCACTCTGTCCAGCCCCCGCGCCGTCATCTTGCCCAGCGGCCGGCGCAACCCGCCCACCGGCATGCCCAGCAGCCGCATAAGTGTCTTTATCGGCAAGGGGTTGCGGGCCTTGCACTCTCGGCGGCCCCAGGGGCTGTCCTCGGAGGTCTTGACGGTCACCAGGTTAAAGAGCGGCTCCAGTGCGTTCGCCAGCCGTTTGGCTTCCTCGACCTCGCCCTCCAGCAGGGCGCTTGTCATGCGGGAGACAGCCGCAGGCGCCACGTTGGAGATCACGCTGATAACCCCGCAGGCGCCCACCGTCGGGTCTGTCATCATGTTGAAAGTCAGGCCGTCGTCGCCGCTGAGGATGTCGAAATGCGGGCCGCAACACTCCCGCGTGCGGCGCATGTTGTCCGGCTGGCCGCTCGCTTCCTTGACGGCTTTCACGTTGGGGCAGTCTTTGTGCAGGAGCGCCAGGTCTTCCGGCAGCAGTTGCGTGCCGGTGCGCCCGGGTATCACGTAGGGGATAACTTGCAGGTCGGGGAACTGCCGAGCCACCGGTTCCATGTATTCCTTGCGGATCTCTATGGAGCTTGGCCCGTTGTAGTACGGCTCCACCAGCAGCACGGCCTCTATGCCGTGCTCGGCCACGTGGTGAGTGCTGGCCACGGTCTCCTCGGTGCAGTTTGATCCCGTTCCCGCGATGACCTTGCAGCGGCCGGCCACGAACTCGTCGGTCTTGAGGATGACCTCGGAGTGTTCTTCCCAGTTGAGCGTTGCGCTTTCGCCCGTCGTGCCCACGGCGAGTATGCCGCTGACTCCGCCCGCCACCTGGAACTCCACCAACTGCTGAAGGGCTTCGTAGTCAACGGAATCGCCTCGCTCGCCTCTCATCGGTGTGACGAGCGCCGTGTAGCAGCCGGGGAAAACGTGGTCCACAGGCAATCCTCCATTTCTGTCCAGGCCGAACCGCGGCGCGCAATGCGTCCGGTGCCAATAATGTGCTGCAAGGCACGCACATTATTGGGCGGCACCGGGGCGAAGTCAATGGGAAACGCGCAGGCACCCCCGCACGCTGGAAGGGGCCCTGGCCACCAGGCCGGGCCGCGGGCGCAGCGGCGCTCAGGTCAGTGATAGGGTAGCAGCGCCAGGAAACGCGCCCGTTTTATGGCGGTCTTGACCATGCGTTGATGGCGGGAGCAGTTGCCGGAGCGCTTCTTCCCAAATATTGCGGCTTCGCCGCTCATCAGGCGCTGGAGCTTCTGCAGGTCCTTATAATCCACTCTCTCAACGTTGTCACGGCAGAAACGACAGCGTTTCCTGGGTCTTCTGGTCCTTCGGGCCACGATGAACAGACCTCCGGGGCGGTTTGGTTTCAGCGGTGTTAAGCCAGAACAACTAACATGATAGAAGGAAGCCGCAGGTATGTCAACAAACCTCAGACGCGCTCGTATCGGTCCGGGGCGGACGAAAGTACGCTCTCGGAAGCGGGCATCGAGTCCAGCCCGTCCAGGGAGATGTTGTACCTGTCCAGCTTGTTATATACGGACTTCTCACTGATGCCCAGCAGGGCTGCTGCGCGGCGCTTGTTGCCCTCGGTGTGCTTGAGCGTCTCTATGATGCACAACCGTTCGACTTCCTCCAGGGGCGTTCCGGCGGCTATGCGCACCTCGCGCACGGGGCGACCGACAACGTTGCGGACGACGCGCGGAAGATCCGCAGGCGTGATGACACCGTCCTGGCAGAAGACAACGGCGCTTTCGATTATGTTCTGCAGCTCCCGGACGTTGCCCGGGTAATCGTAGTCGCACAGCAGGCGCAGGGCGTCTTCGTCGAAGCCGGCCACCGGCTTGCCGGTGATCCGCACGAACGTCTGCAGGAAATGGTGGGCGAGCGGGGGTATGTCTTCGCGTCGCTCTCGCAGCGTCGGCACGCGGATGGTCACCACATTCAGCCGGTAGTAGAGGTCCTGGCGGAAGCGATTCTGCTCGATGGCCTGTTCCAGGTCTTGATGGGTGGCGGCGATGATGCGGACGTCAACGGGAATCCGGTCGTGACCGCCCACACGCTGCACGGCGCGGTCCTGGATGACGCTCAGCAGCTTGACCTGCAGCTCAAGCGGCATGTCGCCAATCTCATCCAGCAGGATGGTGCCCCCGTCGGCCATCTCGAACCGGCCTATGCGGCGTTGCATCGCACCGGTGAATGAGCCCTTCTCGTGGCCGAACAGTTCGCTCTCAAGCAGGTCCTTGGGGATGGCGCCGCAGTTGAGCTTGACAAAAGGACCGTTGCGGCGGGTGCTGTTGTTGTGAATGGCGCGGGCGATCAACTCCTTGCCAGTGCCCGTCTCCCCGCGGATGACGACATTCGTATTGACGCGCCGCACCAGGTCCACGCGTCGGAAGGTCTCCCGCATGGCGCGTCCGTTGCCGATGATGCGTTTGCCGGGGTGGGCGAAGGTCAGTTGGCGGTACTTTTGCACGCTGCAGCCCCGCTCGTTCCACTCTGTCATAGCACCCTCCAGGGCGCAGGCGAGGTCCTGGTCGGCAAACGGGCGCAGCAGGCACTGGTAAGCCCCCATGCGGGCGGCCCGCAGGGCAACCTCGTAGTCGCCGGAGTCGGCGACAGCGACGGCCATAACCGACTGCCGGTTGATCACCAGGGCACGCAGAAGCTGCAGGCCCTTTACCCGGGGGTCGGAGACATTAATCACCACGACCCCGACCTCGTCCTGTTCGGCTCGCTGCAGGGCCTCTGTGCTGTCTGTGACGCACAGGATGTCCGCGTCCGCAGGGGCGAGGGCGCGGCTCACCAGCGCCCTGGTCCCGGTGTCAGCGGACACGAGGAGACCCACGCGTCCCGCGGATATTCCCCCATTTCCTGCATGCTGCCTCTTTATCGCACCCACGGTTACCCCTGCCCCTGATTCAACGGTGTGAACACGCCCTGCCACCCATTATAGGCCGCTATCCTAAGCGGCCTGCGCCCCCCCTGTCAAACCGGAAACAAGCGAAAGAAACGAAAATACGAATTTTTCTCATCAAGCTTCC
>PUMJ01000283.1 GCA_003551305.1 Candidatus Brocadiaceae bacterium
ACGTGCAGCCACTGCATCAGGCTCTCGTCGTCCACGCGGAACACGCCCGCGTAGCCGTCCCGGAAAGGGACGACGGCGCTGTTGTAGATGCTGTTGGCGCACGGGATGTGGCCGGGTCCGATGATGGGGTTGCCTTCGTAACGCTTGAAAATGCCTGGTTTGGCCATCTGAGGCTCCTTGCGGGTTCTGTAGCTCCGGTGTCAGGCGTCGCGCAGACGCCGCGCACTCTCTTTGAGGGCGTGATACGAGGGTTTTGGTTTGCCGTCCACGTCCACCAGGCCCCAGGCGGTCTCGGCGGGGCAGTCGGGGGCGCGGCACTGCCAGCAGGTCGGCTGGTCGGCCCAGCGGAAGTAGAGTTCGCCCAGCATCCTGTCCTTGACCCGTATGAAAGCGTCGAAGGCCCGCCGGATGAACTCCGCCTGACCTTCCGGCGTATGCCCCGGGCCCCAGGTGTGGGGCCACTTGTGGCAGGCGCAGGTGACCTGGTCCCGCTCGGCCTCGGTCTTGACGCCGCCGGCGGACGCGAAGCCCCACTCGTTGACCAGCACGGGAACGCCGGTCCGCTCGTTGAGGTCCTCTATCAGCGGCGCCCAGTCCTCCGGGCCGCCGGGGTGCCACGAGCCGAAGTAACGGTCCACGCCGCAGTAGTCGAGCAGCCCGCCGGAGAACATCCGCTCGGACAGAAAATGCTCGTCCTGGTGGCCGACGGAGTTGTGGCCGACGATGAGGTCCGGGTCGGCGGCCTTCAGCCCCCGTGCGGCGGCCAGTATCATCTCGCACGACTGCTCGGCCGCCATCGGACCGCTGAACTGGTGCCAGTCCAGCTCATTGAGTGCCTGCCAGACGGGGACGATGCCTCGCAGGTCGTCGCCGAGCCACCGGCAGGCCTGCTCGTACTTCTCCAGGCACTCATCGCTGCCCAGTTCGCCGAACCATTCGGGCAGCCGCCGGTGCCAGACGAGTCGCCATTCGCCGTCCTCGTCTTGCCGCCACAGCTTCGAGCCCGGTCCGGGCGTCACGCCCACGATGCGGATGCCCGCCTCCGCGTAGCCGGCGGCCGTCTGCCGGTAGCGGCGGTAACGATCCGTGACCTCTCCCCCCGGCCGGTCGGCGAATGGTAGGGGCGCGCCCAGGCGCACCCACTCGACGCCGGCGGCCTTCATGAGCTCCTTGTCGGCGTCCGCGTCCGGCTGCACCGTTCCCAGCATCAGTTCCGGCATCGTGCTTCGTCTCCGGCCAGGGGGGATGTCTGCGCACACCAGACCGCCGGCGTCGGGCCGGCGTGGCCCGGCCGCCCGCGGCAGTGGATATCTTCGTGCGAAGGCGGCCAGCATAGCGGCAACAGCGCCCCCGCGCAAACGGCCGGGTTGCAGCATCAAAGCAGGCGTCTGCTGATGCGTTGCACCGCTGCGTTCCTTATACTGCACGCTGCAACCCGGCGCACCCGGTTGGAGGACTGCATGCGCGAGGCACCGGACGGTTACCAGTTCCATATCGTCAGTGAGGTGAACCTCGGTCGGTTCGCGGAGATGATAGCCGGGTTCCATCTGCAGGCGCGGGGCGAACGGCGCAGCCCGAGCTACTGGCGCTGGTGCAGTCTCGAAAACCCCGGGCAAGGATGCGCATCAGCCCTGGCGCTGCGCGGGGGCCGCATCGTCGGGATGTTGGGCAACATGTACATGCTCTTCAGCGTCCGGGGACTGCGCCACAGGGCCGGGCTGATCGGCGACCTAAGCGTGCTGGAATCCGAGCGTTCGTGGGCGTGTTACCGGGGGTTGCTCAGCGAGAGTGGCCGTAGGGCTGCGCGGGACGGCGTCTCCTTCGGATACGGATTCGTCTACCGCCCCCTGGTGGAGATGAACCGACGACTGGGAGCGGAGTCCCTGGGGCGGGTGCCCGTATACGCCGGCTTCATCAGCGCCCCGGATGTCCTGCTCGGGCGCGGGCTGCCGGGATGGACGGCATCAGCGGGGGCGCTCATGCAGCCGTTTGTCGGGCTGCGAGGGCTGGGCCCGGCAGCGGAAGGAGTGGAGGTGCGCGGCATGACGGAACCGTTCGGGCCGGCGTTTGACGATCTCTGGACGGCTGTCGAAGCCCACAGAACGGTGACGGTTGTGCGAGACGCGGCTTACCTGAACTGGCGCTACGTGCGGTGTCCGGACAGGAACTACGTGCGTCTGGCGGCATGGCGCGGCGGCCAGCCGGCCGGGCTGGCCGTCTATCGGGCATCCGCGCGGAGGCGGGTCGCCTACCTGCAGGAGCTTTTTGCACTGGACGATGACGCCGGAGTGCTGCTTGCGCTGCTGGGCCGGACCGTGCAGGCGCTCAGGCAGGAGGGCATCGGTCTTGTGACGGCGTCCTTCCCCTCCCGCTCGCCTGAGGGGAGGATGCTGCGCGGCGCGGGCTTCCAGGCGTGGACGACACGGCTGTGGAATCTGGAGCTGATAGTCGTCGGGGAACGCCAGCCGGACGCCGGCTGGCTCGATGCCGCCGCCTGGCACTACAGCCTCGGCGACTGGCTCACACACTGAGCTTGCGCGGCCCGGCAGGAGCGCGGCGCTGAAACCGATCAACGGGCCGCCACTCACCAGGCGGCGGGCAGCGCCGTGCGGGCCCTGCGGGCCGCGACGAAAGCCTTCCTGACGAGCCGCGTTCGCACCGGGCCTATCAGACGCCAGCAGGGCCCGAAGCCCGGCCAGCCGATGGGATGACTGGGCGGCCAGAGTTCGCGGGCCCGGCGCTGCCAGGCATCGAACAGGTGGCTCTCCCAGTTGCGGGCCCGGGTGATCCGCAGGCAGTAGAAGCAGCACAGGTCGGCGCGGTAGGTCATCAGCCGGCCGGATGCTTGCAGTGATTGGTCCAACATGGCCACGAGGCACCTGTGCGATTCGGCAAACTCCGGACCGCGCCGGCGGGACGTGCGCTCCCCGGAGTGCTGGCGTCGGCCTGTCAGGGCCAGCGGGGCGTAAGCGTATGAGGCCCCGAGCAGAGCGGCACGGAACCCGAAGTCGATGTCCTCGAACTGGTGCAGCATCTCGTCCCACGGTCCGACCTTCGCCACCAGGCGTCGAGTCATCACGGACAGGTTCGGTTGCAGCAAGTTCCTTCCTCGCAGCATGATAGAAAGGGGGCTCAAGCCGGCGGGCGGGCGTCCTGTGTTGACCCGCCCGAGGTCATAAGGGACCCCACCGACCCGGGCAAAGCGCTGTCCCGGCCCGCACGCCATGTCGGCTCCCGTCTTCTGCAGGGCGCGGACGGAGCGCTCGATGTTCTCGGGGTAGAGCAGGTCGTCGGAGTCCAGAGCCCGGATGAACTGCCCGTTCGCGAGGCGTGCTCCCCGGTTACGGGCCGCCTGGGTGCCGGCGTTCGGCTGGTGCACGTAGCGCACCTCGAAGCCCGGGTCCCCGCTCCACCTGCTGCTGCGTTCGCCGACCATCACATCCGTGTCGTCCGTTCCACCGTCGTCCACCACGATCAACTCGATGGGGCGGTAGCTTTGACCGAACACGGAGTCCATGGTCTCCGCCAAAAGCTGCCGCCGGTCATAGGTGGGTATGACGACGGACACAAGCCCTTCGGTACCGTGCTCGCTGATCCACGCCTCGGTCAACTGCTCGCCCTCCACGAAGCTCTTGCGCGGCTCCCCCTCCGGGCTCCCGGGCCGCCTGTGAGCGCAGGTTACGGTCGGCCCGGCCGGTTGTCAATGCCCCGGCTGTTACGCCGATGGCAGTTGAAGCAGGCGGTGTCGCCCCATAGAATACCGTGGCGTTCCTGCAGTCGGAAAACCACCTTTCCACGGGGGGTGTTGTGGAAGAAGCGTGCGGCGGCAAGCTCTGCATCATCGGTCTGGACGCGGCCACTTTCTCCGTGCTCGACCACCGGATCGCGCGTGGTGAGATGCCGGAGCTGGCCGAGTTGATGCAGCGCGGGGCGAGGGCCGAACTCATTTCCACGATACCTCCGGTGACGGGCCCCGCGTGGACCTCCATGACAACCGGAGTCAACCCCGGCCAGCACGGCATCTTCGACTTCGTCAGGTGGGCCCCGGACGGCGTCAGCGCCCGGCTGGTCCAGTCCGGCGACTGCACAGTGCCGCGCATCTGGGACGTCGCCGGGCGGCATGGCCGGCGGGTGGGCGTCTTCCGGGTGCCGGTGACGTATCCGGCCCGGCCGGTCAACGGTTTCATGGTCACCGGGCTGCTGAGCCCGTCGCCTTCGCCGGCTGTTACCCATCCGCCCGATGCGTTCGAGGACGTGGCCGAGGAGGCGGGTGCGTGGGCTACCTGGGCGGATAACGCCCCCGATGACCACCGTCGGGCTCAGCAGATACTTGAGGCGCATCGGTGCAGCGACCGTGCTCTGCGGCGGATGGTGGAGAGGTTTCGACCGGACTTCCTCATGTGCGTCAGCAGCGAGACGGACACGGTCCAGCACGCGCTCTGGCCCTACTGCGACGGCAGTGTCGAAGCGCCGGACCCGGCCGTCAACGCCGTGGTGAGCGAGTTCTTCCGCGCCACCGACGCAACGATCGGTTACCTGAAGAGCTACTTCGGTTCCGAGGCCACCTACATGGTTGTCAGCGACCATGGCGCGGGCGCGGTCGAGAAGGGGTTCCGGATGAACGAATTCCTGGCGCGCACGGGGTTCGTCCGCCTGCATCGAGGTCGCATACGGGCCCGGCGGCTCACGTACAAGATGGCCCGCCTGGTGCGCTCCGCACTGCTGTACACGGGCCTGCTGGGGGCGGCCCGTCGAGCACTGGGCGGTCTCCGGGTTCGCCGGCACCGGCCGGAGTCACCGCTGTCAGCGGCCGAACCGCTTCGCTGGGCGGTGGACTGGGAGCGGACCCGCGCCATCGCGAAGTCCCGCTCCGACAGCGGCATTCACCTCAACGTGCGCGGCCGCAGCGAGGTAGGAGTCGTCGAGCCCGGGGAGGAGTACGAGCGAGTGCTCGCCGAACTGACCTCAGCCCTGGAGGCGCTGACCGACCCCGACACCGGGGAGAGGCTGGTGAGCCACCTGCTGCGCCGGGAAGAGCTCTACGACGGGCCATACACCGAAGAGGCGGCAGACCTGTTCGTCGGGCTCAAAGGTGGCCAGGTCGGCGTGCTCACGTCTGTGGGCAGGAGACTCTTCGCCCCGTTCCCCAAGCTGGGCAACCACCGCATGGAGGGGGTGCTCGTGGCATGCGGGCCCGGCTTGCGCCAGGGCCGCCGGCCGCCGGCCGACATCCGGGACGTCGCCTCAACGGCGCTCTACGCCGCCGGCCTGCCCGTGCCGCGCTACATGGAAGGCCGCGTGCTGACAGGCCTGTTCGAGCCCCGCTACGTAGAGCAGCACCCCGTGAGCTACGACGAAACGCCGCTGGAGGAGCGCCGCTGCGAGCACGACGCCGGCGGCCTGACCGACGAGGAGGACCGCCGGCAGCGCCGCCGCTTGCAGGACATGGGCTACCTGTAACCGACGTGGCCGGCCGTCTGCCAAGGGCTATGGAGCGAGACCCTATGCCTTGCACGAAGCATGCTGAATTCATCCTGTGGGCCGCCCAGCCGCCTGGGACGGACGACCTCACCATGCTGGCTGAGCTTGCCGGCCTGGCCGAGCCTTTGCTGGACCTGCGCTGGGGTGACGCCGACTACCGCCACGGCCTGTTGCGCCGCGCCGCGGCCAGCGACCTGCGGGGTCTGACCGTCATGGTGGACGTGGGAGACGCGGACACGCTGGCCGCGACCAGGGCACTCGTGCCGGCAGAAGGTCGGGTCATCCTGTGCGCCGACCGCCTCGAGGTCCACTCCGCAGCCGATCTCGCCGCCGGACTGAAGGACGCCGGGCTGATGGTCGGGTTCGAGGTAGACAGCCGGCAGGGAGCGCGGATGGCGTTCGAAGCGGGCGCCGACTTCCTGCTCGCCTCCGCGAACGAAGCGGCCGGTCCTGTCTCGAAAAAGACGTCTCTCATCCTGGCGCAGGAACTGCTGGACGGCGTGACCCTCCCGCTGGTGGTGCGTGGTGGTGTGGGACCGCTCGGGGCGGCGGCGCTCTACGCGGCCGGCTGCACCGGTTGCGTGCTGGACTCGCAGCTTCTGCTTACACCCGAGGCACCCATCGAGGAGGCACTGCGGGAGCCGTTGCGCACCAGTTCACCGTTCGACACCGCCGCTGTGGGCGGCATGCTGGGGCGACCCATGCGCGTTCTGGCGTCAGGTCGGGCACAAGAACTGAAGGAGCTCCGCCGCCTCGAGCATGAGCTGTTTCTGGCGGGCCTGCCGGCCGAGCAGGCCGCAAGCCGTTTTGCCGAGGAACTCGCACCTCTGGTCTCTGACGGCTTCGGCAGCCCTCTGCCGCCGGTGGGACAGGGGCTCGCCTTCGCGCGCCGTTTCGCCGAACAGGGATTGTCTGTGCGGGGGGTAGTGTCCGAATATGCCGCCGCCCTGGGGCCGGCTGTCGAGCGCCTCAAGGAGGATTTCCCTTTCCGCCGGGGTTCGGCGCTGGCGAGCGAGCACGGCACGCAGCTGCCCATCGTGCAGGGGCCGATGGCGGAGGTCTCGGGCACCCATCACCTGCCGGAGCGGGTGGCCGCCAGCGGGGCTCTGCCATTCCTGGCTGCGGCCGACCAGACGCCGCAGCAACTGAGCAAAGCCATTGCGGACACCCGGGCCGCACTCAAAGGACGGCCGTTTGGGGTCGGGATGGTCGCTTTCATGGGCTCTGACCCTGAAGCGTTCGAGGCCGTGTGCGCCGCCCGCCCGGACTGCGTGACGCTGGCCGGGGGCGATGCGACGGCCGCGCGGCGCTTCGAGGAGGCCGGCATCCGGTGCTATCTGCATACCCCCTCTTCGGATCACGTGGCGGCGGCTCTGGACGGCGGAGCGCGCGGCATCATCCTGGAGGGCCACGAGGCCGGCGGGCATGTCGGCGCCCTGGGTTCACTTGTCCTGTGGGAACTGGCGACGGAGGAGATAGCGCGTCGGGACACGGCGAAGCCGGATGGCCTGCGGGTGCTTTTCGCGGGCGGGCTGGCCACGGCGCGCGCTTCGGTGATGGCCGGGGTGTTCGGGGCGGCCTTGTCCAGGCACGGCGCCGCGTGCGGACTGCAGCTCGGCACCGCTTACCTCGCCACGGAGGAAGCCGTTGCGTGCGGCGCCGTGCCGGCGGCATACCGGCAGGCTCTGCTGCTGAGCGACGAGTCGGTGACGACGGGGACCACGGTGAACCTGCCGGCACGCTGGTCGCGGAGCGAGAGCGCGCTGGAGCTGCTCAAGAACGAACTCGAGATTGAAGGGACGGACGCGCCTCTGGCTGAACGGAAGCGGGCCGTCGAGCGGCTCAATGCCGCCCACCTGCGGGCGGCCGTCGGGCGCGGAGGACCGGATGCCCCGTCCCCGCCGTCCCACATGTGCGGGCAGGCGATATCGAGCCTCCTGGGCATCCGAACCATGGCGGAACTTCACTCGGAATTGACGGACCGAGCCGGCCGGCTGGCGGAAAGCACCATGCCGCCATCCACCGGACCGGAAGACCTCTCAGACGCCATCGCGATCGTCGGGATGGCGTGCCTCTTCCCGGGCGCTGACGATCCCGAGCAGTACTGGCAGAACATCGTCAACCGCGTCGAGGCGGTGACCGAAGTCCCCGAGGACCGCTGGGACGTGGACCTTTTCTACGACCCGCGCCCGGAGGTGCGGGACAAGAGTTCTTCGCGGCTCGGGGCGTTCGTGCAGGGCTTCCGCAAGGACCCCACGCGCTTCCGCATCCCGCCGGTGGCGGCCCCCGCCATAGACCGCGTTCAGTTCATGGCGCTCCAGGTCGCTCATGAGGCGCTCGAGGATGCGGGATGCCTGGAGAAGGGATTGCCCCGTGACCACACGAGCGTGGTGCTGGGCAACAGCATGGGCGGCGAGCTGTCTGTGCGGTACGGCATGCGTGTGTACGCTCACGAGTACTGCGCTGCTTTGCGGGAACTGCCGGAGATTGCGGACCTGCCGTCCGAGCGGCGGGACGCCATCATCGCGGGCGCGGCAACCCGGCTGACTGAGAAATCCCCACGGTTTACCGAGGACTCCTGCCCCGGCACACTGGGCAGCCTGATAGCGGGCCGCATCTGCAACCACTTCAACCTCGGGGGTGTCAGCTTTACGCTGGACGGGGCGTGCGCCAGTTCTCTGGCAGCGCTCAACACCGCGGTTCAGGCGTTGCGAACCGGGCAGGCCCAGGTCGTGCTGGCCGGGGGCGCCGAGGCGCACATGGACCCCTTCTCCTACATCATGTTCTCGAACCTCGGTGTGCTTTCCGACAAAGGCTGCTACCCGTTCGATGATCGCGCCGACGGCTTCGTCATGGGGGAAGGCGTCGGCATGGTGGTGCTGAAGTGTTATGCAGACGCGGTGCGCGACGGTGACCGCATACATGCCCTGATCCGCGGGCTCGGCAGCTCCAGTGACGGTTCGGCGAAAAGCGTCACAGCCCCCGACGTGCGCGGACAGACGATGGCCATGGAACGGGCCTACGAGAACCTGCCCTTCACCCCGGCTGCCGTGGACCTGGTCGAAGCGCACGGCACCGGCACGTGGAACGGCGACCTGACCGAGTTGACCTCGCTCAACACGGTCTGGAGTCGCCACACGGACCGCCCTCGCAGCGTGGGCCTGGGCTCAGTGAAGTCCATGATAGGGCACACGAAGACGGCGGCCGGCATCGCGGGCCTCATCAAGGTGGTGATGGCGTTGCGCCACAAGACGCTGCCCCCCACTATCCATTGTGAGCAGCCGCGCAGCGCGTTCGACTGGGAAGCTTCGCCTTTTTACTTGATAACCGAGCCGAAACCGTGGCGGAGCGCCGGCCGGCCGCGGCGGGCGGCCGTGAACTCGTTCGGATTCGGCGGCGTCAACTTCCACGCCGTTCTCGAGGAAGCCCCCGGTCCGGACGAACATCCGCCGGCCCGGTCCGGTCACGTGAGCGCCCTGCCTGCGCATCTCGTCACCCTCAGAGGCTCGGCGCGCGAGGAGGTGCTCGGTGCGGCCGATGCCCTGGCACAGAGGCTGCGCGACGGCCAGCCTTTGGGTGACCTGGCGCGCGAGAGCTGGGAGCGTATCGGCGACGGACCCGCTGCGCTGGCTGTAGTGGCGCGGGACGCCGAAGCGTTCCATTCCTGCCTGGAGAGGGCCCGGCGCGCCCTCGCCGACCCTGACCGCACCGAGTACAGCAACGCTCAGGGCGTCTACTACGGCGAACAGCCGGCCGGCGCGACGCCGAAGGTGGCATTTCTGTTCCCGGGCCAGGGCAGCCATTACCTCGGCATGGGCGGAGACCTGCCGGACGCCTTCCCCTTCCTGCTTAATACGTTTGAGGACGTAGACCGACTGGCGCGCCGCTGGACAGGCGTGTCCGTGCTGAACACCCTCTTCCCGGAGCCCGACGCCACGGAGGAGGAGCGCGGACGGCTGGAGGAGCTCCTCGTGCGCACCGACCATAACCATCCCGCGCTGCTGGCCATGTGGGTGGGCCTGAGCAGCCTGTTGCGGCGGGCCGGAGTGAGGCCCCGGATGGCGGCTGGCCATAGCGTCGGCGAATACGGTGCTCTGCACGCGGCGGGTGTCTTCGACCTGGAGACGGCAGTGGCCGTCACCACGTTGCGCGGCGCGCGGGTCTATGAGCACGCCTTCCGGGCGGGCGCGATGGCCGCCGCGGGAGCCCCCGCCGATCAGGTCGAGGAGGTGCTGGCCCAGGTGGGCGGCCAGGCCGTGGTGGCCAACAAGAACTGTCCCGCGCAGACGGTGATATCGGGAACTCGGGAAGCCATTGACAGCGTGGTGGAGACGCTGCAGAGCCGAGGCATCCGCTGCGCCGTGCTGCCGGTCACCAGCGGGTTCCACAGCCCCCTGATATCCACCAGCGTCGAACCGTTTCGCCAGGTCCTGGAAGACGTTCCCGTGCGCCGGCCGGCCATACCCGTGCAGTGTAACGTCACCGGCGCCCCCTACGATGGCGACGGGGAGTTCGCCGCCCACCTGCGGGATGCACTGGCGCAGCACCTGGTCAGGCCGGTCGAGTTCGTCCGTAATGTTGAGAGCTTGTACGAAGCGGGCGCCCGTCTTTTCGTCGAAGTCGGGCCCGGCAGCACGCTGTGCTCGTTCGTGGACAACATTCTCGGTGATAGGCCACACTGGACGTTCCCCACGAACCTGCAGCGCGCGCCGGCGTCCCTGCAGGTGTTGCACGCGCTCGGCTTCTGCTTTGCGCGAGGTCTGCAGGTTAACAGCCTGTTGAAAAAGTCGTGCACTTTGGACTAGACTATGGCCGCTGGATTTCTGGATCATACGCGTTGCTCAAGGTTGCAGGGCACTCATGGCTTTGGGACACCGCCAGACCGATA
>PUMJ01000046.1 GCA_003551305.1 Candidatus Brocadiaceae bacterium
GGCCGACTCGACGCTGCGGCGGCCGCTCTCCGAGGTCAAAGCCTTGCTCGAACCGGCCGTACCGCTCGAAGGTCTCCCGCACGGCCCGGATGCGCCGGATGTCGTGCTCGACGACCGCCAGGTTCTTGCGCCAGTGCCCGCCGGTGGGGCCGAGGTTGAGCCGCTCGTAGAAAGGCTCTGTTATCTCGACCAGCCGTTGCCAGATGGACCTGCCCTCCCGGGCGTGCCGCTCGGCCCGGTCCAGATACCGGGGATCGGCCGTCTCGTAGAAGAGATACAGCAGCGCGGACGCCCGCGTCTTGCAGGCGTTGTAGCGGGCCAGTGCGCAGAGCGCCGCCATGTCAAGGCGGGTGAACCGGAACTCCTCGTTGTCCGCCGGTTCCACCGCCTTTTCGGCCCGCTCCACCGCCTCCCGGCAGCGCTCGGCGATGACCTCCAGGTCTTCAGCAGCCTGAAACGGCGTGATGCGGGCCGAAGCCTCCCCGGACAGGGCAGCGCGCGCATAGTCACGCGCGTTCAGAAACAGCGTCCTCTCCCCCGGAGTGGTGCTGCCGAAGTAGTCCATGTAGCCACCGGCATCCAGTTCCAGCCAGTTGTACATGTTGCGGTCGTCCATGTGGTGCGATATCAGGTAGCTGATGACCCGGCTCCCCTCCCGGTAGGCCGCGAACATGGACGGGGCGGCGGCCTGCCCGAAGCGGCGCTTCAGCTCGGCCAGCCAGACGCCGTCATCCAGCCCGTGGTCATAGCCGATGCGCCCCCAGAGCCCGTAAAAGAACCAGTAGCGCTGATATTCCCATTCATAGTACGAAGGCTCGATGCCGTCCCGGTATATGGACCAGGCGCCCGTCGTCTGGCCGAACTGGCTGAAGCCTTTCTGTGAGAGTGGCGGGGTGACCTCGAAACCGAGCCCGTCCCCGAGGTGGCAGGAGCGGGCGAAGCACTTCACGTAGTCCGGCTCGCCCCACAGGAGCAACCGGTGCGTGCCGAGGTTCCACAGGTGCCACGCCACGTCATAGTTGCGGTCCTTGCGCAGCAGGCTGTCGTAGCTGTAGCTGTCCTCCATGCGGACCGGCTGGTATGGCATCGCCTGGTGTTCGGCGAAGTACTTGAACGAGACGCGCAGGCCGGGGAACGCCTCGGTGAAGCGGTCGAGGGTCTCCTGCTTCAGGCCCCAGTTGCGGACCTCCACCTGCACGTCGCGCCCGCAGTCCTTGAGACCGGGGATGAACACGTCGCGGAAGAAGGATTGATCCCTCAGGCCGGATTCCCGGTTCATGCGCAACTGGACGCCGGCAATGTGGGGGCAGAGTGTCAGCAGGCGCACGAGACCCTCGAGCGTGTATTCGGCCAGGTCCACGTCCTGCAGGCCGCGCACGCGCGCCTTCTGGCCGCCCATCAGGTCGCCGGCCCAGGGTTTGGACTGCCAGATGCCGGCCCAGAAGTCAACGCCTCGCTCGGCCGCCATCCGGGAGATCATCTGCAGGGTGGCGAGGTTGCGGGCGCGGTCCTCCTCGGTCAGACCCTCAACGCGCACCTGCGGGTAGCGCTCCAGCTCGAACATGTAGGCATAGACGGGGATAAGGTGGGCCGTCTGATGGCCGAACACGAGGTTGAACTCGTTGTAGCGGCTGCGGGCCAGCAGGCCGAGGTAGCCGTCCCAGTAGTCCTCCGAGTAGAGCCAATCCCGCTCCAGGTCCTCATTGTGGAGGAATACCTGGAGCCTCCTGACGGCGAGGTCGGGCTTCCGCCCGGTCGGGCTCATGCGCTCGAATATGTCGGAACCCGCCGGCAGATTGCGGATCTGCTCGGTCAGTTCGAAACAGCCGTACATCGCCCCCCGCCCGTCAGAGCCCACCACGGCCAGGATGTCCGGGGAGCCTGCCACCCGCTCCAGCGCGAACGACTCTTTGTCGCCCGGCGGGGTGACACCGCGGGGCGCATCGGGCGATCCGGCGGTCGCGACAACGACTCGACGAAGCGCGGCCATGGAGTTGGAGACCCGGTAACCCGCCGCAGCGAGAGCCTGCGAAAGCTGCTCCACCCCGTAACGCCCCGCCGCGCCCGGCGCAGCATCCGCGACCAGTGCGACTTCTCTTGTGTTCATGCGAAAACGGGCTCGAGTTCGTGGTCTGGTCAATACGCGCGCGCGAAGACGGCCTGCTCTTCGGCCGGCCCCCCGCAGACGATGCACTCGCCCTCGCCCCCGGGCTGCTCGAAGGGGATGCAGCGGATGGTGGCGGAGGTGTCTTCCTTCACGCGGCCTTCGCATTCGGCCGAGCCGCACCACCACGCCCAGGCGAATCCCCTGGCCACGGCTTTGTCCAGTTCCTCGCGGCTGGTCGGCCGGGCGGTGCGCTCCTCCCGGAAAGCGACCGCGCGGCGGTAGAGGGACTCCTGTATCTCGTCCAGCATCCGCGGAACGGCCCCCGGCACGTCGGCCAGCGCCACGGCGCTCTTGCCCTCGCGGCCGGGCACGTCGCGGCGGGCCAGCACGGCCTGGCGGTTCTTCACGTCCCGCGGACCGACCTCGATGCGCAGCGGCACGCCGCGCAGCTCCCACTCGTTGAACTTGAAGCCGGGGGTGTGCTGCTCGCGATCGTCCACCTCAACCCGGATGGTCCTGAGCTCCTCTTTGAGCCCGCTCACCACTCCCATCACTTCGGCCCGCTCGTCATCGTCGCGCCAGATGGGCACGATGACGACCTGGGTAGGGGCGAGCTTCGGGGGCAGGATGAGGCCCTGGTCGTCTCCGTGAACCATGACGACGGCGCCGACGAAGCGGGTGCTGATGCCCCAGCTCGTCGTCCAGCAGTGCTGCAGCTCCCCGTCGGCGTCCTGGAACGTGATGTCGAAGGCGCGGGCGAAGTTCTGGCCCAGGTCGTGGGAGGTGCCGGACTGCAGCGCCCGGCCGTCGCCCATCATCGCCTCGATAGTGTAGCTGGCGCCGGCCCCGGCGAACTTCTCGCTGGCGCTCTTGCGCCCCTTGATGACGGGGACGGCCGCCTCGGTCTCGGCGAACTCAGCGTAGACGTCCAGCATCCGCATGACTTCCCGCTCGGCCTCCTCGCGCGTGGCGTGGGCGGTGTGGCCCTCCTGCCACAGGAACTCGGTGGTGCGCAGGAACAGGCGCGGCCGCATCTCCCAGCGCACCACGTTCGCCCACTGGTTGATCAGCACCGGGAGGTCCCGGTAACTCTGGATCCACTTCGCGTACATGTGGCCGATGACCGTCTCGGAAGTGGGGCGCACCGCCAGCGGCTCCTCGAGCTCTTTGCCGCCGCCGTGGGTGACGACGGCCAGCTCCGGGCTGAAGCCCTCGACATGCTCCGCCTCCCGCTCCATGAAGTCCATCGGGATGAACAGGGGGAAGTAGGCGTTGACGTGCCCCGTGGCCTTGAAGCGGCGGTCCAGGGCGGCCTTGACGTTCTCCCACAGGGCGAAGCCGTAGGGACGGATGACCATGCAGCCCCGAACGGGGGCGTAGTCGGCCAGCTCAGCCTGCTGGACGACTTCGTTGTACCACCTCGAGTAATCTTCGGCGCGGGATGTCAGGTCTTTGGCCATGGGGAGGTTCCAGTGATGAAGTCTGAGTCATGAGTGATGAACTGTGAAATGACGGCGGCGGACTCCGCCGTCCCGCCCATTGGTTAGTCTTCGCGGCGTTTGGTGCTCACGACAATGCTCGCGCTAACCGCGATCAACTCGTCCGTCTTCTTGCAGAAGGTCGCGCAGGCGATCTCCCGCGACAATCGCTGATCTGTCGAGGAGCTGGAGAGCCGGTACCGGCTCTCCCGGGCCTCCTTCTGGGCAACAGCGCACCTGGCAGAAAAGCCCGCCTCACTCCTGGCGGACTGCGCCTCCGCGATGTTGGTTCCAATGGAAGCTGCCGCTCGCACATATTGCCGGCGAGCAGTCAGCCGGTTCTATCCCGTTCCGCCTGGAAGCTTTGGTGCAAGCGCACGGCCCGCAACGATTACTCGAACACTCTGTCCCGCATGTCCCGGCCTGTTGAGTCCGCGGGCTCGGTGGCCTGCTGTGCCGCGTCGGGACACCGCGTTCTTTCCTCATACTCTATAATGGATAATTCAGCTGATCCCGAGTTCCTGCTTGATCTCCCTCAACAGTTCCAGCCCGGCCTTGATGTCGCGTATCTGCCGCTCGCCGCTGACCTCGCGTTCGATGGTCAGGGGGCCGGTGTAGCCGAGGTCGTCGAGCGTGCGGATGAACTCCTTCATGTTCACGTCGCCCTCGCCAAGGGGCACCTCGACGCCCCACTCCTCGCCGGGGCTCTCGCTCCAGGTGGCGTCCTTGCAGTGGACGCTGCGGACGTAGTCGCCCACCTTGCGCAGGGCCTCCAGCGGCTCTCCGCTGCCATAGAGGATCATGTTGGCCGGGTCGAAGTTGACCGCCAGGTTGGGCCGGTCCACCGTCTGGAGCAGGTGCAGCAGGGTGTCGGCCGTCTCCTGGCCGGTCTCGAGGTTCATCGTCAGGTTACGCTCGGCGCAGTGGTCGGCGACGTCCGCGACCACGTGGACGATGGCGTCGAACTCGGGATCGTCCCAGTCCTCGGGCACGAATCCGATGTGGATGCCTATGCCGGGCGCCTGGAGCCAGGCGGCGAAATCGGCGATCTCCCTGGTCTGCTCGATGCGTTCGGCGCGGGTCTCCGGAGGCACCAGGCCCACGGTCCGGCGCACGATGGGGATGGTGTCGTAGCGGTCACCGGGGAACCCGCAGAAGACCAGGCTTATCTCGACGCCGGCCTCGGCGAAGCGGGCGGCTATCTGCTCGGCGCGCTCGGGAGTGCGACCGTCCGGGCCCGGCGCGTGGATCTGCACGGTGGGGGCGCCTATCTGCACAACCTTCTCGATGGCGGCGCCCAGGCCCGCGCCGGCCGAAGTGAAGACTCCAAGGGGCATGGCGTTATCAGTCATCGGATGCCTCCGGCAAGAGAGCTAACGGGGGGAACGAGCCGCCACTGTAATCAGCCCCACGGGGGCTGTCAAGCCAAACGGCCCTCGGGGGCCTCGTCCGGCTCGCGCAGCGCCAGGGTGAGGGCGGCCGCCGTGGGCAGCATGACGGCGGGGCTCCACAGAACGTGCCCCACCAGGGTGGCGGCCATGTTCATGACCAGCAGAGCGATGGCGAAGAAGGCGAACACCGTCCGGCCGTCGCCGGCCTGCAGGTGTGCCCACGCCCGACGGCCCACCCGCCACAGCACGGCCGTCCACAGGGCCACCTGCAGCAGCAGTCCCACGATGCCGAGTTCGGCCAGGAAGTGCAGCCAGGAGTTGTGCGCGTGCATCATGGCCAGGCGCGGCCGCCACGGCGTCTGGTAGCCCAGCCGGTAGAACTCCTCCCCGTAGCGCCCCAGGCCGACTCCGAAGACGGGCTTCGCGCGGGCCATGTGCAGCGCCGCCGTCCAGTATGTTCTGCGGTTCAAGGCGGTCACGGCGGCCATGTCCGGTTCGGGGTCAGGCTGCCGCAGCGCAGCCGGCGCAGGCTGGGCCCCGGGCGCCTGCCTCGGTGCCGTCAACACGCGACGCGAGATGGCCGGCAAGGGAATATAGCGCTCCCGCCCCCCGGGCTCGCCTCTCAAGGGGAGCCGATCACGATGGCGCCGCCTCCGACCTGTTCGGCCTCCTGCATGGCCTCCTCGGCCAGGGCCAGCAAGTCCGGCTCGTCCATCGCGTCCGGCTCCAGTTGCGCTATGCCAAAGGCCGGCACAATCGGCAGGTCGGTGGCCACAAGCTCGAGCCTGTCCACGATGCGCTCGGCGGCCATGGCGGCCTCCGAGGACACAGTGTGAGAGAATATGACACAGAACTCGTCCCGGCCACACCGCCCGGCGATGTCGTCGCCGCGGAACGTGTCGCTGACGAGCCGCCCGAACTCGGCCAGCACCTGCTCGGCCACATCGGCGCCCTGGCTCTGGTGGACGGCATCGAGCCCGCTCAGCCGGCACACGCACACGCTGAGCGCATGTTCGTAACGGCGGGCCGAACGGACGGCCAGCGACAGGTGCTCCAGCAGATGCGGATGCGAATACAACCCCGTAACCTCGTCATGTGTGGCGTCTCGCAACGCGCCGGACCGCACCAGGGGCCTCCCCCGGTCAGCGCGCTCAAGCTCGGCCACCCTGGCGCGCAATGACCGGACCTCGGCCAGCAATTCCTCGCGCGTCATCTCCTGCTCTGTCATCGCCCTTCTCCCCGCAACAGCCCCGGCAGGCATAGATAGCAGTATGCCCAAGCGATGGTGGCGGTGTCAAACGTCCTGGCCGGGCGGCAGGGTGGCGGAGCGGCAACACAGCCCCCTGCGGACGCCCCGGCAGGCTCCGCGCGGCGGCGCACGGGCGGGGAGCGGGCCTTTGCCGGGCGGCCTTGCTTCCCTGATTTGTGCACCTTGCTGGTGGCCTCCCGGCGATCTCCCGCTGCCAGAACCGCGTCGGCCGCCACCTTCCAGGCGTGTTCAAACCGCCTCAGATATGCGTTTAAGGCCGTCAGAGGCGCTTTGGGCTCTTTGCAAGTAGGGGGGACCGTTGCCGGGCGGGCGTCGCTGGCTTAGCATGGACGGTGCTGTTCGCCTCCCAGGTGCGTGTGGCACGGAGGCGGTCCGAACACCACGAGTTGACAGCATCCGGAGAACAAACGATGAGGATAATGACGATATATCCCGCCGTGCGCTGCGGCTGGGCGCTGTGGGACGGGCAGCACCTGGGTAAGGGGGCCGAGGAACTGGAAACTCCCACCGGCGAATTCTCGCTCGACGGACTGGAAACGTGGCTGCGGGAAGCGGCGGAGTTCGTCGAACCGGAACTCTACGTCTGGGAACGGTTCAACGACGCGGTCGTCGCCGCGTCCCCCGTCTATGATGACATCCTGAGGCTGGTCAAGAGCATAGCGGCCGAACGCGACGTCGACTGCGCCTCGACAACCACGCGGGAACTGCAGAAGTGGGCCACCGGGAAAGGCCATTGCAAGGTCTCCGCCATGATCAGCGAGGCCAACAGGCGGCTCGGCCTCACTCTGCGGGACCCGGAGCGCGCCCACGCCGTCCTGATGGTCTGCTGGGCGCGCGAGCGCGTCAAGGTCTGAACACCCTCTCCTGCGCCCGGTGGCCGCCTCCGGGCAACCGACGGCAGGCAAACCAGCAGCGTGCGCGCTGCTTGTGCGGCGACCATTGGTCTGCTCTAATGCCGTTTCGCCGCCGGGGGCGGCGTCGCACCCGCGCAGTGAACCACACTCCTGACCGACGGAGCCGACCATGGCCGAAGCGTCCCGCGAGGAACTCCTGAAAGCCTACGAGAGCGTGCGCGTCTGCGACGTGCGCGACGGGATGGACACGCTGGGCCTTTTCTGGACGGGCAGCGTCTCGCCCGATATCCGCCCCCTGTGGCGCACCCGCGTCCACGGCATCGCCCGCACCGCCCGCTACGTCCGATACGACGGCCCCATGCCCGCGCAGACCGGCGATGCCTACTGGGACGAGTTCGTCGGCTCGTACTACAGGGAGATATGCCCCTACCCCTGGATGGACGACATCCGGCCGGGCGACTTCGCCATGATTGACCAGAGCGAACTGCCCGTCGGCCTGATGGGCTCGGCCAACACGCTGGGCGGCATCAAAAAAGGCGTGGTCGGCTACGTGAGCAACGGAGGCTGCCGCGACACCGACGAGGTCATCCGCCAGCGCGTGCCTTTCTGGACGCCCCGCTCGGTGCAGCCGATGGTGCAGATGCGCCTGAAGTTCGACGACATGCAGTGCACTGTGGACATCGGCGGCGTGGCCGTCCATCCGGGCGACGTGGTCGTGGCCGACGGGGACGGCATCATCGTGGTGCCGCGCAAGGCGGCCATGGAGGTCGCCCACTACGCCAACCGCGAACACCAGAGCGACATGAAGACGCGACGCCGCCTCTACGATTCGCTGGGCATGGAGCCGGACGAGACGGTCGGGGACGACGCTTAAGCCGCTGCACGTCGCCCTTGCATTCGCGGATTCTGTGTATTGACGCCGCCCCGCCCATGCGCTATGCTACGTACCGTAGGATTTTTGGGGCACTCACGCACTGTCACCGGGGTAAGGAGGGCACGCGATGGACGTTGAATCCTACCTGAAGGAGAAGGGGGTCCAGTTCGAGGTCATTCCGCACGAGCAGGCGTTCACGGCGCAGGAGGTGGCGGCCGCCGAGCACGTGACCGGCCACAAGTTCGCCAAGACGGTTATCGCCAAAGCGGGGGGCGACGCCTACATGCTGGTGCTGCCGGCCAGCCACCATGTGGACTTCCAGAAGGCGTCGGACCTGGTGGGGGAAGAGCTGGAGATGGCCCGCGAAGAGGAGATGAAAGAGATTTTCCCGGACTGCGAGATAGGCGCCGAGCCGCCTTTCGGCAGCGAGTACGGCCTGCCGACCTACGTGGACGAGTCGCTCAGCACGAGGGACGAGGTGGTCTTCCGCGCCGGCACCCACCAGCGAACCATCAAGATGAAGTACGCCGATTACGCGGAACTGGAAGACCCGGCCATCGGAGATTTCATCATCGACGAGTGAGCCGGCCCTCCGGCCACCTTCGCTCCGAGGGTTGACCGCCGTTACCGTGACCCTCAAACGTAATTGAGCCCGTAGCTGACCAGGGGCATGGGGAAGAGCCGGTCCAGCACGCCCCGCAGGTGCGAGTCGGTCGGCAGGGCGAGGTCGAGTTCGTCCCGGCGGTGGGGCGGCAGGAAGACCAGTTGCGTGAACTCGCTCATGCCCGCCAGCTCCACTTCTTCCTCCCCGCAGGCGATGGTGATCAGTTCCTCGTCGGTCTGGAAGCGAAGGCAGCGGAAGTCGCGTCCCAGCCGTTCGCGGAACAGCGGCTCGCAGGCGGTCCAGAAGCGCTCCGGCCCGATGATGCCCACCGTGCCGCCGAAAGCGCCCTTCTCGATCGGCCAGCGGTGCCGCCGGGCCAGCCAGTCCATCTCCAGGTCCTGCCCGAGGTAGTTGATCGTGGCGTTGCGGATGCCGTACTCGTCCAACAGGGCGGGCAGGGCGTCGGCGACGGCACAGCGGGAGCCGGCCATCTCGTCAATGACGATCTCGTCCTCGTCGGTGCGGCGCGAGCCCGGCCGCCGATAGGTGACGCCGGCGACAGCCCGCCCGTCGGAGTCCAGCACGAGGCGCGTGTCGGCGTGGGCGTTGACGACGCGCTCGGCCAGAAGCAGGGGCAGAAAGTCCTCCGGGCCGCGCACGAAGCGCACCGGCTCCATCGAGTGCAGGCGGACCAGCTCCGGGACGTCCTCGGGCGTCCACGGCCTGATGCGCGCGCCGCCCTCCGGCAGCCTCTTCTGCGTGACGGTGCAGGAGGAGTAGTCGCCCACGTCCACATAGCCCTGGCGCCTGTAGAGGCCGCGCCCGCCGGAGATGAGCACGAGGTCGTCCCCATGCTCCAGGGCCCGGCGGCGCGCGTCGTGCAGCAGGCGCGTGGCCAGCCCCTGGCCGCGGTAGCCGGGGTGGGTGCAGACGGAGCCGAGGGCGCAGCTGCCGTGGCGCGTGCCGGCCAGCACCACCTCCCGGCGGAACATGGCGATGAGCGAGACAGGCCGGCCGTTGTCCACGAAGACGCGCAGGTTATCGGCGTTTTCCTCCGCGTAGAGCAGCGGGAACTCCTCCCCCATGGAGTCGTCCTCGCTGACGCGGAACACGTTGTCGGCCAACTCGACAATGGCCGGTATCTCCTCCGGCCGGGCTCCCCTTGGGCCTTCGACGGGCATGGATGTCTTCTCCTCTCGAGGGATTCGGAGGGACGCAGGACGTTATTCTTACCGTCCCGCCCGTCCGGGGCAAGCGCAGCGAGGGCTGTGCCCTATGGTTTGAGGTAAGCGGGCGCGCGCCGGGCAGGCTGCCCCCCCGCTGTTTGACGCTCGGCGGCAGCGTGCGTAAGATGGGGTTTCGGCGGCTTCCGGCAGTCCGCCGCCGGCCCTTCAGTTCTCCCCGAGCGCGCCACCATGCACATCGTTGTCTGCGTCAAACAGGTGCCCGACACCACGGAGGTGCGCATTGACCGGGAGCGCGGCACGCTGGTGCGGGAGGGCGTGCCGAGCGTCCTGAACCCCCTGGACGCCCACGCCGTGGAGGCCGCCGTGCGGCTGCGCGAGAGGGCCGGCGGCCGCGTGAGCGCCCTGAGCATGGGCCCGCCCCAGGCGGAGGCGTCCGTGCGCGAGGCGCTGGCGCGGGGCGCCGATCGCGGCCTGCTGCTGACCGACCGCCGCTTCGCCGGGGCAGACACCTGGTCCACATCTTACACCCTGGCGTGCGCCGTGCGAAGGATGGGGGACGTGGAGCTGGTCGTCTGCGGCAAGCAGGCCATAGACGGCGACACGGCCCAGGTGGGGCCCGGCATCGCGGCGCACCTCGGCTGGCCGCAGGTCACATTCGCCCGCAGGGCGCTGTCCGTGGAAGAGGGCCGCCTGTGCACCGAGCGGATGACCGACCACGGGGACGAGACGGTCCGCTGCCCCCTGCCGGCCGTGCTGACGGTGTTGAAAGACCTGAACGTGCCGCGCCTGCCTTCGCTGGTCAGCCAGATGCGCGCCCGCCGCTGCGCCATCGAGACGTGGGGGGCCGATGAGCTTGAAGGCGACCCGGCCGAATATGGGCTCGATGGCTCGCCAACGCGCGTCGTGCGCGTCTTCACGCCGCCCCCGCGTGGGGAGTGCGTGTTCCTGGAAGGCGGCCCCGAGGAAGCCGCCGCCGAACTCGCCGAACTCCTGCGCGAGAGGCACCTCGCCTGATGACCCTGCACATCGACCACGATGTCTGCATCATGTGCTCCCGCTGCGTGGAGGAGTGCCCCTACGGCGCGCTGACGGAGGAGGGGGAGCGCCTGCGCGTCAACGAACTCTGCACCCTCTGCGGCGCGTGCGTCGAGGTCTGCCCGGTCAACGCCATCGAAGTCGTCGAGGAGCCCCGCGACGCCACCGAGCCTGCCGATCACTCGGGCGTCTGGGTCTATGGCGAGGTGGAGCGGGGCGCGCTGCACCCGGTGGTCTTCGAGCTGCTGGGCATCGGGGCGGATCTTGCCGAGGCGCGCGACGGCGCCCTGGAGGTCGTGGCCGCCGGCAGCGGGCTGGACGCCCTGGCCCGCGAGCTGTCCGGGTACCCGGTCGAGGCGGTGCACCTGGTCGAGCATCCGGCCTTGGTCGAGTACCGGGACGGCGCCTATGCAGCGGCGCTGGCGCACCTTGTCAGGCGGCGGCGGCCGGAGATACTGCTGGCCGGCGCCACGGCGCGCGGCCGCTCCCTGATGCCGCGGCTCGCCGTGCTGTGCCGCACGGGCCTGACGGCCGACTGCACCGGCCTGAAGATAGACCCGCAGACCGGCCACCTGCTCCAGACGCGCCCGGCCTTCGGGGGCAACGTGATGGCGACGATAGTGACACGGCGCCACCGGCCGCAGATGGCGACCGTGCGAGCGCGCGTCATGACCCCGCCCCCGGCCGGGGAGGGGCCCCCGCCGCGCCTGCACCGCTGGAGCGTGCCGGAGGCGGCCGTTGCCGACCCCACCGAGGTCGCCAGGCGGGCGCCCGGGCAGGAGGAGCGGCTCAACATCGCTGAGGCGGACGTCCTGGTGGCCGGCGGCCGCGGCCTGGGCGGCCCGGAGGGGTTCGACCTGCTGCAGGAGCTGGCCGACGCGCTCGG
This sequence comes from Candidatus Brocadiaceae bacterium, assembly GCA_003551305.1. Lineage (GTDB taxonomy): Bacteria > Planctomycetota > Brocadiia > SM23-32 > SM23-32 > B1Sed10-231. Next base: position 11,687 of record PUMJ01000046.1, read on the forward strand.
GGGCGAGGTCGCCGCCAGCCGCGCAGCCGTGGACGCCGGCTGGATACCCTACAGCCGGCAGGTCGGCCAGACCGGACGTACGGTCCAGCCCGACCTCTACGTTGCCGTCGGCATCAGCGGGGCGGTGCAGCACCGGGCCGGCATGCAGTCCTCCGGCACGGTCGTGGCCGTCAACTCCGACCCGGAAGCGCCGATCTTCCAGGTCGCCGACTACGGCATCATGGGCGACTATCGCCAGGTGGTACCCGCCCTGATCAGCGAGCTGCGGAAGGGGGCCGGCGATGAATGAACTGAGGCCCCGCAGGGCCGCCGCCGACCCCGTCGAGCACCGGCGGGTCAGCGGTCGGGACCGCATCCGTCGCAGCTACACGCAGTATCTGCAGGACGAATCGCGCATGGCGGCCGGGGGTGTCGAGATCATCCACTTCCCCACGACCGCGCAGGAGGCGGCCGCCGCCGTGCGCCACGCCCGGCAGGCCGGCCACGGCCTGGCCGTCAGCGGCGGCCGCACGGGCATCACCGGCGCCGCCGTGCCCCTGGGCGCCGAGGAGGTCCTTTCGCTGGAGTTCCTGACCTACAAGCCGGAGGTCCGACACCGGGACGACAGGTGGACCGTGCGCGTCGGCGCCGGCACGACGCTGCAGCAACTGGCCGACGCTCTGGACCACGGCCTGTGCGAATACCCCGGGGGCCGTCCGGACCGGCCGCTTTTCTACCCTGTGGACGCCACCGAGATGAGCGCGCACCTGGGCGGCACTATCGCGACCGACGCGTCCGGCGCCCGCACGCTCCACTACGGGCCGACGCGGCAGTGGGTCGAATGGCTGCGCGTCGTGACACCGGATGGCCGCCTGCTGGAACTGCGGCGCGGCGAGGTGACGGCGGATGGGGGCGCCTTCACCTGCGTGCGCGAGGACGGCGCGACCGTCGAGGTGCCCGTCGCCGATCTGCCCCTGCCGCGGACGAAGCACACCGCCGGCTACTACCTGAAGCCCGGCATGGATGCCGTGGACCTGTTCGTCGGCAGCGAGGGCACGCTGGGCGTGATCGTCGAGGCCGAACTGCGCCTGGCCGAGAAGCCCGCCAACCGCCTCTACCTGACCCAGTTCGTTCCGGACGCCGCCGCCGCCGTGGGGCTTACAGCCGCCTGCCGGGCGCATCCGGCCCTGGACCCGCTGGCTCTTGAATACATCGGCCCGAGGGCGCTCGCGCTGCTGCGCAGCAAGGGGCGCGGCACGCCGGCCTACATGGAGGTCGCCCGGCTGCCCGAGCACGCGGCCGCCGCCGTATACCTGGAACTGCCGTTCACCGACGAGGCGGGCCTTGACGAGCTTTACGGGGCGCTGCGGGAGGCGCTGGAGGCGACCGACCTGGACGCGGAGCAGAACTGGGCCGGCTTCGGCGAAAAGGACCTCGAGGAGATGAAGCGCCTGCGCCACGCCGTCCCGGAGGCGGTCAACGCCATCATCGGCCAGCGGAAGGCCGAGGTGCCGGAGCTTCACAAGGTCGGCACGGACATGGCGGTGCCGCCGGAGCGGCTCGGCGAGATGATGGAGGTCTACCGGCGAGGGCTGGAGGAGCGGGGGCTCGACTACGTCATCTTCGGCCACATCGGGGACGGGCACCTGCACGTCAACATCCTGCCCCGCACGGCGGAGGAACTTCGGACGGCCGAGGCGCTCTACGAGGAGTTCGCGCGGGCGGCCGTGAGGCTGGGCGGCAGCGTCGCCGCCGAGCATGGCATCGGGCGCATCAAGAAGCCCTTCCTGGCCATCCAGTACGCCCCGGAGCACCTGGAGGCGATGCGCGCGGTCAAGCGCGCCCTCGACCCGGAGGGAACCCTCAACCCGGGCGTCCTGTTCGACTGAGCCGTTGCGGCAGGCCCGCGCTGGAATCAACACGGCCCCCATGGACAGCGGTGAACGAAAAGCAAACCGCCCGACCCCTCATTCGCCTTCCAAAAGGACGTGGGCTATGGCGAAGTCTTTGTGGTGGGAGAGGCTGACGTGGATGCGGGTGACACCGAGACACTCGCTTATCTGGCCGGCCTTGCCGCCGAAAGATATGCTGGGTGCGCCCAGGCTGTCGTTGCTGACCTCGACGTCGCGGAAGCGCGTGCCCTTCTGCCAGCCTACGCCCAGGGCCTTCAGGGCGGCTTCCTTGGCGGCAAATCGCGTGGCGAACCGCTGCTCCGGCCGGGGGGCCAGGCGGCAGTAGTCGGCCTCCCGCTCGGTGAAGATGCGGCCGGTGAATCGCTCTCCGTAGCGCTCGACGGCCCGCCGGATGCGCTCCACCTCGACGATGTCCACCCCGGTGCCGAGGATCATGCGTCACTCTTCCTCTTGCTGGTCGGGCTCTTCGGGCTCGGGTCGCAGCGAGCGGGCCAGCTCTATCTGTTCGCGGCGGCAGTCCACCAGGTGGGGGGCGAGCTTCTCGAAGACGGCCAGCTCTATCTCGTCGGCGATGTCCGGATTCTCCTCCAGGAAGCGCCGCGCGTTCTCTTTGCCCTGACCCAGGCGCGTCTCGCCGTAGGAGTACCAGGAGCCGGCCTTGTCCACGATGTCGTGCTCGGCGCCGATCTCGATGAGGTCGCCCTCCCGGGAGATGCCCTTGCCGAACATCAGCTCGACCTCGACGCGACGGAAGGGCGGGGCGACCTTGTTCTTGGCAACCTTGATGCGGCAGCGGTTGCCGACGGTCTCGCCGCCGTCCTTGATGCTGCCGATGCGGCGCAGCTCGATGCGCACGGAGGTGTAGAACTTCAGCGCCCGCCCGCCGGGCGTGGTCTCCGGGTTGCCGAACATGACGCCGATCTTCATGCGGATCTGGTTGATGAAGACGACGGTGGTCTTGCTCTTGGAGGTGATGGCGGCCAGCTTCCTGAGGGCGCGGGACATGAGACGCGCCTGGAGGCCGACCTGCTGGTCGCCCATCTCGCCCTCGATCTCGGCCCGCGGCGTCAGGGCGGCCACCGAGTCAATGACGATGATGTCCAGGGCGCTGCTGCGCACGAGGGCCTCGACGATGTCGAGGGCCTGCTCGCCGGAGTCGGGCTGGTTGATGAGGAGGTTCTCCATGTCCACGCCCAGGTTGCGGGCGTACTGGGGGTCCAGGGCGTGCTCGGCGTCCACGAACGCCGCCACCCCGCCGACCTTCTGCGCGGAGGCGATGAGCTGGAGGGCGAGGGTCGTCTTGCCGGACGCCTCCGGGCCGTAGACCTCGACCACCCGCCCGCGGGGCACCCCCCCGACGCCGAGCGCGATGTCCAGCGCCGGGGAGCCCGTGGGTATGCTGGGCACGTCGAGGCTCTCCTGGGAGCCGTTCAGCTTCATGATGGCGCCCTTGCCGAACTGCTTCTCGATGGACTCGATGGTCTTCTCGAGCGCTTTCTGTCGCTGTTCCTTGTCTGTGCCGCTGTCCGATGTCGCCATGATCGCCTGCCATCCGCTGGGGGAAGTCGACATGCTAACGATGTGTATTGTAGTCGTTCGCGCTCGCAGTGCAAGCGATTTTCAGTCCTCTTGCTCGGTGCTTTCCCTTACCCACTCCAGGTAGGCGGGGCTGCCGGCCACGATGGGGAAAGCCACCACCTCCGGCGTCTCGTAGGAGTGCAGCTCCTCGACGCGCTCACAGAGGCGCTCGAAAAGCTCCCGCCGGGTCTTCATCAGCAGCAGGGACTCCGACTCGCGGGCCGCGGCGCCCTTCCAGCGGAACAGGGACCGGATGCGCCCCGCTATGTTCACGCAGGCCACCAGCCGCTCCTCGATGAGCTGGCTGGATATCCTCTCCGCCTCGGCCCTGCTTCCGCAGGTCACCATCACCAGAATCGCCTCAGCCACGATCGCCTCTCCTTTCGTCTGCGGAACGCGCGGGCCAGCAGCCGCCGGCCCCGCCCACCGTCCGTGAAGTCTTTGCAGTAGAGGTCAAAAAGTCGTTCCTCGCCATCCGGCCCGAAGGCCCCGTCCAGGTCCGCGGCCAGCGTGCCCATGTCCAGCCCGCGCAGCAGGCATCGCACCTCGGCCGGCAGCCGCCCCATCCGGCGGGACCGCCCCGTCGGGACGATGCGCACTTCGTCCCCGTCAACCAGTACGTTGTGCGCGCGCAAGTCCCCGTGGTAAAGGCCTGAGCGGTGCATCCGTCCCACGGCGTCGGCCACTCGCCCCGCCCGTCCACCGCCCGGCGCATCGCCGGCCACCTCGGCCAGGGGCCGCAGGGAGGCGCGGTGCTCGAGGATGACGACCGCCCCCCGGCCGTGCCGTCCGGCCTCCCGCATCCAGCAGACCGGGCGGAGGGCCACGGGCGTGCGGGCGGCGGCCCACCAGGCCCGCCGGGCCCGACGCGCCCCGCCCGGCAGCCGGTCCACCAGCAGCCGCTCAGCGCCAACGGCGGGCTCCACGGGCAGGGAGACTCGCACTTGGCCCTCGCGGGCCGGCAGGGACAGGGCCGAAGAGGAGGCCAGGCGCCGGTCAAGCTCGCAGAGCCAGGTGAAGAACCCCGGATCGCTCCAGGCTGTGGTGACCTCGCCCCGGCGGGGGCCGAGTCGGAACGGCCAGGAGAACGGCCCCTTGACGGGGCCGGGCCGGGCGCGGCACTCGCCCTGCCCGTCCAGAACGGCCAGCGCGGCATCGAGCACACGCGCGGCGCTGATGCTGCTCATGCAGCGAGGGTCGGAACAGCGCCGACGGGGGCACGGTCGGCAGGAGGCATGGCCGGTCACGACGAGACTCCGACTGCAATAGGGGCCGGTCTGGACGGGGTCCTTCGGCCCGAACAGGGCCACCACGGGCGTGCCGAGGGCGGAGGCAAGGTGCATGGGGCCGGTGTCGCTGCCGATGAACAGATCCGCCCGCTGCAGCAGGCGTACGAGTTGCTGCAGGGAGCTCGTGCGGGGCGCCGGCCGGCCGGGCTGCCGCATATGCCGCACCACCTGCCGGGCCAGGTCGCGGTCGGCGGGCCCCCAGCTCACGACAACCTCGGCACGGCGTTGCTCGACCAGGGCATCGGCCACCATCGCGTAGCGTTCCGGCGCCCACCGCTTGAACGCGGCGAAAGCGCTGGTGCCGGGGTGGATGACCACGAGCGGCCCGCCGGTCCGTCTCTCTCCCAGGGCGGCGTCCACGGCATCGGCGTGCCGCGCCGAGCAGGGCAGCGCGGCCGCAGCGTAGCGGGTGCGGATGCCGAGGGGGGCCGTCAGGGCCAGGTCGCGCTCGACGCGGTGGACGCCCTCCCCCGGCGAGGTGACCGGGCTGTTCTGCACCAGGTGGCTCAGCTCGCGGCTGACCGGTGGGCCGAAGCCGATGCGCCGTGGGGCCCGGGCCGCCAGGACCAGCCACGCGCTCTTGAGGCTGCTCTGAAAGTCCAGGCTCGCCTCGAAACGCCCGGCACGCAGGCGCACGATCAGGCGGCGCACCTCCGCGGCCAGCTCTCCCCAGCGCAACGGGTTGCGCAGCAGGCGGGACCAGCGCCTGCGCGGCACGATGATGAGCTCATCGACGTGCGGGTGCCCTTCCAGCAGGCCGGCGAACCTCTCCTCCACGGCCCAGGCGATGTGCGCGTCGGGGCGCTCCCTGCGCAGCAGGGCCAGGGCGTTCATGCTGTGCACGACATCCCCCAGCCCGCTGAGCCGTATGCAGAGTATCCGACCTCCGCTCTGTCTCTGGCAGAGTGTCATAGGGCGAGCCGCGTGAGGTTCAGGGGCTGTCCTGTACCCTGCGTGTCCGCTCCGCAAGCTCCGTGATGGCCCGCTCGCCCTCGCCGAAGACGGCCGTCTCCACACGGTCGTTGAGCGGTTCGACCCAGTGCTCGGGGATGGCGTCGGCCCCGAGCAGCGCGCCGATCACGGAGCCGGCCGTGGCGCCGTTGCAGTCGGTATCCAGCCCGGCCTGCACCGCCAGGCCGATGGTGCGGGAGAAGTCCATCTCGCCCCACAGCAGGGCGCGGGCGACGATGGCCGCGTTGTTGATGGTGTGCACAGGGTGGTAGTGGCCGTAAGACTCGATGATGCCCTCCAGGGCATCCTCCGCGCTCAGGCCGTCGGCATGCCAGCCGAGCACCTCCCGAAGGGCCTCGGAGAGCCGGCTCTCGCGGGGTATCTCGGTCAGGCTGATCTCGATAGCCTTGATCGCGTCGTCGCACGCGAAGGCGGCTGCCAGCATGGCGGCCACCCACATCTCGCCGTAGATGCCGTTCTTGGTGTGGCTGATGCAGGCGTCCCTGAAAGCGAGCCCGGCGGCCTCTTCGGGCCGGCCGGGGCAGGCGTAGCCGAATGCGTCGGCGCGTATCTGCGCGCCTATCCATTCCCGGTAGGGGTTGCGATGGCGCGCGCTCTCGGGCGGCCAGATGCCGTTGACGAAGTTGCGGTAAGCGACCCGTTCGGCGGTGTAGGTACGATGGTAGGGCAGGTGGGCCAGCCAGAACTCGGCGACATGGCGGGGTTCGAACTGCCGGCCGTGTTCTTCCAGGATCCGCAGCCCCACGACGGTATAGTCTATGTCGTCATCCCGCACGCCATGGGTGATGTTGCCGCGCAACACGGGGCTGCCTTCGGGCAGGGCGACGCCGCGGTTGTTCTCGGGGCATTCCGGCAGGTAATCATCCAACTGTTCCAGATCGCAGACCTCCATCAAGTCGGCGATCTTGCCGTGGTCCCAGCCCTCGAGGGGTTTGCCCAGCATGCAGCCGCAGATGCGGCCGAGCCACGCCCCCAGTGTCTTGTCCTCCAGGGTGACCGTGGAAAGCGTCACGGAGATGTGACGGGGCCCCTCCGGGCAGCGGGGGCGGACCCTGTCCAGCGCACTCGGTTCGTCATAGGGGAAGTCGGACACGGGCTGCAGGTTCCGCAGAGCGTGGCAGACGGCTTCCATCTGTTCCGCGGCGTCAGGAGGGGCCTCCCGGCCGATGAGTTCGACGCGCCGCTCCCACTCCCAGGTCTCGCAACCCTGTTCCGACAGCGTCGTCAGTTCCTCGCGCGCGTAGCTGATGAGTTCTTCGAGGTCTTTGTCCATCGGTTCCTCCCGGCCCGGCGCGGTTAGATGACCCGACGCCTAATACCTATCACAAAATCCCCCGGGGTGCAACAGGCGCGGCGGACCGGCACGCGGGTCAGATGGCCGACAGGGCCGCGGGCGGGCCGACCGAGCGGCTCGCGGGCCATGCTCCGTCATGGCCATCGCCGCCGCTGCTTGCAGCGCGCCGCCCGGGCGCCTAAAATGCGTGCCGGCTACCTGCTCCGTGAACCCGTCGGGATACCTGGACGCATGCTGTTGCCCTTCCTGCTGAGCGTGCTTCTTCTGTACGCGCCGCTTCCGGCGGTTCCGGCTGCCGAGGCCTGGGGCGTCATCGCCGGGGGTGTGGCCGTGTTGGCGGTGCTGAATGCGGGCATCTGCTGGCTGGGCACCCGCCTGGCCCTGCGCCTTCAACGGACTTCGTGGCGGCTGGGAGAACTGGCCGCCGCCCGCGTCTTCTCATTCCTGAAAGGCCTGGTCGTCGGCCTCGTGGCGGCAGACGTATTCGTGCTCAGGTGGCCGCTGCTGGTCGAGGCGCTGCTGAGCCGACACCGGTGGGTCGTCCTGGCCGACGACCTGCTGCTGCTGCTGCCCGCCGTGGTGATGGTGCTCACTGTGATGGCCTTCGAGCATCAGGTCGAGGTCCGCCAGGGCCGTGTCGCCCTCGGGCTGGGGCGCTACCTGTGGCTGCGGTTCCGTGTCGAACTGGGCATCATACTGGGGCCGTGGCTGGCGCTGGTGCTGGTGACGGACGTGCTTCACGCGCTCTTTTACGACTCCCCCCACGCGATGCTGGCCGAGACGCTCGGCACGGGGGGAGTTCTGGCCACCCTGGTCGTGTTGAGCCCCCTGCTGCTGAGGCGCGTCTGGAGCACAAGCCCACTGCCGGAAGGGCCCCTGCGAGAACGGCTGGATGAGTTCTGCCAGCGCACCGGCTTCCGCTGCCGCGAAATCCTGGTCTGGCACACCCACGACCACCTGACCAACGCCGGTATCATCGGCCCCTTTCCCCTGCTGCGTTACGTGCTGCTGACCGATGCGCTGGTGAGCCGATGCACCGAGGACGAGATCGAGGCCGTCTTCGCCCACGAGGTGGGCCACGCCCGTCAGCATCACCTGGCCTTCTACCTGCTGCTGGCACTGGCCTTTCTGGTCTTCAACATCAACCTGATGGACCTGCTGGCGTGGCTCGGCTGGGTGCGGCCCCTGGACCACATACTCGGCTTTGACATGACGTTGCGCCAGGCAGTCGCCTTGCTCGGTTTTGCGGCTTTCTACTGGCTGGTCGTCTTCGGCTTCATCTCCCGGCGCATGGAGCAACAGGCGGACCTGTTCAGCCTGCGCAAGATCGAACGTCCGGAGACCTTCCTGACGGCCCTGGAGAAGCTCGGCTCCCTGAACCGCGCCCCCCGCCGCCTCTCCTTCTGGCGCCACTTCAGCATCGGACGACGGGTTGACTTCCTGCAGGACGTGCTGGAGGACCCGAGCGTCGGCCGGCGCTTCCTCCTCAAGGTCTCCCTCATCAAGGTCGTCACAGGGGTCGCCTTCCTGGCAGCCCTGGCGCGTTTGCTGCTGGCTCGGCCCGAGGTCTTCGGCCTGTAAAGCCTCTGCCGGGGCCCCCGAGGCTCGCGCCGGGCTACGCCCTGGCCAGCCGCCGCGCGGTGCTTGCGACCGTCGGCTGAAGGCGGCAGCGCAGTTGGACCAGGCTTTTCAAAGCAGGTCCTTGACCATCAGGTGGCATTCGCCCTCGAGGTCGGCGAACGGCCGCCGGCCCATGTGTCGGAACTCGGCGTACCGCACGCTGTGCAGGCTGCGGAAGCCGCACTTTTCGTGGCAGCGCCGCGAGGCCGGGCCGGTGCATTCGGCCGCGGCGTGGGTGTAGCCCAGTTCGCCGGCGCGCTCGAGCGCCATCCGCAGCATTCGCGTCGCGATGCCCCGCCCCTCATATCCCGGCGCCACCCCCACTCCGCTGATGTGAAGCCACCGGCCGCCGCCCAGGCGCTCCTCCAGCGGCTCGCGCAACTGCTCCAGCAACGCCAGTGCGGCCAGGGCCTTCTCCGCCTCCGAGGCGCTGAGGCCCTCGGGCAGGCCGGAAGGGGTCTGCTCCAGGGGGTCGCCGCAGACCACGAACCCCACCAGAGCGTTGCGGGCGTCCTCGTCAACCGCCTTCATCCACAGCCCTGCCTCCAGTGAACGCCTACCATATCCTGTGCCGAGCAGTTCCCTGGCGAAAGCGAAGGTCCTATCCTCTCCGAAGCTCTGACTGCTCAGCAACGGCTCGCGCTGATGGAATATCCTGGCGTAAAGCCGCAAAATCGCATCAGCATCCTGAGGCGCGGCCGGCACGCACAGGATGTCGGCATTATCCGCTCGGTCCATCATCGCGCTCCTTTTGCTGGCAGGGCCCGCTACCCCCCTGGTGCTTTTCGGCTCCACAGCTTCGCATTATGGCCCGGCCGGGCGGACAAAGCAAGCCGCCGCGCGCTTCCCAGTTCTTTGCAATGGCGGCGCGCTCGCTGCACACGGCCGCCGGCTCCGAGCGCGCCGCCGGCCCGCCGCCGACGGGGGCCGCTGTGTGCCGGCGCGCCTGCCCGGAGGGCCCACGACCGCCAGCGCGCCGTGCCGGCACGGAACAGGGCCGGCGGCCCTCGGCTGAAAAAAAGCTTGACAGGCCGGGGCGAAACCGCGATAATGGCCGCGTGACAACAGGATGATAGCCGGTTTTCGATACTGGCGTCTTTAGTCTTGAAAACCAGATGTCATAGTTGACAAGGGGCGTTTGCGGGGTTTTCGGAAGGAGGTGCCCGGCCATGGCACAGTTTGATTACGAAGCGGTGGACCCGCAGGGGAACACGGTGGTTGACACCATCGAAGCGCGCAACACCGAGGAGGCGCTCGCACTGTTGCGGAAGCAGAACCTGTTCCCGACGCGGGTGACGGAGAAGAAGGCGCCGAAGGCAGGCCGTCGGCCTGCCGGAGGGCGGGTGCGCAAGAAGGCGTTTGTCATCGGCGGCGTACGGGGCAGTGAGCTGACCACCTTCACCCGGCAGCTCTCCACGCTCACCGACGCCGGCATCCCCGTGGTGCAGGCGCTCAACATCCTGGAGCGTCAGATGCGGCCCTCCGCCCTGCGCAATGTCCTCGGCTCGGTGGCCGACAACGTCGAGGGCGGCGCGTCGCTCTCGGAGGCCATGGCCGAGCATCCGAAGGCCTTTGACAGCCTCTACTGCAACATGGTGAAGGCAGGGGAGGCCGGCGGAATGCTGGACATCGTGCTTCAACGGCTGGCCGACTTCCGGGAGAAGGCCGCCCGCCTGCGCCGCCGGGTCCTCAGCGCCCTCATCTACCCGGCGTTCGTGCTGCTGGCCGCCGGAGGCATCCTGACCTTCATCATCGGGTGGATCATCCCCGAGTTCATCAGCATGTTCATGGAACTGGACGTGGAACTGCCGGCGCCCACGCGCGGCCTGCTGTGGTTCACCGACTGGTTCATCACCTACTGGTACCTGGTGCCGCTGGTGCCGCTGGGCATCTTTGTGCTCTTCAAGCTGATCGGGGCCACCAAGACCGGCCGGCTCGTGCTGGACTGGCTCAAGTTCAAGCTCCCCCTGTTCGGCAAGATATTGAACCAGGCGGCCATCGCCCGCTTCACGCGCACCTTCGGAACGCTCATCGGCAGCGGCGTGCCCATCCTGGAGGCGCTCAACATCTCACGCGACACCGCCGGCAACGCCGTGCTGGCCTCCGCCATCCAGAACGTCCACGACAGCGTGCGCGAGGGTGACCCCATCGCCGCGCCCCTGGGCGAGAGCCGCGTCTGCGACGACATGGTCGTCAACATGATAGACGTCGGCGAGGAGACCGGCAACCTCGACGCCATGCTTACGAAGGTGGCCGATAACTACGACGAGCAGGTCGACACCGCCGTGGAGGGCCTCACCAGCCTCATGGAGCCCATCATGATCATCGTTCTGGGCGGCATCGTCGGCTTCATCGTCATCTCCCTGTTCATCCCGCTGATCTCGCTGATGGAGGCCATGGCCTGAGAAGGTCCCCCCGGGCCGCTCCGGAAAGGAGAGACACAATGTGCAGAACCCGAGACAGAGCCGCCTTCACACTGGTCGAGCTGCTGGTGGTCATAGGCATCATCGCCATCCTGGCCGCCATGCTGCTGCCCGCCCTCACCGCCGCCCGCACCAGGGCACAGGAGACCAGCACCCGCAGCCTTATCCAGCAGGCCGAGATCGCCGCCCAGAGCTTTTTCAACGACTACGGCGACTACCCCCCGAGCACGTGGGAGGAGGCCGCCCGTATGTTCGACATTGACCTCGGCCTGGTGGGTGATGCGGACGAATTCAACGAGGGCATCGAAGTCTTCCTCGCCTGTGTGACCACCCGGCTCGGCGGCCCCTACCTGGAGCCGGCCGACCCCGAACTGGGCAATACCGATGAAGACTTCAACCAGGCGCTCTTGGAAGGCACCAACTCGTACTACGCACACACGGGCGAGCTGTTCGAGCTGGTGGACTACTGGGAGAACCCCCTCGTCTATATCCACAACCGCGAGTACTACGACACGGACGGACGGTACACTGACGGTGAAGGAGAATCGCATCCTTTGCCCGATAACCATTCACTGCATCCTGATGATGACGATAGCCAGTACGTCCGCTACGTGAGCGCGGACGAGGAGGAGTTGCGCCTCTACAGCCGTAGTCACGTAGAGTTCCGCGCGGGGCGGCCCCCCAACCTCAACTCCTTCCAGTTGTTCAGTCTCGGTTCTCGCGGCGTTCGGAACCTCCAGGGGGGCAATGGGTATTACTACCTGGAACCGGGCGAGTGGCGAGCCCGGCGCAGGATATTGACCAACTGGGAAGAATAACAGAGGAGACCGCCGCCATGTCCCGCGCCCGCAGCCGCCCCGTCCGCGCCGTCTCCGGTGCCGGCCGACCGGCCTTCACAATGGTCGAGATGCTGGTCGTGATGGGCATCATCACCATCGTGGCCGCCATCACCGTCGCCTCCCACGTCAGCATCACCCGGCGCAATGCCCGCGAGGGCGCCATCGAGACGATCATGAACACCCTGCGCCAGGCCCGCATGTCCGCCGTGGACAGCGGCCGCGGGGCCGTCGTGCGCATAGACCCCGAGGCCCGCGCCCTCTACGGTTTGGCCAGCAACATAGAGGCCGCCTGGCACTTCGAACAGATAGTTGACGGTGAGACGCCCGGCGCGCGGGGGATGGATGGCGTGGTTTCCGGCGCGGCGATACACCCGGACGGCGTCCTGGGGCTCTGCCTGGAGTTCGCCGGTGGCGACTACGTGGACTGCGGCAGGTACCCCGTCTACGACCAGACCGGCGGCATCCGCCTGGAGGCATGGGTGCGCCCGGAGACGGGCGGCGGCACCATCCTGGCCAAGACCGACGACGCCGAACGGGGATACGCGTTCTACCTCGACGGCGACGCCCTGGCCGCGACGTTTTACGCCCGTGATGACGATGACGATGATACCCCGATCAGCATCTCCGGCGGGGAGGTGCGCACCCGCCGCTGGTCGCACGTGGCGGTGGAGTTCGATGGCTTCGAGGCGCGACTGTTCGTCAACGACACACTGGTGGAGCGCCTTGACCATGAGGACACCGCCGACGGGTGGGAACCACCGGCGCGCATCCGGCCGGCCACCCGCGAGAGCCTCCTCATCGGGGAGGGCTTTGAGGGTCGCATTGACGAGGCGCGGCTACTCAGCGTCGCCGGCGGCGAGCCGGTCGAACTGCCCACGGGCGTCGTGCTGGCGACCTCGCACCAGGTCATTTACTTCGACGGGCAGGGTTACCTCGACGTCGAGCAGATGGGCGAGGACGCCAACGTCTTTGTCGCCGTGGGCGACCCCTACCAGCGGGCCACCTTGCACCAGATAGACGGCGACAATTACCTGGAGGTGCGCCCCGAGAACCCCTTCCCCACCGCCGGCGGCATGCTGCTGGTAGCCAGCGAGTACGAGGACGCCGAGGGCAACGAGCGCATCCGTTACGAACTCGTCCGCTATGAGGGGGTTGACGAGGACAACCCGCGGCGGCTGCTCAACCTGGAGCGGGCCCTCCACGAGGTCATCAGGGAAGAGGACGGCGCCGCCGAGCACGAAGAGGGCAGTGATGTCTACTTCGCCCGCCTCGCCCGCGTGGGCCCCACGGGCATGGTCCGCCGCCGAAGGCATGATGATGACTGAGCACACCCGACATCATCTACCACGAAGGGCACGAAGAACACGAAGTAAAGACGCACGAAGGAACGGCGGGAGAGGCACAACGGCAAGAGCGAAAAAGACCCGGAACGGCAAACGACAGGAACCATGAAGGCACTGAGGGCGCAGAGAACGACGGGCAAAAGCTCAACGGCAATGGCGTTTACTCCGAAGGTCGCCCGCATGTTGCGGACGCACGGATAAAGTGACACAGAAGATACAGTTCGACGATCTTTCGAATCAGGTCATCGGATGCGCACTTGAGGTGCATCGAAGCCTGGGGCCCGGACTGCTGGAGACGACATACGAGCAATGCCTGGCGCATGAACTGACGAGGGCAGAGGTGCCTTTCCGAGCGCAATGCCCGTTGCCCGTCAGCTACAAGGGTCACCGCCTGGACTGCGGTTATCGCGTGGACCTGCTGGTGGACAACGATCTGATAGTGGAGTTGAAAAGCGTCGAAGAACTCCTTGCCGTGCATGAAGCGCAGTTGCTCACTTATCTGAAACTCGCCGGTGTTTCGGTAGGGTTGCTCATGAACTTCAACGTACCGAGGCTTAAGGACGGCATCAGGAGGTTCGTTTTGTGAATCTTTATCGCGAGGGGGTTTTTCCCCTCAATGTGCCGTTCTTCGTGCCCTTCGTGCCCTTCGTGGTGAGAACAAGGCCGTTTGGAGGCTGAAGATGACGACCAGACACGCAGTTTTCGGTCCCCCCGCACCGCCCGGCCGTAGCGGCGAGCCCAGGGGCGGCGTCGCGCTCATCATCGCCGTCATGGTGCTGGCGGCCTTGTTCCTGATGGCGATGCCGTTCGCCGCCTTCATGCGCGCCCAGCACCGCACCAGCACGCAGGCCATGCAGACGGCCCAGGCCCGCTACGGGGAGGCCGGCGCCCTGGCCCACGCCCGCACCGTGCTCGCCCAGGGCCACTTCGCCAGCGAGCAGACCCGCCCCGTCTTCCCGTACGACAACCCGCACGTGGACACGCCGTTCGAGTTCCGCGTGACCTTGAGGACCGTTCTCGAAGACGGGGTGCCGGATGATGGCGAGGCGGGCGTCGAGGTGGCCAACGCGCTGGGCTTTCCCAACGACGGGGACGAGGAGACCGTGGACGGCTACCTCCTCATCAACGACGAGTGGGTGGGCTACAGCGACGTCGCGTTGCATGACCCGGCCGATCCCGGGACCCTGTTCCCGGGCGGAACGCTGCTGGTGCGGGAAGAACACCGCGGCCTGTTCGGCACGGAGCCGGCCGCTCACCCGGCGGATTCGCTCGTCTCTTTTTTCCCGGCGGACGAACTGTGGCACGTGGACATCGAGGACGAGCAGTCGAAGATCAACATCAACACGGCCTCCGAGCGGCTGCTGCAGAACCTTATGTACTATGCCTTTGATGAGGCCGGGCTGGACACAACGAACGCGGACGACATCGGCAGCGACATTTACGAGCAACGTCGCACGGCCGCCGGCGAGTACCGGCCCTACCGGAGCGTCAGCGAGATGAAGTCGCGCGCGGGCCTCAGTGAGGAGCAGTTCCAGGTCCTGGAGCGGTACGTGACGATAAGCTCCGCCCTGCTGCCCGGCCAGCGCCTCTGGCAGCCGGTCGGCTCACTGCTGACGGACACGGCGGACCTGGCCGACAGCGCTCTGCATCTTACCGACGGGGCATCAGGCCGCGTACCACCCGGAGCACTTCTGCGCATCAGGCGTTGGAACGGGACCGACTGGGACACGTATTACGGAGAGACCTCCGGCAAGAGCGCAGGAGGACTGCAACTGGCCGCACCCGTTGGACAGGGCGGCGTGACGGTGCGACTCGCCTGGGATCCCCGACTGGCTCCTCGCTTCAGCGAAGATGGATTGCTGAAGGTCGGCTCAGAGTGGATGGCCTATACTACCATCGCCACCGACAGCACCGATCCGGACGATGTGCAAACCCTGGAGCTTACGGTCCCTGCCGGGGGCCGTGGCCTTTTCGGAACGGACGAGCGGTCGCACCCGCCGGGGACGACCGTGGAGGGTGATGTGGTCGTCCTTGATGACCCCCTGCCGGTCAGCATAGCCACCGATGACGACTACCAGATACACGTCCTGTCCACCCACGCGGTCAACATCAACACCGTGACCAGCGAGGTGGTGCTGCGGGCGCTGCTGGACGGGCTCGAGAGCGACCTGTTCGGCGGCGTTGACATCGACGGGCCAACAGCCGGCGCCCTGGCCGCCGCACTCCTGCGATGGGACGGCATGGAGGATCTCACCGAGCTGGACATCGAGGATGATTTCTTCGCGAACCGCTCGGAACTGGATGAGGCCGTCGAAGACGCTGGCCTGTCGGACGCCCAGGAGTGGCTGGTCAAGCGGAGCCTCGACCCCCGCACTCCGGGGGGCTGGCAGAGCTTCTGGACGGCACCGGTGCGGTTCAACAGCGGGGACATCTCCCGCATCGCGTCCATGAGCGTGGTGGACGACCCGGCGCGCACGCCGGTGGCCCAGTCGCCGCCGCAGCCGCGCCGCGCCATCGTGCGCGCCCACTTCACACCCCCCATGGGCGGGCAGCCGGTCACCTACTGGGTGCGCAGCCAGCAGGAGTTCCACCACGCCCTGGCCGGCGGCGGCTCCTCCGGCGTCATCTCCACCGAGCTGAACACGGACCTTCCCGAGTCCATGCTGGCCGAGGAGGACGACTGGGCCGACATCGAGCCCGGCGTCGGGGCCGTCGCGCCGGAGCCCTTGCGGCTGAACGTGACCGACTACACGACCGCCCTGCTGGGGCTGAATGCCCTGAGGTTGCCGGACTATCACCTGGACCTGACCTTCGCCCGGGGCGACCGGGAAGGACAGACCGAGGCGGACGTTGACAACCTGCGCAACCTCGGCCTCACCGGGGAGGGCTTCACCTTCTACACCGACTTTGACAGGAGCCTGCCGGCGTTGCGCAACATCCAGGCCGAGCCCGTCCATACAACCATCCAGCCGTTCGCCATCGAGTGCTGGGTGCGTTACCGGGCCGATGCGGGCCGCCGGTACGTGTTCGACATGGGCGGAGATGACGGACCCGACACGGACCGGGTGAGCCTGTATTTCGAAGGCGGCCAGCTTCACTTCGCCATCGGCGACCAGACCGGCCAGGGCAGCGCGGTGATCACCTCAACGGACACCTTCCAGGAGGACACCTGGTACCACATAGCGGTCGCGGCCACGGGCACGCATGATGGAGAGATGGCCATGTTCATTGACGGGGTCTATGACGCCGGTGCTACGCCTGGCGCCCCCGACCGCTACCTGCTGCCGGTGGCGAGGCGAGTGCCGGCCGGGCAGTACACCGTGTCAGAGAACCCCGATCCGGAGGAGGATGCGTGGCCCGCCGGCGAGCCTCTCGTCGGACTGACCAGCACAGACGGCCTGCCGGACCAAGGGGTCATCACCATCAACCACAGCACCGCCGGGACGATCGAGACGTACGTTTACACGGAGCTCCACCCGCTGGGTCTGGTTTTGGCAGAGGATCTGCGAGATGATGCGGAACCTGGCGACAGGGCGGCACACGCCATCCCCGTTGCACGGACAGACCCGGAGGCCGGGGCCGTTTTCAACCCGGGGACTGACACGCTCGTCCTTTACCGTCACGACAATCTGACAGGCGTTGATGACGAGCTCGATGCTTGGGGCAATCCGGACCTGGTTGCGAGCGGCGTGCTTATGGGGGACTTCAAAGATGGGGCGGACGTGGGGACAACTCTGGGCGACGACGAACTGAGGCACTTCTGGTACCTCGGCCTGGATCCGGCCAATCCCGCCTACGAAGGCGGTCTGGGTGGAGAGACGGAGTTGAACCCGTGGCAGAGACGCTGGAAGGTGGGCAATGAAGCGGCCGGGCATTCCGGTTCCCTCCCCTGCGACCCGGGCGACTACTTCACCGTGGGCGCGGCGAACGACGGAAGTGATCCGTTCGGCGGTCTCATAGACCAGTTCCGCATCACCTCCCTGGCGACGGCCATGGTGCCGGAGGGCGGCTGGACTGTCGCCGCCCCTGATCCAGAGGAACCCCCACCGCCCCCGGTGAGGCTCACCGAATGGGCGTGGCGCACTGACGTGGACGCGGATAACCCGCCCCTGATGCCGAAGGCCGAAGCGGACGCGCTCCCGCGCCACCCGCTCATCGCCGTCCTGCAACTGCTGGGCAGCGAGGCAGAGGAACTGCCGGCTGCCGGCTATCTCCTCGTCGAAGGAGATGAGGAGAGTTACTTCGACTACGAAGACGGAGATATCAGGTTCACCGGAGCCGTCACCGCAGCCGAGTTCCGCCGCGTGCTGCCGCTCAGCCATATCGCGGCGACGCGGTTCGAGAGCTTCGAGGACGGCACCGGCTTCGGTGGGCGCGGCGACATCCAGGTGGAGGACACACTCATGTTCCCGCCCGTCGGCTACGTCGAGATAGGCGGCGAGATCATCGGCTACGGCAGCAAGCGGAGCGTCGTTCCGGACCCCACCGACCCCGATGATCAGTACCACTTCCTGGTTCGCATGGAGAACACCGACGAGAAGAGCATGTACCCCCGCGGTGCGTTCGACACGACGGTGGGCACGCACAGCGCCGGCGACATCGTGCGCTACGTGCCGGTGCGCTTCCCGGACCGTTACCGGGTCGAGTTCGACGGGACCTTCGCTGACTGGGACGAGCACGCCCTTTACAGCGAGCATCAGCTTACGAACCAGGCGACGATGTTCAGCTTCAGCGTCCCGGCCGCCGACAGCCTGCTGCGCACCGTCAGGCTCCGCTTCAAGGAACCCCTGGAGGCCGATCAGCGGGTGGTCGTCCTCATCAACCTTGACCCGGCCAACCAGCCGTGGGGGATTAACCCCGCTACCATCTGGCCGGACCCTGAAGAGGTGGATGACGAGGACGCCATGAGGGTCGAACTCGAGAAACTGGATGACTCTCTGCTCTGGGGCTATGTCTGCGACCCTGTTCAGTTGAACGACGCGCCGGAGATATGGATAGAGCCTCGCGATCAGGACGGCGACGTGCCGGTCGTGGCAGGCTCGACCGCCGAGGTGCGGGTGTACTTCGACCTGAGCGAGACCGACCGGTCGGCTGTCCTGCTGCTGGAACTGGACGCGCTGGGCGTGGAGATCGTGCCGACGGCGACTTCCTTCTGATGGCTGAGATGCGGAATCCCAAAATGAACGAAACCACAAAAGCGAATCGGCCGGCGGGACGGGGCGGCTTCACGCTGGTGGAGATGCTGGTCTCCCTGGGTATCCTGCTGATCTTCGGGCTGACGGCGGTGGCGGCCCTCAGTTACGGCAGCCACTTGCTGCGCTCCTCGCACCGCCGCAGCTACGCGTACGACACGGCGGCCTTCGTCTTCCAGCGCATCGAGCGCGACGTGGCCGCCGCCCGCGGCCACGTCTGGGGGCCCGACGAGGACTCCTATGATGAGCGCATAAGGTTCATCGTGGACGAGGACGCCAACGGTCGCCAGCGGCTCCGGTTCGTGCGCGTCATCCGGAACATCGCCGACGATGCGGACGATGAGGAGAACCTGATGGAAGTGGGCTATGTGCTCGATGACGACCGCAGGCTGCATCGCGGCCAGCTCAGGCCCCTTGCCGAAGAGCCGGATGACTCGGTCTTCGCCGCCGAGAACCTCTCCCCCATCGCCGAAAACATACTCCACTTCGAGGTGCGCTGCTGGTCGCAGTATACGGCAACGTGGCTTCTATGGGTGCAAGATGACGACGGCAACCGGATCGACCTTCCGTTCTTCCCGTGGCCCGACCCCTACACTCCGGAAACGTACAACCCACCATTGCTCAGTTGGGACAGCGCGCGAACGGACAATGATTTCGAGCTCTACGACCCCGACAGCGAGGCCGACGACCTGAGCAACAACATCTTCCCGCGGGCCTTCAAGGTTGTACTGGTGGTGGAGCCGACCGAGGAGTTCCCGACCGGCCGAACGCTGCAGGTGCGCCAGGAGGCCGCGGACGCGATCGCCGTCAACGGTTCCCTGCCGGCCTATAACGAGCAGTGGCCTTACATCCGGATCAACGACGAGTGGATATGGTTCCGGGAATTCGTGCCCGACGAGCGCGGAGGCGTCTTTGTGGGCCTGCAGCGCGGCGTGCGGGGCACGGCGCAAGAGACCCACGCAGCCGGCGACGAGGTGAGGTTCGGCAGCACGTTTGCCCGCGCCTTCTACAACCCGGCCGCCCGCGAACACTGGGGCCGGTAACGACAACGGACTCACAACACAGGGCGCAGAGAACGGCAGAGAACGACAACGACGGCTGACGGGATTACGGCAATGGCGCACCACGGTTTAGCGGCAGAGGACCCGAAAGCTAACCACAACGACACGACGTCCCCGCCTGCGGCGTGGCTCACGACCAAAGACAGACCCTGAGGACAGTGGGATGACAGAAAAGCGAGAAGCAGTTCATAGCTTTCTTTCGTCTTTCTCTGCGGTCTCTGCCGTGAAACAGCCGTCTACGGTGAGAGTAGAGGAGAGGAAAACCATGGCGTGGCTGAAGGGACGACTGGCCGACAGGTCCGGCCTGACGCTGATTGAGATCCTGTTCGCACTGGGCATCTTCCTGCTCGGCGCGGTCGGTATTACCGGGCTGTTTGTGACGGCCAGCGCCATGCACAAGGACGCGGTCGAGCGCCGCACGGCCGCTTACATCGCCGAGGAGATGCTGTCGGAGATACGCGGGGCGCCGTTCCGGACGATGTTCGCGGTGACGAGGCTCGACGGCGACCTGGGGGAGACCGACGGTGAAATCTGGGTGGACTCCACGGAGGCGAACGCGGCCCACCCGGGCGCCGCCTTCAACCTCTGGCCCATCTGGGCGGGAGCGGGCCTGGAGCGCAGCGTCGGGCCGCTGCTCGTCGGGCGGGAGTGGATGTGGCATACCGACCTCGATGACGCCCGGTTCACGGGAGTTGCCCGGGGCGTGTGGGGTACCGAGCAGCTCAGCCATGAGGCCGGGGCGCCTGTCCTCCAACCCAGGACTTGGGTGTTCGTGCTGGAAGAAGACCTGGAAGCGCCGGGCGAACCCGACGAGGAGACTTACCTGGTGGCCCGCGGCGACCCCGACCCGATAGACGCCTTCCAGCCGCCGCCCAGCGGTTACATCATGCTGAACGAGGAGTGGATACGCTACAGCTCAGTCGAACCGAACGGGAGCCTGTGGACGTTCGAGTGGGACGACTCCGAGCGGGACCGGGGGATGGGCCACTCCATCGCCACCGCCCACAGGGCCGGCGCGCCGATCGCCTTCGGCTGGGAGCACAGCGACTACGCGGGTTTCTACTACACGTTCCAGGTATACCCGATCAACGCCCGGGGCACGCAGGCGAAGGTCGTCGTCTCGGTCGCCCATGGCACCCCGACGCGCCTTCGGCGGGCGCACTTTTTCCGCACCATCTATTCCGCCACCTCTTTCTGAGCGGCGGCGTTTCATTCACAGGCGGCCCAGCATGCGCAGCAGCGCGTCCGGGCGGTTGGTACCCAGCACGTCCACGCCCAGCGCCAGCATGGCGCGCCACTGCGGCTCGGCGTCCGGGTTCCACGCCCCCACCAGCAGGCCGGCCTCGTGCGCCTGCTCCACCAGCCCCCACGTCAGCTTCCTGTAGTGCACGTGCAGGCTGCCCGCGCCGCAATTCAGCGCCTGCCGCACGGTATCGTCGGCCGGATCGGACGTCAGCGCCGCCACCTCCGCCGCGGGCTCCAGGTCCTTCACCCGCCTGATGCGCTCCGGATGGAAAGAGGTGAACAGCACCTGCCCCAGCATGTCAGCGCTCTCGACGGCGCGCAGGGCAGCCTCCTCGACGCCCTCCCCCTTCAGTTCGACCTGGAGTCGGATGCGCCCGCGCACGAGCTGGAGCACCTCCTGCAGGGTCGGCACGCGCTCGCCGCCCCCGGCGTCCAGCGCCCGCACCTGCTCCAGCGGCATCTCGCCCACGGCGCCGGTCCCGTCCGTGGTGCGGTCCACGGTCTCGTCATGGATGACGACCAGCCGGCCGTCGGCGGTCAGGTGCACGTCGCACTCCGTCCAATCCGCCCCCAGTTCGACGGCGCGCCGGAACCCCCGCAGGGTGTTCTCCGGTTCCAGCGCGGCGGCTCCCCTGTGCGCGATCACCTCGACCATGGTGTCCTCTTCGGGCGGTTGTTGGTCAGAGCGCGCGGCGTGTGGGCCGGCGCGAGGTGCGCGGGGGGCGGCCCCGCAGGGACTCGAGCAGGTCCCGGATCTGCCCATGGACCTCGACGGTGTGGTGCACGACGATGCGGCCCGGCTGGTGCTGCAGCCAGCCCACCCGGCCGCGGTGTACGTCTTCCTCGACCTGGGGCAGGACCGGTTCCGGAACCTGGTCCCACGGATCGCGGGCGGCTTCACCGAAAGGCGACGGCCGGGCCTGACCCGACCGGTCCCGGGCGGGCCCGCCGAAGGGCGGCTGCGGCGCCGTGCGGGGCTGCCGCAGGGGAGCCTGCCCGGGGGCGCGGCGGCGCTCCGTCGGAGCGGGGGTCGGCAGTTCATGCCACGTGCCCGGCGCACAGAGGCGCTGGATGAGGGTCGCCAGGGCCGTCGTGCGCTCCTCCAGCCCCCGGGGCGGCGCCGTGGCATCACCGAAGTCCACCAGCAGATCGGTCACCACATAGACGCGCGTCTCGTACGTCTCCAGGCTCTCGGGCCGGCCGATGAGGATCGCCCCCTCCCGCAGCCGCCATGCCATGTCGGTCATTTCGGCGATGAGGTCCAGCGCGGTCTCCAGGTCTGCGGTGATGCTGAGTGTGACCGGCGCGCCGTCGGGCGGGATGTCCTCCTGGTAGAGCAGGTAGTCCAGCCCGGTCACCTCCCTCATGAACTCGACGACTTCCCGCAGGGGCAGGTCGCGGAAATCCCACTGCCGGCGGCGCGCCAGCTCCCGGGCCACGGGGTCCTGCTCGGCCTGTTCTGCCTGCGCTGTCCGGCCCGACGCGGCCTCGTGCTCAGTAACGGGCGGCGCCCCGCTGACGGCCGGGCCCACCCACAAGAGGCCGGCCAGCACCAGAGCGGCAAGAAAGCCACGCTCTTGCACGAATTGTCTCATCGTCTTCGCCTTTCGCCTCACCTGATAGCCTTCTTTCCCGTTGCCGCCCGATGGCCTGTCGTCCTTCCTGCCGGGCGCCTCACTCCTGCATGCGGATGCCCGTCACGCGGTCGTCGCCGAGCGCCCGGTAGCCGGACACGACGCCGTCCTTGAACTCGATGCGCACGCCCTCGCGGACGGCCTCGCAACGGGCGCCCCAGGCCCTGACGCTCGCCTCGGCGGTGATGCGTTCGAAACGGATGGCGTCGGGCGACTCCTCCTGGATGTACTCCGGGCCGAGCAGCTCGATGACCTCTTCCCGCGTCGTGCGGCCGACGACCAGCTCCTGGAGCGTGTCCGGATCAAATCCTGTGCCTATGGCCTCCCGGGCGTGGCATACGCCGCATCCTGCCAGCAGCAGAGACGCGCTGGCTGCCAGCAGACCGAGTACGACGCGCTCCATGGCCTGACCTCCTCGCGGGGGCAACGGGGCACGCGCCC